>NZ_JAYFQR010000003.1:0-170052 GCF_034926885.1 Aminobacterium sp.
CCGCAACTTCCATTCCGCCACTACTATTGGACAGGGTGAGCCCATTTATCTTTGAATTGGCGGGAGCCAATCGTACGGACTGGGATTCCCGCCATTCACTTTATCACGTTATCAGGAAGCAAACTATGGCCCCTTACAAAAATAAAAAGAATTTCGACATTAGACAAAAGTTAATCTTAAGGAGTTGCGCTTTATCCCACTACCGATCCAGGCAAGCAAAGAAATCTGACGCTTTTTTCGGAGTTGCAATTCTGACATAATTTTTCCCTAAATGAGGGTAATCTTTGCCAGAACGCACCTCTATCCCCTTCTCTGCCAAAAGGTGGGCCAAATCCACATCTCGATCTTCTACAGAGACAAGAGATATGGGACAACATGTATAGGTGGAAGCCACGGAAAACCCTCTCTTTTCAAGCTCAGGGATAAGACTTTCCTTCTCTTTCTTTATCATCTGGCGAACAGTGTCTAAAACAGAGCCCCCGCGAAGAGCCTCACGTGCCAAAAGAGCGCTTACCGACGGAACCGCAAAGGGGAGGTTTCCTTTATCATAAAATTCTCCAAGCCTTCCGCTGAAAATGCCATACCCAATTCTGGTTGCTGCAAAATGGAATCCCTTTGTCAACGTTCGCGTAACAATAATATTTTCATAGCGAGGTAGAAGCTGTACCGCCGAAGCTTCTTTAGGAGCATAATCGCCATAGGCCTCATCTACGATAACTACAACACCTAATTCGTGGGCTCTGGAGACAAGCGCCTCAATTTCATCAAGAGGAATAAGCTGGCCCGTTGGATTGTTGGGATTATCTATATATAGCAACGTATGACGCTCGTTCAGAGCATCAAGAAGGGAATCGGCATGGAACGTAAAGTTATCTTCAGGGCTCATGGCAATGCCTTCAAAACGTGCTCCGGAAACTCTGACTTCGGTAATATATTCCACGAACTGTGGCACATAGCCCAAGACCGTTGCATGCTCATCAAGAAAGACTTTATTAATCCGCTCAAGAACCTGCATTGAACCGTAGCCTATTTTTATCTGTTCTTCACTAATGTCTGCGAAGTCTTTCCAGTAATTACAGATTTCTTCAGTCAAGGCTTTATATGAGGTATCTCCCGTTTTCCACATATTTGAAACCCAATCATAATTTTTTATAAAAGCCTCAACTTCAGGAGCATGGGGCAACGTCGATTCAAGTCCGTTGCAGTTCAAAACTATGGGACAGTGTGATTCGTGAATATAACTCTCTCTGTCAAAGTCTTGAAGATGAGCACGTACTTTAGGGTTCCACATGGATCTTCGCCTCCTCTATATTTTCAGAAACAGATGGCAACTCTTTTCCACGCAAACGTATAAGTCCAACTGTGGCCAAGGGCAAAACCATAACCACGAGGAAATACCATGCCATAATGGAATAGCCGCGAGCGATAAGTGCAACGAGCCCTGCTTTTGCACAAATGAAACAAACAATCAATATAACGAACCCGACTACGCCTCTCATACGATGAGACATCTCTCGTCCTTTTTCCTGGTAGACAGAATTGATTCGTTCATTAAGTCCATGGACAAAACCTGTTATGGTTTCAATACTTGTTCCGAAAAGCATCAATACATAAGCAGAAAGTAATACCCCTCCGCCAAGATCATTTTTAAGGATGCCGAAAACGGGAACCGATTCCTGCAAAACGGATGGATAGGTAGGAGCCATAGCCAAGTACTCTACAACAGCGGGGATCATCATGAGTATAGAGGCGACAATGCCATTAATTACTGCGTCTCGTCTTGTTTTAATTGTATCTTTTAATGCATAAAGAACAAGAACAAATGACACCATATTGTAAAGGGTATACTTTATTCCTCCCATAATCCAATTCGAGTTTGCAGCTACTCCGTGATCTCTCGTTAAGCTGCCGAACACTCCGTCCATACCAAAATGACGAACAGTAGAATAGAGGAAAATGAACATAACAGCGTAAAGGAAGAAAGACCAGTATGAAAGAATGGTGGAAATAACTTTTCCTCCGGCAAAAAGCAGAAAGGAGGTTCCTACAAGAAGAACGGAGACTCCAACCCAGTAAGAAACACCAAACCATTGCTGAAGAATGGTACCAGCTGCAGAAGAAAGAATTCCTCCAACCAGAACAACAAGAAAGATATAGCCTACCTCAAAAACAAGCCAGGTCGCACCCGGGAAGAGGCTCTGAAAGAAGCTTCGGTAATTGTAAAGTCTGAACTTTCGTGCATAATCAAAGGTCAGGATACCTACGAGGGCAAAACAAACTGTGGAAACAGCCATTCCATATAGTCCCTGCTTAAAGCCATTCATCATAAAGAATTCAACCAGTTCTCGTCCTGTGGCATAACCGCCACCAATAAGAACAGACTGACAAATAAAACCGATCATGAGCCAACGACTAAACCATTTAACCTGCGTAATATCTAAAAGTTGAGAGATGATAGAACCCCCTTGGGCATCCTTTTTCATCCTTTTCACCGTCCTCATCAAGTAAATTAGTTAACGTATTGCTGTGAGCTCAATACCTACCCTCTTTTCTCGCTCTAAAAGTATAAAAAAACAGGGCCCCTCTCTTTGTAAGAAAGGGGCCCTGCCCTAAAAGATCAACGCAATTAAGCGTCGACCCCCGGAGAGGGACCCACGCTAAACCAATAATAAAAGAAACAGCTTGTAAGCATTTCTTGAATTTTCTTTGTTTTCTTCATGATAGGGAAGATTACCACTTTTCCACATATCCGTCAAGTTAAAAAAAAGAGAACCCCGTCTAAACAGGAGTTCTCTTATAATTTTCTGGCGGAGAGGGTGGGATTTGAACCCACGAGGCAGGTATTAGCCGCCTAATCGATTTCGAGTCGATCGCCTTCGACCACTCGGCCACCCCTCCAGATACGTAACGTGAGCATTATAGCGATTTTAGATGTAGATGTCTAGGGAATGAAAGGATTCATAAGTAGATGAGCCAGAGTTTTGTTCCGTTTACTCAGGTAAAGTGAAAGAGATAACGCGCATCATGTTGGACCGTACATGAAAAAGAAAGAGGCTCTTTTTTCAAGAGCCTCTTCTCTATTTTTTCTAATAATTTTCAGCTTTTATTTCAAAATAAGCCTGGGGATGGTCACAAACGGGGCAAACTTCTGGCGCTTTTTCTCCATAATAGATATGGCCACAATTAGCACATTTCCATGCCTTTTTATCTTCTCTTACAAAAACTTTCCCCTCTTCAAGGTTTTTAAGTAAATGCAAGTAGCGCTCTTCGTGCTCTTTCTCTATCTGAGCAACAGCTTTGAAAAGATATGCAATTTTTGTAAAGCCCTCTTCTTCTGCATCTTTAGCAAAGCTCTCATACATTTCGGTCCATTCGTAATTTTCTCCGGCAGCAGCATCTTTTAAATTCTCATCTGTCGTGGGGATTCCGTCGTGCAACAATTTGAACCAAATTTTGGCGTGTTCTTTTTCATTGTTAGCCGTCTCTTCAAAAAGGGCTGCTATTTGGTTGAGTCCCTCTTTTTTGGCTTTAGAGGCATAGTAGGTGTACTTGTTTCTAGCCTGTGACTCTCCTGCAAATGCTTCTCTCAAGTTAGCTTCGGTTTTAGAACCTTTCAAGTCCATAGTAAGTCCTCCTTCTATGTAACATTAAAATTAATCAAGCACATATATTATACAATATGCTTATAGTTAATTCAAACTCTAATACTGCGAATATATCATAGTACAATGGCAGGTATGGTATGCAGGCAAGGAAGATTATGAGTTTACTTTATTAGAATTATTTCTCCTCTTCTTGAAATACTCCCAAAGGAGTTCAGAACTTTCTTCAGCAAGTACTCCCTTTCTTATGTCACATCTATGATTGAGCCGAGAATCCTGAACGATATTGTATAGCGTTCCACACGCTCCAGCACGGGGATCGGAGGCACCATAAACCAAACGTTGAATACGCGCTAATACAATGGCTCCGGCACACATGGGGCACGGTTCCAAGGTTACATAGAGAGTACAGCCGTTCAAATTCCACCGTTTCAAATGTTGAGAGGCTTCACGCATAGCAAGTATCTCCGCATGTGCCGTAGGATCTATATGTTTGTAATTTTTTCCTATACCTATAATGCGGCCTTCATAAACTACAAGAGCTGCTACTGGAACTTCTCCATTTTCAGCGCCCTTTCTGGCTTCCTCGAGAGCTTGCTTCATAAAATAAATGTCAGGATCATCGAAGTGCAATCTATAAATCTTCCTTTCGGTGCGTATTTTTCAATTCTTTATATACGTAAGGTATTCTTCCTCTTACAACATCTGTGCCCGGCACTACCGTTTTGCTGTATGCCTCTGCCAAAAGGCAATATGTTGAGACTGCCTGTTCTACTTTTGGAACAGTAGCGGCACTAATCGCTCCTGTCGGCAATACAATAAAAGAGTTATCTTCATCTTCTCCTGTTCCTGAACGCATGAGGAAAACCCTATTCTCGGCAGCACGACAACGTGCCACTTTTTCAGTCATAGCATAACGTCTTGAATCGCACCAGAGAAGCATCTGGGCCCCATCCAACATCATGCACCTTGCAACTTCAGGAAGAAACATTTCATCTCCAATAAGGAGGCCTAAACGTCCCACTTCTGTAGAAAAAATATCAGGGCGGCATGAATTATCCAAGAAAACCGGACCATACGTGTTGTTTTGCGAAAAAGCTACAGCTGCCTTTTTTTTGTGGCCGTCTGCATCTAAAGAGCCACTTACACATACAACCACATCTGGATTCAGCAAAGGTCGAATTTGGCGAGTTATATTATCTACATCTTCATTTTTTCCACAACATGGCAGCAAAATAAGAGATGAACCCTGATCTTGTAAAATGCGAATCATTCGTGAAGCTGTGGCAATATAGTGTTCCATATTTTCTGCTGAAAAATACGCCACAGAAGAAAGGATGCCAGAATCAGGCAAACATACAGGTTCTTTCATATATGCAGTAACTGGCAAATCTTCCGTTGGGTCTATTAATCTTGAAAAACACCTGTTTCCTTTCTCTGGAAGAGGAAATGACGCCATTTCCGTATCTATTACGGCAATAAGAGCTTCACTCGTGTCTGATGGAGATTCTCCGACAATGTGCCCCAACGGATTGATAACGCAGCTTCTGCCCGTATTCATGGCTGTGTAAGATTCAAGGCCTGCTTTATCGCATAGAATAATCCAAACTCCATTTTCAAACGCTCGTGTCGGAAGCATATACTCGATTTGAGGATTATTCAAAAGGGCCGGGTCGGAGGCTGAAGACATGAGATTTGCCATATCGATGATGACATTCGCACCTTTTTCAGTCATTATACGCGCTATTTCAGGAGCTCTTCCATCGGCACATATCATCATTCCCAAATTTCCTAAGGGAGTTTTCATGACAGGGAAAGTTGTTCCTGCTTTGACATATTTCTCGTCGAAGTGCCAAAGATTTGATTTATAAACCCGTCCTAGCTCTTCACCTTCCGGCCCCCAAAGAATTCCAGCATTTCGCAAAGTTCCCTCTTCTTCCACGTAGAGTCCCATGGCTATGTGGACGCCATAATGAACTGCTCGTTTCGCCACTTCTTCTATCACTGCATGAGTATGCTTTAAGGCCAATGCAGCGGCTTCCTCGTTTTCGCCAAGATAATAGGCGGGCCAAGTACATTCAGGAAAGACGATAAGATCAACATCCTCTTCACTACACAGACTATCGATCCATTGTAGTATTTCTCGTTCTGTCTGCTCGTATTGGCTCACATTTCGAGCGTCCATCTGCACGCAGGCAACACGAAACATAGTCTTCCCTCCTTTGTCTTTACTCCTCTTCTTTTACCCCATCTCGACTTTTACAACTATTTTCCTAATGCGACTCGGGGTTTTGAGAGCAACACATCCTTTGTGTACGTCATGGGGGAAAAAGAGTGAAAACCAACCGGGGTGAGTCTGAAAATAGGCCCCTTCCCCATCAAACAAGGCAAAATCCCGCACGTCATCATAAGGGAGAGCTAATTTCATTGTCTCTATTGGAGCATAGCCTAACCATTCCGAACCGGAAAGAAGGCATTGAATGTCTGCATATTTTTTATGGGCTTCCCATACTTGAGCTTCTTTAGGCTTTGTCGTGGAAGACTGAATAATAGCAAATATAGACGTTCCCTCAATTTCATACTTCCCATCTTCAAGAGCAACGACCTTTAAATCTTCGAGGAAATCAAAAGCTTTTTTGAAACGTTCTCCCAAACAAAAATATGTCGACGCATTACTTAAAGTATCAAATATCATCTCTACCACTCCCCATCTGTCCCTTATTCTTTTAAAAATGTTACAATATCCCCCGAAAAAAGAAGAAAGGAGCGTTGCTTATGCTATCTAAACTGCTTCGTATCTTTGGAATTCAAAAGAAATCTACTGTTCCCCTCTCAGCAAGTGACATTGTCAGAAGAGCACGTGATGCACATAAAGTCACCGAGTGGAGCCGCGCTAAGAGGCTCACTGTTTTTAATCCTCCCTTTTGGGGAATTCACCATATTTTTATAGATTCAAATCTAAAACATTCTCTTATCGCTCTAAAAGAAGATGGAAGCGCCTTTATTTTTCTCGGAAATACCTATGGGCCAGAGCGTTGGGAAAAATATGATGAAAATCTCAATAAGGTCGATGGCGGAATTATTGAGAATCAATCTTTAACATGGCTTATCTATCAGGATTATGTCATCTATAACGGATCCATGCTTCCCGCTACAGATGCACCTTACCATTGGGGACGAGTAATTGAAGTCGATTCGTTTGATAAACATATCGACGATCAATGGATATCTAAAATCATCCCCGAATTAAAAGAACTGGCTTTATCTTACATCAAATCATAGCAATTTCTATTATATTTCATCGAGCTTGAGAATAAACGGACCTATCTGATTAAGCTGTTCAAGACCTTGAATATCCGAATCAAGCATAGGTACGTGGGTTACCCCCAAAGATCCAAATAATTCATCTATTTGGAGAAGATACTGTTCCTGAGCAATGCGGCGTTTTTCAAAAAAAGGCCCCGCTTCTTCCGGTATAACCTTGTTAACGACAACACCGCCAATACCAATATTGTGCTTTTGCAATATTTCTATGGCCCTCTTCGTCTCTATAATCGGAAGTTTTTCTGCATTGAGCACAAAGTAAAAAGCCGTATTTTCACGATCAGTCAAGATTTTTCGAGCTAAGGTAAATTTATCCCGTCGCTTTTGCAGGGTTTCTATTATGGGATCTTCTTTTATTTTTTCTTGCAATTCTTTGTCGTATTTAGCAGCGACCTTCATGAGTTCCATGGCATTGGCCCGTTTTTCTATAAGATGCTCGATCCAGACTCCTAATATTTCGGGCAACGTAAGGAGCCGCAAGGTATGCCCTGTAGGAGCCGTATCAAAAACAATTGCATCGTAAGGTTTCCCGATGGATTCCATAAGCTCTATAAACTTGTCAAATATGGCAGCTTCTTCTGCCCCTGGGGACATATAGGCTATTTCTATCTGACGCTTTATTTCGTCGACAATAACAGCACTGACAATATGAAGCATTTTATCTTGAATCGCTTTCATATATTTTTTGGCTTCTTCTTCCGCATCTATTTCAATACCCCAAAGATTTTCTTCGATACGAACAACATCCAGACCTATGGGGTGATCGAAGGCATCAGCAAGAGAATGAGCAGGATCAGTAGAAACAACCAGGGTTTTTACCCCCTGTTGAGAAAGGGCGTAAGCGTATGCCGCCGCACATGTGGTTTTCCCTGTTCCACCTTTTCCGCCAAAAAATATAAACTGTCGCTTTACACGATAGACCATTGAAAGAGAAGCCTCCCTTAGTCGAAGTCATATTGCGATGCTTTTTCAGCAATAATAAACTTACGATTTTGCATTCTACGTTCCCATGCAACAAGGTCTTCAGCAAAGTAAGGAAGTATTTCGAGCATATAGTATGAAATGGGATTGGGAATTCCCAAAAAATCGCCAAACAAGAGCAACATCAGGTTGTCATTGACGTCAAAAGCCTCTTTTCTGACAACAGCCATTCTTTTATCAACAAATGTTCCGTGGGTAAAGGCTTTTGACCAAAAAAGGACTTTCGAAAGAAAAGTTTCTTGTTTTCTTTCGTCTTCTTCGCTAAACATTATAGACACCTCTATTTTAATTAAAGATTACTTATCTCTATCTGAGGCCAATACTCCTGCTACAGCAAAGTCAGATTTTTTCATGTCTGTTATTATGATACGAACCTTTTCAGCCGGCACATCAAGACATGAACATATCGTCTGAGTCATTTCATTTACAAGTCGTCGCTTTTGCTCTACTGTTCGTCCTTCAAGAATATGAACGTTCACTATTGGCATGATAAATCCCCCTTACTTTATGTAAAAGTCTAACTATTATGTATTATACTCTTTTTTAATGAGTCATCGCTTCCTGAGCAGTAAAGAGCAGCATAAGGTAAGGATCTTCAACTGTATTATGATAAGGAGAATGGACGAAATAGTGAGAAAATAAATCAGTAATAGTTTCCCTTCGGGTAATAATATCGATAAAACGTTCCGTTAAAAAGAGAGGGGATTCCCCGTCAATGACAATCTGGAAACCAATAATCTGTCCTTTTTTCAGTCCTTTTTCGTCAGATGCGGAAACGACAACTTTCCAGAGTCCTTCTTTCCCGTTGGGCATAGCTTTTTCTCGTGTGCGATATGGCAAAGTGAGAGAAAATACCGGAATATCCGACGCGTTAGCCAATTCCTCAGTCCACCCCACACTTCCCCAATGAAGATCGAAAATGGCACTTAGCCCCCAGACTGTTGCAGGTGGCAAAGACATGTTTTTCCCCATAATATTAGCAGAGGCAACAAGCCCCTGACGCATAGCAAGAGTTCCAATAAGAGGCAATATAGGACGTTCTGTAACAGCATCGCTGATTTGAGCGGCGTCACCAACAACATATATATTGGGATGGGACGACTGCATATTTTCGTTGACTACGATACCCCGCTCAATAGATAATCCTGCACTTTGAGCCAACTTAATGTTAGGACGAACACCTGTTGCAAAAATAACGCCATCAGTCTCTATCTCCGTGCCATCAGAGAGTACAACCCTGTCTGATTTGACTTCTGTCAGCTGCATATTTCTATAAACAGAAACACCTGATTCAGAAAGGCGATTACTGACTTTTTCGGCCATATCTTTATCCATGGCCGCGATAAGGTGCGGCAAAGCTTCAACCAATGTAACAGTTAGTCCTCTATCGTGAAGAGCCTCCACAACTTCTAATCCTATAGCTCCACTGCCAACAACGACTGCTTTGTCGCTTTTTTCTGCAAAGACATCAAGTGCACGGGCATCGTCTGCTCCACGCATAACAAAGATATTTTCTGCCAATCTTTCTTTAGAAACATATTCACGTCCAACCATAATTTCCGTCAGGTCTCGTTTCTGCCCTTCTCTATCTGAATCTAATAAAAGGCCCTTTACTGAAGGAAGCCAGGGAACTGCACCGGGTGCAAGCAATACTTTCTCAAAATGGATTTCAAAGGGACCACCTGTACTCGTTCCCCTTGCGATATGATTCTCTGCATCAAGTTCGGTGACGACGCCGCGAATAGCATCTTCAACAATCTCAGGCGGCAAACGATCAGAGTTCGCCAAATCAACCACTTCTTCTTCGGGGCCACCTGGAACAAGCTTTCTCCCAACACCATAAGGAAGTGAACAAATTACAGTAGGATCCTCGTTCATCACAATGGAAAGGCTCTTTTCACCCATACGTCGAAGTGCTATATATGAAAACCTTCCACCCGGGCCCCCTCCGATAATCAGTACTCTTTTCTTTAATGTAAGCATCATTTCACCTCCGCAATGATCAGACAACTTAATATATTAATTCTAGCATACCCATAGAGAGTATATCAAGAGGTTACAAAAAAAGCCCGGCTTTCACCGGGCATGTTATTATTTCGATTGTAAAAAAGCTCTATATCCCTTCCAGGCCATGTAAAGGTCGACCTTGCTTATGAGTTCCCACGGAGCGTGCATAGATAGAACGGGAACGCCGCAGTCGATAACATCTGCTCCTCTGTTTGCAAGAATGTAGGCAATTGTGCCACCGCCACCCTCATCAACCTTTCCCAGTTCCCCTGTCTGCCAGACCACATTATTTTCATCGTATAACGCCCGAATAGAGGCTACGAATTCTGCACTGGCATCGTTAGATCCATATTTGCCCCGACTTCCTGTGTATTTCTGCACAACGACTCCATTTCCCATAAAAGAAGCGTTGCGCTTGTCGAAGGGTTCCGGATAGGTGGGGTCAAAAGCTCCATCTACATCGGCAGAGAGAACTCTGCTGTGGCTGAAGGCACGGCGAAGATTGATCTCTGAATACCCTTCTCCTTCCAAAGCCAGAAGTTCTGCCACTGTGTTTTCATAAAAGACAGATTCCATACCAGTGCTTCCCATACTGCCAATTTCCTCTTTATCTACAAAAAGAGCCGATGCCGTATATACAGGATGTTCAACATCGAGGATAGCTCGTAAAGAAGCAAAGGCACATGACCTGTCGTCGTGACCATAGGCTAAGATCAAGCCACGATCAAGCCCTGCATCACGAGATCTGCCAGCCGGAACTATTTCTATTTCGGCAGAGGTAAAATCGGCTTCATCCACTCCGTATTTTGCCGTCAATATCTGGAGTACTCCGAGTTTTACCTTTTCTTTAATATCATCGTCTTTTACAGGAATATGACCAAGAATTACATTCAAATTTTCACCGGAAATGCCTTCGCTCATTGTTTTGGAGGCCTGAGCTTTGCCCAGATGAGGAAGTATATCGCTAATAACAAACAAGGGATCGTCTTCCCTCTCTCCAATATTGAGATGAACGATGCTTCCATCTTTTTTGGCAAAGACGCCATGAATTGCCAAAGGAAGTGTTGCCCATTGGTACTTCTTGATTCCACCATAGTAATGGGTTTTCAGTAAAGCTAGTCCTGAATCTTCATAAAGAGGCTGAGGTTTCAGGTCAAGGCGAGGCGAATCTATGTGACTGCCCACAATGTAGAGCCCTTCTGAAAGCGACTTTTTACCTATGACAAAGAGCGCCACGGCCTTGTTGCGATTTACCGCCATTACTTTTATGCCCGGCTCCAGACGTCTACCAGCCTGAATCATTTCTTCAAGGTCGACAAATCCAGCCACCCGGGCCATAGAAACAATCTGTTCTACACATTCCCGTTCGATTTTTCCATTGTCAAGGAAGAGCTTATAGTCTTCGGCTAAAGCGAAAACCTGTTTTCTCTCTTCTTCCTGAATCTTTTCCCAGGCACTGGAGAAAGAATAAAAACCCTTTTCCCGATATTTAGCTTCTACATCTCGGTTTTTCACACGTAATGCCTCCCGCTTTAGACAAAATAATACCGTTTATTATACATCTTTCACTAAAAGGACTGTAAGATCGTTCACATTTGTGCCTGTAGGCCCTGTCTTTATGAGCGAGTTACACATTTCTAAAGCATTATAAGCATCATTGTTTTCAAGAAGAGCGTAAGGATTCCCTCCGCTTTCACGTATTTTTTGAACAGTTTGACCATCAACAATGCCTCCTGCTGCATCTGTAGGGCCATCTGTGCCATCAGATCCAACAGAAGCAAACACAATATTCGGCATACCCTGAATGTTTAAAGCGGCAGCAAGAGCCATCTCCTGATTTCGTCCACCTTTTCCCTTTCCCTTTAGATGTACAACTGTTTCTCCTCCCAGAATAATGGCACATGGAAGCTTTACAGGGCGGCAGAATTCACTTTCTTCCACGGCTATTGATGCCAAAAAACTACCTGCCTCTTTGGCCTCGCACTGGAGAGTTGTGGTAAGTATATACGACTGATAGCCCAACTCTGTAGCTTTTTCAGCTGCCTTGTCGCAAAGGGTTCTGACACTTCCCGTAATAAATGTCTCTACGTTATCTATAGCTTTCGGCGTTTCTTCTTTCAGTATTTCGATTAATTCAGGTTTTACATCAATTTTGTAGCGAGAGATAATATCTAGCGCCTGTGCTGACGTTGTGGAATCGGGATAGGCTGGTCCGGATGCTATGCTATCGAGCCGATCGCCCAAAACGTCTGAAAGAACAATAGAATAAATTGTAGCTGGAGCCACCCATTTGGCAAACTGACCACCCTTTACGGCGGAAAGTCGTTTGCGGATCATATTGATCTCAACGATGTTAGCTCCACAACGAAGCATTTGATCTGTAATATCAACGAAATCTCCGAGACATACGCCCTCTTTAGGCTTTTCGAAAAGTGCCGAACCTCCACCTGAGACTAAAAAAAGAACCTCATCATTGGCAGTAAGATTCTGTGTCATCTGAAGGGCTTCCGATGTAGCTTCCAATGAATTTTCATCAAGCAGGGGGTGTCCTGCTTCTCGTACAACAAGATGGGGAATGGGGCCTTGACTGTGATTGTATTTGGTGATGACTATACCCTGCACCACCTGATCGCCCAATATATCTACTGCGGCCTTCGCCATTCTCCACGCCGCTTTTCCTATGGAGACAAGAATTACCCTGCCTTTACACGGCTTCTTTCGAAGCTGCTCCTGAACGGCATATTCAGGTAATACTGCATCTATAGCATATTTAATAATTTCATGAGCATCATCGCGAAGTGTCATAGTTAACCCCCTGTTGTAAATAGGTGATGCTTCTCTTTATTGATTTTTTGCCATCGAGTTTTTAGTTTTAAAATGTTGAAGTAAGCTTATATATTCCAAATTCCATATGTTGTAAAGCCTCTGCTTTCGTACGTTTTCCGTCACATACCTGAACTATTTCCTTCCAGACCCTTTCTCCAACATCAGAAATGCTTTCATTACCAGTAATAATTGTTCCTGCATTAATATCGATGTTTTCTTCCATCATGAGATAGGTATGAGGATTCCCTGTAATTTTGATAACAGGAGCAAGGGGGAATCCAGTGGGGGTACCCCGTCCGGTAGAAAAGATAACAATATGAGCTCCACCTGCCACCATGCCAGTAATAGACTCAACATCCTGACCGGGAGTATCCATTACGTAAAGTCCTCGGCCTGTAGGGCTTTCCGCATATTCAAGAACACCTTGTAAGGGGCTTGTTCCACCTTTATAGATGCAGCCAAGAGATTTCTCTTCAATAGTAGTCAGACCACCCTCAATATTTCCGGGAGTCGGCTGGCTTCCCCGTAGATCAACGCCCATAGTTTTAGCTCTTGCTTCACATCGGGCCACAATATGAAGAAGCTTTTTTGCTACTTCTGGAGAAACTGCTCTCTTGACCAGAATGTGTTCGGCACCAATAAGTTCTGTTGTTTCAGAAAGAATTGATGTTCCTCCCATAGAGATAAGTCTGTCGGAGACATAGCCATGAACAGGGTTGGCAGCCAGCCCCGAAGTAGCGTCTGATCCTCCGCATTCCAAGCCTAAAATAAGCGAACTCACAGGAATGTCTTCTTTTTTATAGAGAGAAACTTCTTGTGATATAGCTCTTGCTATACGCAATCCCTGTTCCTGAGCTTTAAGGGTTCCACCACATTTTTGTATAATTAGAGACTCAACAGGTTTGCCTGTCTTAGCTATTTCCTCGGCTAACCAGTCGGCCTGAAGGCCTTCGCACCCTAACCCCACAACTAAAACCGCAGCAACATTTCCGTTTTTTCCAAGCCCCGCAAGAGTTCTAGCCGTTATTTCAAGGTCCGGTTTAATCTGAGCGCAGCCATGTTGGTTCGGCAAGGCAATGGCTCCCTCAACCTGACTCGCTATTCGTTGAGCTACAGTGCTGGCACAAACAGATGCAGGGATAACCGCTATATGGTTACGGATTCCTACGTCTCCATTTTTACGTCTATACCCTTGAATGTTCATGCTTGCACCTCCCAATCGCCACGGCCTCTGAGGCTTTCCAGGTTGTGTATGTGAACATGCTCCCCCGCTTCAATTCTCTGAGTAGCTCTGCCAATAACTTCGCTATACTTCACAACTCCTTCTCCCTCTTCAATTTGCCGTATAGCAAATTTATGCCCGAAAGAAATATTTTGTTTCAAGCGCAGGGTTCGAAGAACGCCATCCACTTCATAACAGGCAGTGTCGCCCTCGCTCAGGTTTTGTAAAGCTGTAGCTACATTATCAAATTCTTTGATAACCAAAGCGTTTTTCACGTGATCTTTCACAACCATCACTCCTTCACTATGACCCGCGCACAGGATACCGGAATGTTTACTAATGCAATGCTTTATAGAGTGGCTTATATGCGTCTAATTCAAGTTTTTTAAATTCTGTTTGGGCTTCCTCAACGAGTGAGCCGCCATCTGACATAAGGTCGAAAGCAGCACCTGCCAATACTTTTGCGGCAAGAAGCATTCCTTTCATTCCCAAAGAAGAACCGGATGCTGAGGCAGCCTGCCAAGAATGAGCCGGAGTGGCAAGAGGCCAAGTTGCTGCAGAAAGCATAGATGTGGGGGCAATATAACTTACATCACCGACATCGGTAGACCCCATAATCTGTCTGCCTTCATCGAAACATTCAACAGCTTCTTCACAAAGGAATTTATTATCGCGAAGAGTTTGAGGACACTGTCTCAAGCTTGTTTCTCTTTGGCCCTCGGGAATTGAGTAAAACAAGGTTTTGGCCAATTCCTTCTCCTCCGCATCGAAATCGATACCACCGATCGTCATGAGATTTTTCTCTAAAAGCTGATTAAGGGTCTTGTTGGGGACTGTATCATAACAGCCAGCTTCCACGACGTATGAAATTTCTGTTTCCGTCATAAGAGCTGCACCTTTACCTATATTGAGAAGACGTTTCCAGATATGCTCAACATCACTTTTTCGAGGCCCTCGAAGGTAATACCAGACCGAGGCTCTGTCAGGAACGATATTCGGCATTTTCCCGCCATCAGTTATTACATAATGCAACCGCGTTCCATCAATTAAGTGCTCTCGAAGATAATTGGCCCCTACATTCATGAGTTCTACAGCATCAAGAGCACTTCGCCCAGCTTCAGGGGCTCCGGCAGCATGGGCAGAGACTCCTTTAAAAGAGAAGCGTACAGAGGCCATCGCTGACAAGGTGGAACCTATAACAGTATTTATCGAACCTGGATGCCATGCAAGACACACATCAAGATCGTCAAAGACTCCGCGTTCAGCCATAAAGACCTTGCCAGAAAGCAGCTCTTCAGCAGGACATCCATAGTAACGTATCGTTCCTTTTACTTCTCCATTTTCCATAGCTTTTTTGATAGAACAGGCTGCAGCAAGGGAAGCCACTCCCAGAAGGTTATGTCCGCATCCGTGCCCAGGAGCGCCTTCTTGCACAGGTTCCCTTTGTGTACCGATTTTTTGAGACAAGCCATCTAAGGCATCAAATTCGCCAAGCAGTCCAACTATAGGCGAACCACTGCCCCATTCTGCAATAAAAGCGGTTGGCATGTCTTCAACGGGGCGGATAGTAAATGCCTCTTTTGAAAGGAACTTCTTTTGGAGTTCTGACGCAAAGGTTTCTTTGTACCCTAATTCCGGGTTCTCCCAAATGGAACGAGCCATATCAACGAAATTATCCTGATTTGAGTCAATCCAGCTCCATACTTCATTTTTATTCATGTACGACGACTCCTTTCATCGTTAAAGATCTAAAGATCAGGCAGTAAGAGGACCAGATATTTTAGCGAAACGATCAGCAACAGAACTGGCTCCACATGCATCAGGTTTGGTGCAACATAGGAAACCACATCCTTTAACCATACCTGTCACGGCATTTATAAGGTCACGAGTAGCTCCATGCTCCCCTACATCAACGTGAATTTCAAGGTCATCCATAGCATTGTATAACGCGCAATGGTGTTCCTTAATTGCATTTAAAAAACGGGTTGCCAGATCAAGGCTTAAAAAAACCTCTGTAAACATCCTCTCGCGTAGAGAATATTTCTTGATTTTTACTTTTTTCTCATAAAAACAAATAGCTCCGAACCCTATACGATGAACGATTATGGTAGAGACAAAGACCACTCTCTGTTTTTTATACACCTGGGAATCCGTACCTATTATAAATCGATACTGAGAATGATTGTCTGCACTTACGAATTTCATAATCTTGGCAATACTTTCATCTAATGATAAACGACCCCATGTTGGACTCCTCAATATACGCCCCTCCTTACTGAGATTTTCATAAAACCAGGCAATTATCCTGATTAAAAAGGCACCTTGTACCCCGTATACATAATTCTGAATACTCATGGATATTTAGCTATTTTGCCTTATAAATGAATCTACATCTCTTTTAATAAAAACCTTAACAATAATCGAGATTTATTAATTATTATTAATGTTAATTTAAAACAAAAAGACCAATATTATAAAATAGTTAAGGGGGATTACACTTTGAAACTTAAGCTCCAAGGGAAAATACTTTTACTCACACTAGGTACCGTCACGCTCATTTTTGCTTCTCTGATTTCTTTCATTGCCTTTAAGGTTCATCAAGCAACACTTGATGGAACAAAAGCTCTTGTGGAAGAAACGGCACAATCTGCGGCTTATGCCATTTCTGCTGAAATTGATGAAGGCCTTATTACAACAGAGGCGCTTGCAAAGATCATTTCCGGAATGGATCGTCAATCACCGAATGCCCGTCAAAACCTGCTGAAAATGATTGAATGCGTTCTTGAGGAAACCCCCTTGGCGTTTACTACATGGGTTGCCTTCGAACCTAACGCTTTTGATGGAATGGACGCCATGTATATAGAAAGAGATGGATTCCATGAAACAGGTCGTTTTATGGCTACTCTTGTAAAAAGAGGAAATCAGGTGCAACGGTCATATGATATGACTGAAAGTATGTTAAGCACTGAAGGTAATGGTGATTTTTACCTGCTCCCGAAACGATCTGGGAAATCTGAAATTATGAACCCTTACTATTATAACTATACTGGACAGAAAAACGACGAAGAGTTCATAACCAGCCTAGCAACTCCTATTTTTATAGATGGCAGGGTGGCAGGCGTCGTCGGTATGGATATTGATCTGGCCGCTGTTCAAAATATCGTCAAGAACTTAAAAATCGTTGGGAATGGCGTGGCTTCCTTATACGCTAATGATGGAACTACCGTATATCATAAAGATGCAAACCTCATTGGTAAAAATATGGCAATGCGTAATGACCTTGAAAATATGGGATCTATAGCAGAGAGTATAAAAAAGGGACAATTCATGGCGACAGTTGGGCACTCCGCGGCACTTGGAGAAGAAGCCTATAAGATTTACTCTCCCATCAAGTTTGGTGCTTCCACTACAGCTTGGAGCCTCAATATTCTCGTTCCCATGTCTCACGTACAAAAAGCAGCTATCGTTATGGTTCGCAATATGATTATTGCAGCTGCAATCGGAATGCTCTTATTGGCCGTTATCATTCTATGGATTACCCGTTCCATCGTCAGGCCAATCAACGGCGTATCTAAAATGCTACAACAGTTCGGTAACCTTGACTTTACGAAAGACACATCCCTTATATGGCTGGAACGCTACATGACGAAATCCAAAGACGAGATCGCCGAAATGCTCCACTCCATGGCAAGCCTTCAAAGCAATTTAACGGCCATGGTTGAGAATCTTCAAGAAGAAGCGGAAAACTTTGGATCAAGCGCAGAAGCTCTTGCCGCTCTTTCAGAAGAGTCTGTGGCGTCCATGGAAGAAGTCAAGGCTTCTGTCGATCAGGTTGCTACCCTATCAGAGACAACCAGTGCAGCTGTAGAAGAAACAAATGCAGGTGTTGAGGAAGTCAGCTCCAGCGCTTCCAGTGCGGCTAAATCTGCGACAGAAGGTGCCGAAGCCACTGCTCGGACAACACAGAGAAGTGAACAAGCAACGCAGGAAGTCAATATAGCCGTTGAAGAGATACGCAATATCGGACTTCAATCAAAGGAAACCGCTGCAAGTATGAACGCCGTCTCAGAAGCGGTTGAAACAATTACTCGATTTGTCACTACTATCCAAACAATCGCTGATCAGACGAACCTGCTTGCCCTCAATGCTGCCATTGAAGCAGCCAGAGCTGGAGATGCCGGTCGCGGATTTGCCGTGGTCGCTGAAGAGGTTCGAAAACTGGCTGAAGAATCCAGTAAAGCGGCGGGAGAAGTTGAAACACTTATCAGCAACTTGCAATCTCAAACAAAGAATGCTCTCACTTCCATGGGAAAAGTCGATGGCGTTGTGGAACAGACCATTACACGATCTGAAAAGGCAAAAGCCCAGCTTCAGGAAGCCATGAGGGAAATCGCTCAGGTTAACGATATTATGCAAAGCATTGCGGCAACAGCCCAGGAACAGGCGGCATCCTCTGAAGAAATGGCTGCGGGGATTGACCAGGTTACGCAATCCACTGTTCAGATTGTGCAGTCGGTAGAAGCGATTCGCCAGTCATCTGAAGAGACTGCCAAGGCTGGAGAACAAGTAGCTACAGAATCTCAAGGCCTTTCAGAAGGGGCTGAGCGTTTGAAGGCCACTATGGCAAAATTCAAGGTCGATAAAAGAAACACAACAAAAGCACTGAGCAAGATAGCTGAATAGCTAAGAAAGGTAAAGAGAGACGTATTAAAAACAGATACGTCTCTCTTTTTTCATCATCGTTAAACGTTAAGCCTTAAAAGGGAACATCTTCTTTATCGTTGCCTCTGATGGCGGTGTTGTCATAAGAGAAACTACGATGAAAAGAACTATAGAAACAATCATTCCTGGTATATATGGATGGAAATACTCGAGTTTCAAAAGATACCAAAGAGTTGTAACTATTGTTCCGCCAAGGATTGAAGCTAGGCACCCTTCTTTTGTTGCCCTTTTCCAATATATTCCTATAAGCAACGGAGCTGTGAAGGCAGCGGCCATACTCCCTGCTCCAGCTACAGATAGCTGCCAGACAAAAGACCATGGACGGATGGATAAAAGAAGAGTGATAATAATAATCGCTCCTACAGAAAGTCTGTGCACTTTTACCGAATTAATCTTACGAGAAGATGCATTCTTTTGTCTGCGAAGCCAACCATCTTCATAAAAATCTCTGGAAATTGCCGTAGCAGAAGTCAAAACAAGAGCTGCTAACGACGTTAGCCCTGCTGCTACAACTCCACAACTGAAGAGCATTACGATAAATTTGGGCCCCAACTTAGCAACGGAAGGGCTGACCAAGTCAGGATTATTAATAAATTGATCTCCAAATATTAAACGGCCTCCAAACCCTATTACCGTAGCTGCAATCAAAAAGAGCGACATCCATACAGTACTAATAAAAATCGTCATACCTACAGATTTTGCATCTTTCAGGGCAATAAATTTCGTTACTAATTGGGGTTGCCCAAAAGCAACAAGCCCCCATACAAAAGAGTAACTGAAAAGAAGTCCCCACGGCAAAGGTCCGGGTATACCCAATAAGTCAGGATCAATCGTTTTGGCTACTTCTAAAGCCTGACCAACTCCACCTAAGCTTTTAAAAACAAGTGGAATTGTGCAAAGCAAAGCAGCCATTATAACGCTTCCTTGGATGAGGTCTGTCCGAACAACCCCCCAATATCCACTTGTCACCATATAAATCAAAGCCGTTATACATATAACTACAACTGTCAAAAGATAAGGAATACCCGCAAGAATTTTTAGAGCATCTCCTATACCTTTCAAAACAGCTACTCCATATGGAATTACAAAAATGGCGATAATACACGCACTCACTAAACGTAATGTCTCAGATTCAAAACGAACAGCCAGAAACCCAGGGAGAGACACTACGTTGGCCCTTTCGGAAACAACTCTCATCCGGAGTCCTAAAACAACAAATAACAAGATTCCAACAATCCATGTATTTGCTAAAAGTTCAAGCGAGGCGTACCCCATTCCGTAAAGATAGTACATTGCAGGGCATCCAATAACGGCAACGGTGCTATAGTAGGCAACACAAAAAGAGACTGCTGTAAATACAGGACCTACGCTTCTTCCTCCGACAAGATAGTCTTCATCTGTCGTTACTTTCTTTTTTACAAAAACACCTACTCCTGCGAGTAACATAAGGAAGCAAGCAACAGCAGCTACAATAGGCCATTGAATTGCCATTTCTTGTCACCTCCTTCAGAAAGTTAATCTTTCATGTCAATCGTATAATACTTATTTACAAGCTTTTTCCACCATGTAGAGTTAATAAGTACTAAAGAGAAAAGAATCGCGCCAGGCCCTCCTAAAAGCATTATCCAAAAGATACTGCTTGGTATTCCACATACCGTCGACATTTTGAAGCCTCCTATTTTTCGAGTAGCTCTAAAGATGCGTCTAAAATCTTCTTTCTCTGTACAAGTTCTTCTTCGCGTGCAAGACGCGCATCTCCTGTCGGGTTATTTATGGCAACACCCTTTACAACTCTATGACAGCCTATCCTTTCTGCGATCCCAGGCATGGCTGTTATCATAACTGTAGGAATTCCTACGCGCTCAATTTCTTTTGCAAGCGTTGATCCACAACGCGTACCAGTTCCTCAGGTTCCAGTTACAATAGCTGCATCTACACCTTCAGATCTTAAAAATTCTGCCATCTCGCGGCCCATTCTTTTAGCGGAACTCGTAGCCGTTTCCATACCTGTTGTAGTGAGATAAATGTCAAATAGTTTGCCAATGCGGCCTTCCTTCTCTGCTATACGGGCCACGTCAAGGGGAAGTAATCTGTCTGGATCATCGTCAATATTGGCATTTTCAAAACCGGCATGTATAGTCTCGTATTTTCCTTTCTCGAAATCATCCAAACCTTCAATGGAATATTTGTACCAGTGTTCTCCCCACCAGGATTCGAGTTTATCAGGGTTACCGAAAGGAACCAGACTTCCTTCTGTTACCAGAGCCAAAGTTGCTTTCTTCATGTTGGTCACTGGCTTAGGAGCTTCAACTGCGTCATGTTTGGGAAGAGCAACCTCAGTTACATAAGCTTCTCCTTTGATCTTAGAAAGCAAAAGGGGAAGAACCCTCTCTGCGGCAGTAGACTCATCAACTTCATTTTTTCTTACGCCACGGGGAATGTAATTTTCACGTGCAGCGCTCCCTCTCACTTCACCGTCTTTCACCTTTAAGGCGAAATTCCACATATCCTCCAAAACGTTAATCATCTTTTCTGCTCTATTCGATGTGGGCAAAGCATAGGCAGGATATACAAGCTCCGAACCAGGGTTATCGGGATACATAGCCGTTACGGCAGGAATTCCCAATTCTTGAGTGACAGCACTACAAATTGACGCAGTAGCAACACCATTCCTGCCAGAACCAAAGGCAGGGCTAGCCAAGAAAATATCAGGAGAAGCCGCTTTTATCATGCCAAGAAGCTCTTTTTTTGCCTGCTCCTCATTCTCACCAAAAAAGCTATCTCCGCATACAACTGTCTTGACTATCTCAGCATTACTCTCTTTTATAACTTGCGATAAAGCTAACGCAGGTCCTTTCAATTCTTCAAGTTCGATAGGAATCTGGTCAGCCTTCTCTTCTCCGCCAATTCCAGCAAAAAACTGGTTCATATAGAAAACAACTTTTATCTGATCAGCCATATTTTACAGCTCCTTATTGTTAATATTTGTTTTTAAACTAATAGTCGTAGGCCTTGAGTTTGGCATGTCCCAACATGGAGTTAGCGCTTGCTACAGTGTCGTAAATACTACGCTTAATTGCTTTATTACTGGGGACATCAGTAGCTATCCATGTTTTTCCGCCATATGCAACTTCCATTTCGGGGAATTCCATAAGCTCTTCCGTGTTTCCCGTGCTTACGATCAAATCAGCTTCGGGAACCGAGTCTACGAAGGGAGAACCAGTTCCTTGATGGCCACAGAACTCTGACATAACAATAGCTGTTTTAATGCCTCTCTCCTCACACTCACGACATGCAAGCATGGTTTCCAACAATATATTGCCACCACCTTCACTGGTAATAATGACTCCATCGGCTTCAAGGTGGCGTATAAGGTTTGCTGCATGGGAACTTAAGCGAACTTTATCGTCGTATTCATAGGCATAGCCTCGCTCAACAACAACACCTACGAAGTTGTGTTTAACTCCGTTATCTTTGAAGAGTTCATTAATAAGAGCATTATTCTGATAATCGTATGTAAAGTTTTTAATTGAAGCGACAAGGGCAGTACTTGCAACAAGAGACCCCTGCAAAATTTCATTGGGATGAATAAGGGTGGGCATTATTCCAACACAGCTGAATCCGTTGATATACGTATCAAGGGCAGCAGTCGAACCTGAAACGACAAGTAACAGAGCCACATTAGGAAGGTTAGGATCTTTTTTACCGAGGGCATACGTTTCGGTTTTTGAAGGAACCTGGCCAATTGTGACATCTGCAAGATATTTGGCAATCTTTAAACCTGCCTTGGTAACCATTTTGTTGTGTTCAGGGATTGACATCTTATCGCGAGGTAATATTTCCATAACTAAATTATTAGTCTGAGAATATGGGCAAATTTCTGCGGCAGGACCACTCATATCGATGATACTTTCACACTGAACTGTATAAGCATCACTATCAGGGGAATACTCTGTGCATGTAACGACTGCAGCGCCAGGCATCCTGTTCATTGTTCCTTCGGCATAACTAATGGGGGCATCGAGCCAACCAGGGAATATCGCACCCGGGCCATCTACTTTTGTTCTAGGTTCAATAACGTCCCAAACATGAACTATTCGTGCAGAATCTCCGGGTTTGGTCAAAGAAAGAGTAACTTCTCCCACATTTTCGTCTTCTCGAATGAGAGCTTCGACTTCTGCACGGTTAATTGACAATACCCCTTCTTTATAAAAGGTACTATCTCCAAAAGCAATACTGCGTACTTCATAGATATTACTGACTAATTCCAGCATTAGAGTACGTCCCTCCTATTCTGTTTCCAAAACTTGCTTATAAGAATAGGAGGTTTGTTATCGTATTAACATCGCAGTAACAACGTTTTATAGATAGCAAAAAATGCGATTTATGGAGTAGCAGAAAATGCTAGATGAAAAATCGGATAGCTTTTACTTGTCGAATTCGAAAAACCCCTTGCGTATCGAGTATCGAATGAGATCAACTATCGTTTCACAATTCAACTTCACCATAATATTGGTACGATGAGAGTTAACTGTATTTTTACTTATGTGTAAAATTTGACTGATTTCGTTCACACTCTTTCCATCAACAAGCAACTTTAAAACATCTAACTCTCTCTCTGTCAAAGTTACTTCTGAAGAAGTAGGCCCCTGCTGCATGATCTGTGTGTAATCCTTAGAAATTATCTTACTGACTTCCTCGCAGAAAAACATTCCACCAGAAGAAATTGCACGAATAGCCAAAAGAAGATCTTTTGAAGTGCAATCTTTTAAAACATATCCCTTTACCCCTACACTAATCATTTCAGAAATAATGTAATTATTGGCATACATTGAAAGAGCCATTACTTTTGTAGCCGGACGTTCTTTTAGAATAATTCGAGCTAAATCCACACCTTTCATACCAGGCATGGCAATATCGAGAACAATAACATCCGGCGCCTCCATATTTTTTAACATTTCAAGAGCTTGCGGCCCTGAATAGGCCACTCCTAAAACGTGCATATCCGGTTCATTGGAAATAAGAACCTGGAGGCCATCAAGAAAAATTTTATGATCATCGACAAGAAAAACATTTATCATTTTATACGTCCCACATCGACTTAGTATTTTCGGGAAGAGAAATAGGGGCTGTCATATATATGGTGCTCCCTTTATCTGGTTCCGAATAAATTTCTATGCTCCCACCAATATATTTCAACCTCTCTCGAATGCTGAAAAGACCAAAATGATGGGGGTCGTTTCTGTGCTTGCTAAATGGGTGAGAAAACCCAATGCCGTCATCTTCTACGATCACACGCACCATTTCGCGTCCTCTACGAAGTAATACACTTACATTCTGAGCCTTTGCATGCTTTATAACATTGACGAAAAGTTCTTTAACCATCTGGTAAAGAAGAACACATACATTATCATCGATACCCTGATCAGAAAGCTTTCCATCGTAGGAAAAGTGGATATTGTGATTTTCAAAAATAGACTCTCCTAATGCTTTCAAAGCTGCTCCTAATCCTACTTCATAAAGTACTGGCGAGCTTATCTGGAAGGTAAGATTTCTCATTTCGTGAAGAACATTTTCAACAAGGACAGTGGCTGCATTCAACTCATCTTCTGCTTCTTTTGAAGAAAGCAACGGCTTCATCTTTTCAAAATGCTGAATGAGATTTACAAAGGAATAGCCCATTTTATCGTGAATTTCAGAAGCTATTTTTCTTCTGGTTAACGCCTCTGAAAGAGAAAGCTGTATTACAAGCTGTCTTAGTTCTTCACGATATTGATGAAGTCGATCTTTACTAAAAGCAAGAGCTTTTTCCGACTTTTTCAGATCAGAGAGATCCCAAAAAAGAACGGCCACCTTATCGGGCAAAACGGGAAAGGCAATACCCCTCATATGGCTGGAGCACTCCTCGCTGAATCCCTCACAGCAACATGTTTCCTTCGATACAGCTGCATCAAGAATGTTTTTTAGCCAATCTCCAGAGGCGCTCCATATCTCTTTAAACGTTTTGCCAATAAGATATTCTCTCGGGAAACGAAAATACTCTTCATATACTGGATTAACATGTAAGAATTTAGCATCTATAGGAATCCCCTCATCGTCATAAACAATCTGATAAAGAGCAAAGGGTTCAAATAGATTCTCTAAAACTCTATGATATTGATTTTCTATATGTTTATAGAGATGAGCACAGGAAGGACATGTATTTTGGCACTGCTCCCATACTTCTTGTAATGTTCGCCCTTTCAAGAAACTTCCTCCTTAGTCTTTAAAAAGCCAATTGTAGTGTAAATGTATTGAGAGCGAAACGAGGTGAAATGTTCCGCTTTTATTTGTTATTGCGAATCTCCCGTAGATAACCATAAACGGTAAAACGGCTCTTCCCAAGTTCTTTGCAGAGCGTTTCCACAGCACCCTTAAGACTAAAGAATCCCTTTTCTTCGAGAGACTGTAAAATTTCAAGTTTTTCCTGCTTCGTCGTATATCGTAACGGTCTTCCTCCACGTTGAGCCCGAGTTTCTTCTAACATTTCTTTAAGCAGAGACTCAGAAGAAGGCACAAAGGTTTCAGACTGAATGCTCGGCGACGACAAGGCTGTTGTACACGTGAGTTCTTCAAAAAGGCTTTTGAGCATTCTTGCCCGCGTCATATCGTAGTTTATGCATAAAAAGCCTATTATTTTAGTATTATCATCCCGAATAATACTTACACTCGAACGCATAGCTCGTCCATCAGGGGCATGAGAGGGGTAATTCGAAATAAAATCAACGTTATTATAGTCGCTGCTTTCAAGCAGATACTCACCAAAGTCAGTAAGAGGAGAATCCGCTGTTCGTCCTGTCAGTTCCCCGTGGGCTATAGCAATTATTTTGTGTTCACCCTCTGATACATCATGGAGAACCACTTCATAGTCAGAACCTAAAGTCTGTTCTAACATTTTTACTAGCGGAATGAATGGAACTAAAAGGGGATGACATTTTTTATTCATTACACACCGATCCTCTCTACTAAACAAAAAAAGAGCGGATTTCTCCGCTCTTTCATTTTATCACGATACGTTTCTTATCATAGTCTGCTTCTTTTTTACAAACGTATTTCTTGACCAACTCCGGCTTCTTTTGCCCTTTGATAAATTGTATAGGCAGCTACAACATCAAGTGTTGCAAAACCAACAGTTTTAAAGAGCGTGATTTCGCTATTGCTTTCTCGCCCTTTCACGTCATTTTCTATAAGGGCACCAAGTTCTCCGTGAATTCTGTCTTCTGAAAATTTACCTTCCCTCGTTGGGATGATAAAATCTCCAGCTTCTGCCAAAACAGCCTCTTTATTATCAACAAAAATTTTATCGGCTCTCTCGATAAGAGCAGAATCGAGTTCTTGCATTTCTGGCGTATATGCACCTACACCGTTGACATGGGCACCTTCTTTTATCTTTTTACCGTCAAAAACAGGGTGCCTAGATGTTGTAACAGCAGTAATAACATCAGCATCTTCAACAGCTTCGTCGGGAGATTTAGCAACTCTGATCTTCGCATTGAATCTTTCGGATAAAGCCTTCTGAGCATCAACAAAAGCCTGCGAGCGGTCTATATCAATATCGAATACCCTCACTTCTTTTAAAGGACGAACTGTTAACAGAGCTTCCAATTGAGAAGCAGCCTGTCCGCCTGTTCCAAACAAGGCACCTACAGTAGAATCTTCTCTCGAAAGGAGTTCTGTAGCAGCACCGGCAATAGCGCCTGTTCTCATCTGGGTAAGAGTGGTTCCTTCAATAATAGCTGAAACAAGACCTGTCTCTCCATCAAGCAATACCATAGTTGCAGGAACTGCCGGTAAACCTTTTTTACTATTTTCAGGATAGACAGAGACAATCTTAACCCCACAGGCATTAATATCCTTAGCATAAGCAGACATGAAAAGACTCTGACCATCTTTCAACGAAAAATTTGTTCGCAGAGGCACATCACTCATGCCTTTATAGTGAGTTACGAAAGCCTGTTTATCTGCCTCGATGGCATCACGCATTGTAAATACTTTTAAAATATCCTCGCGAGAAATCAATAACATACGAAACCCCTCCCCTATGCTTCGCTTTCACACAGTTTCTTAGCTTTAAATAATTCTTCGTACAACATACTTCCGCCAGAATAAAGAACTACTGCTGCAACAACCCACTGGATCATGGAAAGATTGAGACTTTTTACAATAAAGACTGCTGCCAAGACTCCTATGATTCCGAAAACGCTGGAGAAAAACGTAATTTTACGTCCGTACTGTCCAAGGCGAACAAACTCCATAGCACCCATAGGAACTGAGAATGTGCATGCTCCCATCATAATGGGGAAAGCTACTGCAGGATTGACTCCAAGTGCGTAAATAGTAGCCATCGTAGGAGCATAGGAACCAATACCTACATTATTTAAAGCCCCATAAATGAAGAGAAGGACAACGGCGATTATCAACTTGGAACCAGTAAGTCCAACGGCATCGCCACCAGAAGGAACAAGATTAAATTTACCGGCAAGAATAAACATAGCTGCTACAACAAGACCAGCTCCCATAAACTTTCTGATTGTGCCGGCGGGAAGTTTGACAACAAATCGTGGCCCCACATAGGCGCCAATCATTTGAGCGACAATACACGATACGAGAGTTATTGTGTCAACGCGAATTGTCGAAATATATGCAAGAGCCATAACAGCTACAGGTATAGCGCACTGAGTATTAAGGGTTCCCGGCAACTTCGTATCACTAACGAATTTTTTTGCACGATACAAAATTGTCGAAAGAGCAAAATCGGAAATGCCAAAAGTAGAAAGAAAGAACACCACTGCCCCCCAGACAGCTAGAAAGAGATTGTTTCCAGGCTCTGCCCATGCTTCTTTTCTATGCTTCAAAAAGTCTGAAGCAAATCGAAAAGCATAAAGACCATTCACAAGTGCGATTAATACGAGTAATACCTTAACCACTACGTTCACTCCCTTTCGATTGGTTCGACAGATAGTTATATCTATCACGTTCACAAGACACTGTATCCGAATTCAACATTATTGTCAATATCACAATTTTATGTTGATATTTTCTAAAAAGGACGCTTTTTCTGATACACTACTAAAGTAATAAGATTCCCTTGACAAATAATGTTTGATGGAATAAACTTTTTTAGAAATAACAGGGAGGGCGATCAAAATAGTCTCCGCTCGAATAGAAGATTATCTTGAAGTAATTTTTTCTCTTGAAATTCATGGGCATGAAGCCACAGTGACAGAGCTTGCCGAACGATTGAAGGTAACGAAAGGCACTGTTGTTTCTGCTGTGAAAAAGCTTGTCGAAGCAGACATGCTCGACCATGAGCCTTATGGCGCCGTAGCTCTTACTGAAACAGGAAGAGAGCGTGCTTTAAGCGTGTATAGGCGTCATACCCATCTCTATTTTCTATTTACCGAGCTGCTCGGTTTTGGAAAAGATAAAGCATGGGATCTGGCATGCATTATGGAACATGAAATGGACGACGAAACCGACGGCCGATTGCTGGCCTTAACAGATTTCTTCTGCCGGGCGCAGCGTGAAGGTGCTACATGGCTCAAAGAGCTGCAAAGTGAAATGGATGACCCTTCCCGTCTTCCGTGTCCCCTTGTCACGCTCAAGCCCGGCATGAAGGGTATTATCAACAGAGTTACATCTGAAGGATCTCTCCGCAAGCGATTGCTTGAAATGGGGCTGGTTCCTGGATCAGAAATAGAAATGGTAAAGTCTTCTCCCCTGGGAGACCCTATAGAGTTTGAAACGCGAGGCATGAATATTGCTCTACGTCGCAGCGAAGCTGCTACAGTGTGGGTACGACGCAAGAAGGAGGATGAATGAGATGATGCCACTTAATTTCGTTCATGAAGGCGCGGTGGTGCGTATTGAAAACATGGCAGGTGGAATGTCTTTCAGAAAAAGAATGGCCGAATTGGGATTACTGCCTGGCGCTACATTTACGGTTCTCCGTACGGGAGGCGGTCCCTTCTTATTGAAGGTGGGAGAAACTCGTCTCGCCCTTGGACAAGGTGTTGGAAACCGCATTTTCGTCAGAGAAGTGTAAGTAAAGGGCAACAGACATTAGGTATTTATTTCTAAGCTAGGAGCAATGCTCCTTTTTTTTGCTCCTTTTTTAAGTTTTATTAATCAAACAAAGAGGTGGGGAATTTGAGTAAACCAGAAATACTTCCCTTAAGTGAATTGCCAGCTGGCAGTCTTGCTGTTGTTTCTAAGGTGGAAGGAAGTGCCGAACTGAAACGGAAGGTGCTCGAAATGGGGTTAGTTCCGGGAACCCCCTTGATGATTCGAAGAAAAGCGCCTCTGAATGATCCTATATCCATTTCATTTCGGGGCTATGAGCTGAGTCTGCGTGTTTACGAAGCTGAAACAATTTTAGTGAAAAAAGCCGGTTGCGGTGAATGTGGCGGAAATTGTGGATCTTGCTGGGGGTGCCATTAGACGATGGGAAGCACGACGCTTGCACTTGCGGGGAATCCCAATACGGGGAAAACAAGTCTTTTTAACTTAATAACTGGATCAAAGCAGCATGTAGGGAATTGGCCAGGAGTCACTGTAGAACGCAAGGAAGGGTTCTTTAGCTACGATGGGATGGATTTCACACTCGTCGACCTGCCTGGCATTTACAGTCTGGGAGCCGCTTCCATCGATGAACAGGTAGCCTCTGAATTCCTTATGACGGCAAAACCCAAGCTGACTATCACCGTTGTTGACGCTTCAAATCTGGAAAGAAGCTTATATCTTGTTTTACAGATGCTCGAAGCCGGACAATCTCTCGTCGTGGCCTTAAATATGTCGGATATCGCTATGAACAAAGGTATTCGCATCGATCATAAGAAACTTGAAGAAGCTCTCGGCGTACCTGTAGTTTCAACTGTGGCGAGAGAAAAAAAGGGAATTAACGACCTGATAAAGACTGTAAAGAAACGTGTTGACGCCAAGGAATCTGAAGCCCCCTTGATGATACCCTACGGAGAAACTGTTAACCAATCACTTGAAAAGCTAGCGAAGGCAATAAGCTCTGTAGCGTTGAGAGAGACGGGAATGAGCCGGCAACTGGCCGCCCTTCGACTAGCTGAAGGAGATGCTGTTATTCTTTCCGTACTTGAAAAATGCGGTGAGGCCGAACATATTCGCACTCTTCTCGATGAAGAAAACGAACGACTTGAACAGGAGCTTGGCTACGATCTTTTAACAGCAGTGATAGAACGACGCTGGAACTTTATTTCCACACTCACTCAGAAAATAGTAGAGCGAGACATTTCCCTTAAAAATGAGCTCTCTCTCTCGGACAAAATAGATCGAATAGTAACTCACAAAATATGGGGACTGCCGATATTTCTTCTTATAACCTGGTTTATGTTCCGCTTTACCTATGCTATTGGCGATCCCATTGCGGATTATCTTGGCGGAGCTATTGCCATGTTTGGAGAAAAGGTAACTTTCCTCATGCAAAATGCCGGATTACCATCTCTTGCAGGAAGTTTCGTGGCAGACGGCGTTATTGGAGGCGTAGGGTCAGTCATCGTGTTTTTTCCTCACATCCTGATCCTCTTTGCCTTTATCGCTATTCTCGAAGATTCTGGCTATATGGCTCGTGGAGCTTTCGTTATGGACAGAATCATGAGAGCTATAGGGTTACACGGAAAGAGTTTTATACCGATGTTAATGGGTTTTGGCTGTAATGTCCCCTCCATTATGGCAACCCGAGTTCTGGAACGTCCTCGAGACCGCATGATTACTCTTTTAGTATTACCCTTTATGAGCTGCTCTGCCCGACTTCCTGTCTACTTACTTATAGCAGGGGCATTCTTTGGTTCCCACGCAGGAACAGTCGTGTTTTCGCTCTACGTGTTGGGAATCGTTATTGCAATCATCTCTGCGAAGATACTGGGAAGCACCCTCTTTAAAGGTGAATCTTCTCAATTTGTTATGGAATTGCCGCCCTATCATCTACCCCAAGTTAGAGCTGTTGCAATAAGCGCATGGGAACGGGCCGGTCTCTTCTTAAAAAAGGCAGGAACCATTATCTTCGGAGCCGTTGTTCTTGTCTGGATACTTGGAAGTCTGCCCTTTGGGGTGGAATACGGATCTCATGAAAGCATCATTGGTCAAATAGGTGACGTCATTGCTCCAATTCTGTCTCCTGCAGGCTTTGGTTTCTGGCAAGCTGGCGTAGCGCTCTTCTTTGGATTTTTAGCAAAAGAAATTGTTGTAGGAACACTGGGCACTCTCTTAGCTGGCGGCGAAGAAGGATTAGCTGCTGTTTTGCCTACTCTTTTCACTCCACTAAGTGCCTATGCTTTTCTTGTAATGACATTGCTTTACGTACCATGTGTAGCAGCTGTTGCCGCTTTCAAAAGGGAAACTAATAGTTGGAAATGGACCTTTTTCATGGTCGGGTACACTACTCTCATCGCCTATGGCGCATCTGTTCTCGTTTATCAGGTCGGACGACTATTAGGCTTTTAATAAATTCGGGAATAAAATTTGTCCCCAAGTGTGGCGTTCAAAACCACATTTCCCTTAAAACCAGTGACATAGAAACAAACAGAAAAGACCTTCACAGTAAGGTCTTTTCTGTTATCTTTCGATTTTATGACTCCACTACTTCGTAACTTGTAGTGAGGAAAGCTCCCTTATTTTCAAGCTCTTCAAGGGCATGTCGACTATCATCTGGCTGTACGTTAACGCCTCTCATGCCATCTGTAATAACAAAGACCTCAAAACCTTTGTTCAAAGCGTCGAGAGCCGTACTCTTTACACAATAGTCTGTAGCCAGGCCACATACAAATACTCTCAATATAGACTGCTCTCGAAGCTTATGAAGCAGATCGGTTCCTTCAAAGGCTGAATAGGCGTCTTTATCTGGTGCGGTTCCTTTACTTACAATGACCGCTCTTTCAGGAATATATAAATCAGGATGGAAGGCTGCTCCCCTCTCGCTCTGAACGCAATGGGGAGGCCACGGGCCACCCTGCGCCTTAAAACTCACATGATCTGACGGGTGCCAATCTCTGGAAAAGTACACAGGAATATGCCGATTTTCGCAGTAACGAGAGAGGGCATTTATAACAGGAACAACATCGTCGCCACCAGAAACGGCCAATGCTCCTCCTTCACAAAAATCATTTTGCACATCAACAATTATGAGTGCGTCTCCTGTAGTTAAAGACATATAACCACCACCTTTAGCGGCTATTATAAAACCCTTCTACTTTTGAAGCACGAGGAAAAGGCTAGATTCATCGACTTCTTCAATTTTGTATCTGCAACCGCTCTCTTCGGCAAAACGTTGAAAATCTTCGAACGTATATGTGTTGGCTACGAATCCATCTTTACATTCAATATGGCCGTTTTTCGTCTTTTCCATATCAAGCTCACCAAGCAATCCCTTATCGGCCTGCTCTTGGAACCAAGCCACCCTATGATTCCAGAACTTCGCACTGTATGTGCTAAAATACGCCTTTCCTCCTGGGACGAGAACTTTAAGACTCTGATCTATAAGATTTTTTTCCTTTCCCTTTAAGGCGGAAATGCCATTCTGGAGGCAAAGGACAATATCGAAAGGCTCGTCGAACTGAAGATTGTGGGCATCCATCACCTTTATTTCGCAATTGGGGCAATCTTTCAGGTACTCTTCTCCTAATCTGACGGAATCTGGGGAAATGTCGATACCGACGAGGGTTCCTACATTCGGAGCAAGCTCTTTCATGATTCTTCCGTAACCGCACCCTAATTCCAGAACTCGTTCATAACCATGTAAATCACGGCGAACAAAGTTCAACTCTTCTCGAAAATACTGTTTTACCCTGTCGATCTTGGTATCGTAGACTTGGAACAATTTCATAGAATTGAGCTTTTCTGCATAATAATTACTCATTCCATCGCCTCCATGGCATAGTCAAGTTGGTGAATCAACATGCGTACAGACGCTAGAAAAGTACGGAATGAACGTCGTGAAGGTGGAAATTTAATGAACGCAAACATTATAGAGGGATGAGAAGAAAGCTGTCAAACGTGTGTTTGTAGAATTAATGTGGCTGTTTTAAGGAACAAAAAAACCGCTCTTCGCATGAAGAGCGGTAATATACAAATGGCGTGCCAGACAGGAGTCGAACCCGTGACCTTCGGTTCCGTAGACCGACGCTCTATCCATCTGAGCTACTGGCACGTTTATCTCGAACGCAGGAAATATTACCACGGAACGAGCATTCATGCAACCTTTAATAACATTATTTTACCTTATATTTGAAAATATATGCGCCTTTAAAGAAATCATCAAAGCATAAAAAAAGAGCCCAGATAATTCATCTGGGCTCTACGTTATCTAATGGCGGAGAGAGAGGGATTCGAACCCTCGGGGGCGGTAAAGCCCCACTCACTTAGCAGGCGAGCGCCTTCGACCACTCGGCCATCTCTCCAAGACTGCGGGGTCTATTCTATTAAGGGAACCAGGTTCTGTCAAGCTTTTTAAACCTCATTTATTTCAGCTTTTCGCCTTAGTTCTTTTTATCTGCCTCTGTTTCGGTCTGAGACTCGGTTTTGCTTGCATTTTCATCGCCAGAAGCAGGCTTTGTTACTTCTTCAGCCGCCTTTTCCTCTACTGGTTGTGGGAATATAGACGGATCAAGTATTTTGATGGTAGCCCCTTCTTTAAGGCTGTTGATATATTTCATCTGTCCTTCTTCTTTTTTCTGATTCGTAAGTAAAGCTTTAATATCTTTACTCACTTCGTCGAAGGAAAGGGTGCTCTTTTCCATGCTCTCTTTGTTGAGAACAACCATAACGTCGTTGCTGGTTATCTCTATTGGGGTAGCTACACCACCGACAGGAAGGTCTTTAATTCCCTCCATTTTATCTTTCAGATTCGATTCGGCAAGGAAGATAGGAGCATCATAAGGAACGCTCTCTTTAACATCTTCTGAGGCTACGTCTTTAAGAAGAGCATCCCACTTGCTGCTGTCGCTCTTCAGTCCTTCGTACACCTTTTCAGCCGATTCTTTGTTGGCGAAACGGGCAAAGACAACTTTTTTGCCTGCAGGACGTGTAAAGAAAACGGTTTTGCCCTTGTCATAAAAATCTTTAACCTCTTCAGGAGTTACAACTATGGAACCAGCAGACTGCTCAATAAGTTTCTGCTGAGAAAGCTGCGTCTGAATACTGGCCTTCAAGGCATCAAGTTTTATGCCATTATCATCAAGATGTTTCTGGAACGCCTCTTTTGTGGGAAACTGCGTGCTTATCTGCTTAACAACGTCTTCAACTTCCTGATCGGAAGCTTTTACGCCGCTCTTCTCCACAGCCTTGGCAAGTTCTGTCTGAATGGCCATGTTGTCTACAACAGCCTGACGAATAGCCATAAGATCGTTAGACGAAATTTCTTTTATATTATTTCTTTCTACATAATCCCGCACGTTTGCTTCTAGTGCGGAACGCATTACTTTTTTACCGCTAATCTCTGCCACCGCATAGTCGCGTATTCCTTCTTCTTTCGAAGACTCACGACGACCGCCGAAACCGTACATTCCAAAAATCGACAGCACAAAAACAACCACAAAACCCATCAGGATCCAACGCATATTTTCTCGTAATGAACGCATTATCAAAGCGAATCTGCCTCCCTTGACATATACCGATGCTAAATGCTAACGGCGTATTCTATCATAAAATCAAGCCCGTAGGCTACGTAAAAACCTAGACATTAGCGAGGGATTTTCCCCACTTGGTCTCTACCTTCAATGGCACAGAAAGTTTAGCCGCAGATTCCATTACATTTGCAAGCTCTTTTTCTATGCCTTCCCGTTCCTCTGCAGCGCATTCGCACACAAGAGAGTCATGAATCTGCAATACGAGATGAACGTTTTTGCGTCCCTCGAAATGATGGAAAAACTTGATCATAGCCATTCGGGCAATATCAGCCGCTGTTCCCTGTATGGGAGTGTTTACGGCTATGCGCTTCAAGGCTCCCCGGTCTCTCGGATTGACAGAAACTTCGTTGAGTGGACGTATTCTGCCGAAACTGGTCATGGCATATCCACGTTGTCTAGCTTCTTTATAGCTTTCTTCAACGTAGTCTTTTACTTTAGGAAGGGCCTTGAAGTATTTATTGATAATATCTCCCGCCTCCTGCTGCCCTATTCCCAAACGAGCCGCCAAACCGTAGGAACTCATACCGTAAAGAATACCAAAATTTATAACTTTGGCAAAACGGCGAAGTTCGGGAGTAACAAGTTCCGGTTCGACGTTAAAGACCCACGATGCCGTTTCTGTATGAACATCCCGATGATCCTCAAAGGCCGATTTCAATCGCTTCTCATCGCAAAGATGGGCCAATACACGTAGTTCAACCTGTGAATAGTCTGCCGCAACATAGACATTCCCTTCATGCCGAGGAACCAGGCCTTCCTTGAGTCGAGTTGACCATTGCCCAAAAGCAGGGAGGTTCTGAAGATTGGGATCTCTGCTGCTCAACCGTCCTGTTCCCGTCGATGTGGATTCAAAGGTACCGTGAATTAATCCTGTCTTTTCATTTACGGCCCCCATGAGAGGATGGACAAAACCAGAGCGCATTTTAGAAAGTTCGCGATGTTCCAGAATAAGTTCTGGAACGATTTTCTCGGGAAGATCCATCTTTACAAGCTCTTCAAGAACCGTAACATCTGTGGAATAGCCTGTTTTTGTTTCTTTGATAGGCGGCATCTGCAATTTCTCGAAGAGAAGCCACGCTACCTGTTTGGGAGAGTTGAGATTGATACGCTCCCCGCCCTTTTCAGCGATGGTATTTTCAATGTCTGCAATTCGTTCTTCTAAATCTGTATCCAGACCTTCAAAGGTTTTTTTCTCAAGGCCAATGCCCCACGTCTCCATTTTCCACAATACGGGAACGATAGGCAGCTCAACCTGACGCATAAGGTCTTCCAGGCCACTGTAGTGAGAGATAGCGTTTCCAAGCTCATTTTGAACCCTCCAGAGCTGCCCCGCAACGTCAACTGGGTCAGAAACAGCCTCTGCCGCCCACTGCTCCGGTCCGTGGCTTTTGGCGTCAGGATGAAGAAGGTAGTGAGCAACCTGGGCGTCCCAGACATGGTCGTGTAATGGAACCTCTTCTTTGAAGAATGCCTGTGTCGTTTTATAGTCTGAGGTAATGACATTGCCTGTTTTCAACCATTTCGAGAGGGAATCAGGAATATGCTGAGCCTCGACGACTCCTCGCCAGAAGTGTCCATTCTGGGCCCGCAAGACAATGAGAGCTCTATTAAGATCCATGGGATAGGATCCTTCTGCCGCGCAGTAGAGAGCGAGTTCTTTTTCCTGAAGAACCTTTTCGAGATCGCCTTCCACAGCCTCTCCTATTTCAAGTTGCGGCTGCTCTTCTGATTCGTGGTGCGTTGAATTCCTTACTCGCTCCAATATTTTGTTCAGGCCCAACTGACGGCACATGTTTTCAAAGGTTTCGAAATCTACATCGGTCTGAACAAACTCTTCAACTGTCAAAGGCAAATCGCATTTGAGGCGTATGAGTTCGCGGCTTTTGAAGGCCAACTCTTTCGACGTAGAGAATTTCTTCTGCAAGCCTGGTTTGAGCTCTTCTATATGATCGTAAATATCTTCAAGGGATTTATATTGAGAGAGAAGCTTTTTAGCCGTTTTTTCTCCCACTCCGGGAACCCCTGGAATGTTATCGACACTGTCTCCAAGCAGTGCCAGATAGTCGGGCATTGCCGTCGGCGCGAACCCCCACTCCTCTTCAAAGGTTATTTCGTTATATTCGGTGAAGATGGTAATTCCTTTTTTAGGCCGGATGACGCGAACGCCAGGCTGAAGCACCTGGAGTATGTCTTTATCCGATGTCAGTGCAACGACATTAACGCCCAGGCGCGTAGCGCCACAGGCAGCGGAAGCAATAACGTCATCAGCCTCCACCCCATCTTTGACAACAACTTTTATACCCATAGCTCGGAGTAATTCCAGCAGAATGGGAACCTGTATCTTATACTCTTCAGGCGTAGGGCGACGTCCCATTTTGTATTCCGGATAGACATCGTGTCGAAAGGTTTTGCCAGGAGCGTCAAAGATAACCGCTGTCATGTCGGGATGGCATTCATCAATGGTTTTGAACATCATATTGACAAAGCCCAAAATGGCGTTTGTAGGCGTTCCGTCTGGTGCCGTAAGTTCTGGAAGGGCGTAAAAGGCTCTGAAAGCCAGAGCGTGCCCATCAACAAGTAAAATCGTTTTATTTTTCAGGGTATTCAACTCCTTTTAATTGACTCTATCAACTGGGGTATCACTTGCTTTTTCCTCGAAATCACATGGGGGAGATAGAAGCTTTCTCCATGTATTTCTATATCAAAAGCTCGGGAGATGAGTTCTTCGCGGTTTCCTACAAAGAGAAACTCGGATCCCTCATTAATAATATCCGTTAACATAAGTAAAAGCATATCATAGCCACCACGCGTTTTATATTCCTGCATAAAATCAAGAAGGCTTTTTTTATCGAAGTCCCGCTGTGTATTGTAAAAGAAAACCTGGCTAACGCCTATTTTAAAGTCCGCCACGTTGAAACTCTTATAGTCGGTGAAGAATATCTCTTCCGCCGTCTTTCCGCGCAGAGAGGTTCCAGCTTCGAACATGGAGCGGGAAAATGAGTCTATGTCTATGTTAGCCAGATCTGCCAATTCCTCCGCTGCCTCCATGTCTTCACTACTGCATGTGGGAGATTTGAACACGAGTGTGTCTGAGAGAATGGCAGCGCACATGAGTCCGGCAATAGATGAAGGAAGCTCGACACCAGAGTCTTTATAAAGGCTATATATAATGGTAGCCGTACACCCTACAGGACGATTGATGAAGACAATGGGCTGAAAGGTTTCAATGCTGCCGATACGGTGATGATCTATTATTTCAAGTATCTGCGCCTGTTCGAGCCCTTCTATGGATTGTGTTTTTTCGTTATGATCCACCAAAATGACATTTTTACCCGTGGCCGTAAGAAGATGGCGACGGGAGAGCATTCCCACAGGAACTTTGTTATGCAGAATGGGGAAATGGCGATATTTATGTTTCAGCAACGAATCTTTTATATCGTCGAGTTCCTCATGGAGCGCAAAGGTAACCACCTTGTCAGTTCTGGCAATATACTCCACCGGAACGCTTCGCGCAATGCGTTTTACTGTCGAATAGAGATCGTAGGGAACCGTTATGAGATTGACTTTTTTCTCTCGGGCCAGCAATGAAATTTCGTCTGAAACAGCAGCTCCATCGGCAATGACAAGGGTGTGAATTTTGCTTTGCAGAGCCTGGATTTGAATTTCTTTTCTGTCACCGACAATGACGAGAGTCTTTCTGTCAAGATGCCTTTTGAGCGTTTCAGACTCCATTCCGGCTACAACAACCCTGCCATTGAAACTCATGTTGCAAGCAAAAAGTAATTCTCCATTCAACGTCTTTACTATATTTTTTAAAGGAATTTGAACATCTGAGAAGGTATCGCCCATCTCAAGGCTTGCCTTCGCTATGTCACCTAAGGTGACAAGTCCCAAAAAGAGGTTTTTTTCATCCACCACATTAACTGTCTTTATACTACTCTTTGACATAAGATTCCACACGTCAGAGAGAGGAGTTTTCATTTTTACATTTACTGGCTCATCGAAAGGTATGTCTGAAAGCTGTGTGTAAATGTTTTCGAGCATGATTGGCGTGGGTTCCTTGAAATAATCGAGAACGAATTTGGTTTCATTATTAGGCACACCAAGGCGGACAGGAATATAGCGGTTATTTTTAGAGACGGCACTTTTATAATGACTGTAAGCAATGGCCGAGCAGATAGAATCGGTATCGGGATTGACGTGCCCCAATATGTAGACTGTTTTCATTCGAAACCTCCTTCTGCGAAAGGGGAGATTACACCCTTTACATTATTTATATTATATTATTAGGAAGAAGTTTGAGAGAAATATTTAGAGAGCATGTATAATATCAAGGTTGGCTGATATTTGATACGAGGAGGCATTTTCAATGGACAAAGAAGTACGTGTCCGTTTTGCACCAAGTCCTACAGGTGCTTTGCACATAGGAGGCGGACATACGGCGTTGTTTAACTGGCTTTGGGCCAGACATACAGGCGGAAAGTTTATTCTCCGAATTGAAGACACAGACAGAGAACGTTCCACGAAAGAATACGAAGAGACAATTATGTCTGGAATGACGTGGCTAGGTCTTGATTGGGACGAGGGGCCGGATATTGGTGGCCCTGTAGGCCCCTATCGTCAGTCTGAACGCCTTGACATCTATCGCAAGTATGCTGAACAGCTTCTTGAAGAAGGAAAGGCCTATATGGACGGTCCTGCCATTATTTACAAGGTTCCTGAAGGAATCACTCTTGCTTTTGATGATATCGTATATGGTCATATTGAGGTCAAGAGCGAAACCCTTAAAGATATCGTTATGATCAAGAGTGACGGTATGCCAGCTTACAACTATGCGGTAGTTATCGACGACTACACCATGGGCATTAATTACGTTATTCGGGGAGAGGATCATATTTCCAATACTCCCAAGCAGTTGCTTCTCTACAAGGCTCTCGGATGGGAGCCCCCTCAGTTTGCCCACCTTCCCATGATTCTCGGCAAAGACAAGAAGAAACTTTCGAAACGTCATGGTGCTACAAGCGTTTACGAATATAGAGATATGGGATATATGCCCGACTCCGTCTTTAACTTCCTGGCCATTTTAGGTTGGTCAATTGGAGACGATCGCGAGGTTTTCTCCCGCGAGGAAGCCACGAAATGTTTTGATTTGAAGCGGGTTAACAGACGTGCAGCCGTCTTTGATATGGACAAGCTCAACTATATTAACCAGGAACATCTTAAAGAGCTTGATCCCATGGTTCGCCTCGATATGGTCGAGCCTTTCTGGAAGGAAGCTCAGCTTCCTGTCGAGGAACATACGCGAGAATTTCTTGCTGGAGCCCTGGAGCTTATGGGCGGACGAGGTCGTACAGCGAAGGAACTCGCTGAGTATTCCGATTACTTCGTTTCTTTCGAGCCTGTAAAGGCGCGCTACGACGGTAGCGATGTTCCCGAGGAAGACAAGGATATGCTTCGTTCTTTCTTCGGAGAACTCTTGAAGATAGATCCATGGGAAGCCGAGCCTATGGAGGAATTAGCACGCAATTGGGCTGCTGAAAAAGACGTGAAAATGAAGAAGCTGGCTATGCCTCTGCGTTGGGCACTGACTGGCGTGAAGGTAAGCCCGGGGATCTTTGAGGTAGCTGAATATCTCGGACGCGACGAAGTGCGTCAGCGTCTGGCTCACTACGGTCTTGTAGAAGCGTAAGAGCTACAACAACTTCGTGGCGTTAAAAATAAGAGCATAAAAAAGATGGGGTTTCTTCTAGAAACCCCATCTTTTTATTTGTTCTGTTATGGCAACGAGCTGCGCAACTACACAGCTTTATTTTCACTGTGCCTCGTTATTTTTTCTTGCCGTTTTTCTTGTTGTTTCCGTTACCGTTCTTTTTCTTGTTACCATTTTTGTTGCCGTTCTTGCCGCCGTTTTTCTTGCTGCCCTTTTTGCTTTCGGCAGCTTCTTTCTGAGGGGCAGCTTCCTGTTTTTCGGCAGGCTTCTCGGCGATTTTTTCAGCAGGTTTCTCTGTAGGTTTCTCCTCTACCTTTTTCTCCTCTTTCGGAGTAACCGGCGCAGAAGATGCCTCAGCCTGATGAATCGCCTGCTTCGGGCAGAGTTCAGCACACTTGCCACAGCCTACACATTTATCCTTGTCGATAACATGAGGTTTCTTCAACTCGCCAGAGATAGCGTTGACGGGGCAATTGCGAGCACACTTTGTGCAGCCAATGCACTTTTCCTCGTCGACCTCATATTTCACAGGAGTTTCTTCCACTTCGTCTTCTTTCTTCTTCGTACCAGAATCGACAACGACCTGGGCCTTTCTATCGTAAGAAGAGAGCAGGAATGCGTCAGATTCAGTAAGACACTTCACAGGGCAGATTTCCGTACACTGAGCACAGAAACAGCAACGATCGACATGAATCTGTATCTTCTTTTCATCCTCAAGGTAAGTTATGGCATTCGCAGGGCACACTCGTACACAAAGTTTGCAGCCAATACAACGCTCTTTGTCATAATCGATTCGGCCCCTGAAATAGCCCTTCGGCTCCACTGGAGGATGAAGTTGTATTTTTCCCTCTTCTGCCGCTTTGAGGGCATCAGTCAGAGAGTCTGGCATAGATGGCACAGGAAAGGGATTGGTAAAGACCTTAGTAACCCATTGACGCAAAAGCTGCAAAGACATTCGGTTAAGCATCGTCCTCCCCCTTCCTAAAGCAATACATCTATAGACATGAGAATCATGCCTGCCAAAGAAAGTCCGGCAATTTTAATCCAGTAGAACTGAGACGCCTGCCAGATCTTCAATCGTCCAAAAGCTGTTCGTATAAAGGTAACGCCGAAGACCTGCATGACGAAGACCTTTACCCAGAACCAGAGGAAATCCACGACAAAGAGCATGGTTCCGTTCAGATTCAAGAGTTTGCCAAGAGAGAAAGGAACAAATAGCGCCACAATAATGGCAGACATGGCCAAAGCTCTCAGAGCAAAGGTGATCTTGAACATGGCCAAGTTTGTTCCCGAATACTCGATGATAATACCTTCGAGTATCTCCGTTTTGGCCTCTGGAATATCCATAAATCCTTTTCCCGTCTCACCTGGAACGACCATGAGCAACGCCGCAAAGAGGCAGAGAAGACCGAGAATACCCATCTTGCCTACAACGTTCCACATGGGCATCCCGATGAAAGTCTCAAGGCTAAAGGGTTGTCCCGGTACGCCATGTTTATAGGCCACCCAGGCCATTGTGGAAATAACAACGGCAAGGGGCAGCTCGTAGCTCATCATGAGGATCATCTCACGCTGAGCGCCGACGTTTGCAATTGGGTTTCCGCTGGAGAAACCGCCTACGGCCATAGCCACGCCTGAAAGGCTGAGAAGGTAAATGATGAGAATCATATCGCCTTCAGTGCCAAGAATGGGCGGCAAAGATCCGATAGGAATATAAAGGAAGAGCAACAGCATGGTCGCCATGGCAACCCATGGAGCTCCGTTGAAAGCCCACTTTACAGCTCGTCGGGGAACGATGTTCTCTTTCCCCAGAAGCTTCAGAATATCGTAGAAAGGCTGAAAGAGCGGAGGTCCCCACCGTCGCTGCATTTTGGCATGAATAACACGGTCAGCTCCGTCGAAGAGAACGGCTACTACCGATACAAGCAACATAAGGGCTATGCCTGCCACCAGTTTCATTACCATATTGATAATCATGCCTTTCTCAGCCTCCTCGTCTTCTCTCTGCTCATTTCCAACAGTTGATTTTTCGAGTAGACTTCTCCAGCCTTATCGCTATTGCCTGTAATCAGGGTTCTTTCCATACATGATATACAGGGGTCAACGCTGTTAATAATCAGAGGGGCATCTGCCAACTCATTATTTCTAAACATCAACGGCCATGAGACAGCATTAGAATAGGTCGGGGCTCGCACTTTCCACCAGTAGACGTGCTCGTCTCCGCCTTTGAGACGAATGACGTGAGTATCGTCACCGCGAGGAGCCTCAATGCATCCCCAGCCTTCTCCATCTGCCGCCTTTAAGACGTTCAGCACTTTGACCAGATTCTTTTCGAAGACAATGTCTCCTTCAGGCAATCCTTCGATGATTTTTTCAATAATATCGAGTGATTGATAGAGTTCAAGAACTCGTACCAGGAAACGATCGAATACGTCGCCATATGCCTTTCCAAAGTAATCCTGAGGAACGATGGGTTTTACGTCGAGATCTGCATAGGCTTCGTAAGGTGCTGACCAGCGAAGGTCGCAACGTACGCCGCTGGCACGGGCTGTAGGACCGAGGGCACAGTAGCGCATGGCCTCGTCGTATGTCAGAACGCCAACGTGTCGCATTCTGGCCTTTGCAACTGGATCCTCTGTTACTACGTCGTAGAATGCGCCAAGTTCGTTTCTGTAATATTGGATCATGTCTTTAATGACGTTGATTGTTTCGGGAGTGAGGTCCCAGCGAACGCCACCGACTGTTCCAACACCGTAATTGACGCGGTTTCCTGTATAGGATTCAAGTACATCCATAACTTTTTCGCGCAACAGCATTCCAAGATGGAAGGCCGAGTCGAAACCTATGGAATAACATGCCACTCCGGCCCACAGGGCGTGAGAGTGAATTCTTTCGAGTTCAAGCACGAGAGATCGGATGTACTGGGCACGCGGTGGCACCTCTATCTGAGCCGCATCTTCAACAGCTCTCAAGAAAGCTGTGATGTGGCTGAAGGAGCATATTCCGCATATACGCTCTGAAAGATAGATGACCTGAATAGGGTTGCGATCCCGTGCCATATATTCGATTCCGCGGTGAATTGCACCGGGACGGACCCGTGCATCAACTATTTTTTCGCCGTCAAGGTCGAGCCATGCCGTAATGGGTTCTTTCAAACCGACATGGACAGGGCCTATAGGAACTTTATATGTATGAGTTTTTTCGCTCGCCATTGTTGTCTCCTCCTAAGAGAGCATCCTAACGTCATCAACATCAGGACCTGTCTCATCTCTGCGCCACGGCTTGATAGACTCATCCCAATCTTCCGGAAGAAATACAAGGGCTTTATTTTGAAGTCCATCAAAATCGACTCCAAGCATTTCGCGCATTTCCCGCTCGCTGTACTCCACTCCTGGAATAGTATCGAAAAGGGACGGCATAACCAGGTCTTCTTTAGGAACCGGAACACTGACAGTTACGCCCAACCTCTTTCCGCGACCAGCCACTCGGAAGAGAGTGAAATGATAGTTCAGCGTGATTACATCTCCATCGTCATTTCCAGAAAGAACGTGGAAGTGAAGGAAATCGTAACCAAAAAGGAACTCTACAAGAGAAAGGAATTTCTCTCTCGGAACAGTGAGCCACAGCTGATGGAAAGATACAGCCTGTTCTTTGCCTGCACGATGTTCTCGTACGTCTTTAACGACATCTTCACCAAAAGACTCTCGAAGAGATGAGAGAATTTCTTCTAAAGAATAGGAATCCTGCGTATAGTTCTTCGGAGTTCTCATTATTTCTCAACACCTGCCTTAAGCAGCTCTTCCCTTTTCGCTTCAAGCTTCAGAACTGCTTTCGCAACTCCCTCTATTATGGCCTCTGGACGAGGGGGGCATCCATGTACATAGACGTCTACCGGGATAATATTATCGACGGGACCTTCAAGGTTGTACGATTTGTAGAAGACATCTCCCGATGCTCCGCAGTTTCCAACGACAACTACAACCTTGGGATCCGGTATCTGATGATAGATCCGCAGCAGTCTGTCTTTCATATACTTCGTAACAGGCCCGGTAACTACGAGAACGTCGGCATGGCGCGGTGTTCCTACAAGTTTCATTCCAAAGCGTTCTATGTCGTAGCGCGGGCTGATTGTCGCCACTATTTCAATATCGCAGCCATTACATGATCCTGAGTTACAGGTCATAACCCAAAGTGATTTGGGAAGTATTTCAAGATATTTTTCCAGCCTCATCTTCCAGCCTCCTATACAACGAGGATCAACGCGGCTATAAGTGCAGCAGTGACAACGTAATATCCGACATAGTCGCGGATATGACCACTGTGCATGGCGATAAGAACTTTGTAATAAGGTTCAAGCGCCTTCCTAAAGCCCCAATAAGAAGAACTGGCCGGCACTGAAATTTCTGCCCCATCTTCGGGAACAGGGTTTCCAGACCAATAGATTTCATCTTGCTCAGTTCCTTCTTTATAGTCACGCCGTCCAATAGATCGAAGCCAAAGGGCAAAGAACGAGGCTATGAAAAAGAAGATCAGCCAGGATATAACATCCCAGTAGCCAAATCCTGTGAAGACCTTATTCCACATTACAGCCCACCTCCCATAATAGCTCCAATATATCCACCCTGATCGACCAAGGCTTTAGCCGCCGGCTCTACGAGGTTAGAGAGAACCCACGTGGGGAATAGTGTGAGAAGCACGATAGCCAGCGTTAAAATGGCCATTCCCATAATCATGCTGGTGGGAACTTCTTTTACAGTTGCGAAGCATGCTTTTTCCGGACCAAGGAATGCAGTCTGGAAAACTTTTACGAAGGAAGCCAGCGTAAGTATCGATGTCACGAGAGCAGCCACGGTGAAGAATGGATGGACTGCGAATACTGACTCGTAAATAAGCAATTTCGATACAAAACCATTAAAGGGAGGAAGTCCCGAAATGGCAGCTGCCGCTATGGCAAACATAAAGGTCGTGTATGGCATCTTTCTGGCCAGACCGCCGAGTTTGTCGAGGTCGCGGGTTCCTGTAGCGTAGTAGAGAGCACCGGCAGTAAGGAACAAAAGAGCCTTGTACATGGTGTAGTTGAAGATGTGGTATACGTCGCCCTTAATAGCCGTAAAGCCGTAATCGGCCATGGCCTGAGGGTTGCCCAGTGCTAAAAGTCCGACGCCAAGGCCAAGAAGCATATATCCAACCTGAGAGATGGAGTGATATCCCATGAGTCGCTTGACTTCATGCTGAACAACGGCCATGGATACACCGAAGAACATGGAAGCAGTTCCGAAGATGACAATAACCCAGGGAATAAAGGTGCTTCCGATGGTTGCTCCATACAAACTGAAACAGACTCTCATCAAACCGTACAAAGATGCCTGGCTGACAGCAACAAGAAGACAGGTTACCCCAGCAGGAGCCTCTGCATAAGCGTCAGGCATCCACATGTGCATGGGGAACGTTCCACACTTCGTAGCCAAGGCCACAACCAGAAAGGCCAGCACAAACTTTTCGGCAAAACCGAGGTGAAGCATACTCGCCACTCCAGCCATATTTAAGACATTGTAACGTCCGTAGAGGGTTCCTATGGCAATAAGAACCATCATGGCCGAAAGCTGCGAGATCAACATATATTTGAAACTGGCTTCTATTGCTTCCGGTTTATCTCTCCAGAAGGCGATCAAACCGAAGGAAGCCACCGATGCAATCTCGAGAAAGACAAAGAAGTTGAAGAGGTCACCGGTGATCATGAGCCCCAACATACCTGCCGTCAGAAGGAAATAGAGTGACGTAAAGCGGTTCATTCCCGTGAAACGATCCATAAACTGAACCGAATAGACTGCACCTGCAAAAGAAACGATGGAACCGGCAAGGGCCATGAACGCACTCATTCCGTCTATCTCAAGAATGATTCTTACGGGATACGTCATGCCTGACGGAAGAGCCAGGGTTGCTTTTTCAGCTCCCATAACGTAAACCATTACGCCGTTGGCTCCAACATACTTCCAAATAAAGAAGGCCAGAACCAACGTTAAAAATGAAATGCTGACCATCCAGACATTTCGCAGCGTCTTTCCACCTAAAGAGAATAGGGGCGTTGCGAAGGCGCCTAAGAGAGGAATGGCCAGAATTAGTGCTGGTAGATGTTCTTGCCAGTTCATCCTCGCAACCTCCGTATCTCGTCAATATTCAACGTTCCATAATGGCGATAAAGAAGCATAATCAGCGATAGCATAAGAGCTGTTGTCGCCATAGCAATAACAATGGCCGTCAGAGTCAGAGCCTGAGGAGTGGGCAATACCATGAGTTTCTCGCCTCCAGCAAGGAACCGCACAGGAATGGCGCCTCCCGACCTATATCCCAACGCGATAAGGAACATATTCGTTGCGGACTCTATAATGCTGACTCCGATAGCGATCTTAACGAGGTTCTTCTCAGTAAGCACTGCGATAAGCCCCATCAGAAAAAGAACACCCACAATGAGAAAAGGAGCATTACCGATCATGACCGCTCTCCCCTCCTATCTCATAGTTATCGAAAAGGTGTATTCCTTTAAACATATAAATCAAAAGAAGGGATAAACCTCCTGTAACTTCTATTCCTACTGCAATATCCATTAAAGCAATGGTTCCTGAAGGAGGAATAATACCATGACCGGTCTTAGCCACTTCTGCGGCGGGAATGGCAACAAAGTTATAGAAGAAGGATGTAGGCATTCCCATAAAACCTAAAATAATGAAACAGAGAAGCCCAAAGATGAGCATTCCGTTATATATGCTCTCGTTAAGCCAGAGAGAGAGTCTGTTCCATCCATAGGCAACAAGTAAAAGAGCCAGGAAGGTTGCGACAACGGCACCACCCTGAAAACCTCCGCCGGGAGTAACGTCGCCGTGTATGATTACGTAGGCTCCGAAGATGATCAAGAACCAGGCAAAAATATCACAGCCTGTTCGGACTACAACAGATAGAGGCTTCATTTCTTTTTGCCTCCTTCCCTGAAAAGAGCTGTAACGGAACAAACTGCTGTGAAAAGAACGGCAGCTTCTCCTATAGTATCGAATCCACGAAAGTCGAAAACGATCGATGTAACAGCGTTTTCCGATGAACGATCTTTTATTGCGTGTTCAAGGAAATAGTCGTCCATAGCAACCTGTCCAGGATCTCCAAAGGGATGGATTGCATCGAGACCACCCCAAACCAAACCGCCAAGAACTAAAGCTGCAACGATAAAGATTGTCTTTTTCACCGGATATCACCTCCGGTTTTACTCCGGGCCTTACCGCATCCTCTCAAGGCCACAATGTATATGGCAGTGTTCAGACCAGCGCCAATTGCCGCTTCTGCGATTGCTACGTCGGGAGCGTGCAAGAGATAAAACTCCACTGAAAGCACAAGGCTAAACACTCCTAAAGCTATCACCGACGACAAAAGGTCTCTGAACCAAATAGCAAAAAAAGCCGATATAACGAGCAACGTGAGGATGGCAATATGAAAAACTTCACTCACTGACAACACCACCTTTACGCTCCTCTTCTTCTGCAAGGCGATCAACCACAGCCATTTTAGGAACAACTCCGCTTCTGTGGGCGGCACGGGCAATAGCATGAGCCCCAGTCGCATTCGTAACAAGAAGAACCATAACGGCCACAAGAGCGTGAATAATTAATACGGCAAACCGACTCTCCCCACCCTGATGCAAACGAAAAGCTGCATATACTACAACAGCCAACGACGTAAAAATACTTCCAAAGGTAGTACACTTCGTAGCTCCGTGAAGCCTCGTGTACACGTCTGGAAATCTATACAGTGATATGGCCCCTAATGTGTTGAAAATGAGACCGATTATAATCAAAATTCCGATAGCATATTGTTCTGCCATTTCTACATTCCCCCTTCGATAAAACGGGCGATAAACATTGTTCCCACAAAAGAAAGGGCAGCATACACAATAGCCACGTCGACCATAACCACTGAATCAAAGACAGCTGACAACAAAATCATCATCGCAACAACCAGGGTATTAACCGTATCGAGGGCAACAGCTCTATCCGGTATTGTTGGTCCAGCTATAAGGCGGCCCAAAATAACGATAGCAACTATACCCAACACTACGGCTCCCCACATTAATAGCTGAATACTCAATCCGCTAACCTCCTTGCCCAATGTGCAAAAGACCCATACACCTGCTTTTCGTCTGGAGACACGTCCAGAACATTGATCCAATGGATATAGAAAGCACCATCATCGTCCACATCCACTGTCAGTGTGCCTGGAGTCAACGTAATCGAATCAGCAAGTATGGTCTTTGCTAAATCACTTTTCAGGCCAGGTTCAAGCTTAACTATTCCAGGATTGATGTGACCGGTAATAACTCTCATCGCCACATCGAAATTCGCCTTGATGAGCCCTATTGCAAAAGGAACGCAAACGTAATAAACAAAAGTGATCCAGCGCAAAGGATTCAACGCCCTGAAACTGAAAGGTTTTGAGGGGTTCCATGTATGGGAAGCAAAAGCAAGTATAGTAGCAAGAATTAAAGCAATACCTATCTCTACTACATTGATCGTGCCTCCAGACCATACAAGCAACAGATACATTAGAAAGGATGTGACAAAAACAAACAAGCATTACACCCCCTTGCATTGAGAATGTGAAACGCGCATACATTATACTCTGTCCAACTTTCTTTTGTAAATAAAAGTTTCATTTAATATAAGGTGCACAAAACTCCTTATCATCACATTCAAGACGATGTTATCTTCCTGTAGTTGTTTTGTTAAATTTATAACTATTGCAACTCTTAACTATAGTTTATAATTCGTATGCCAATGAAATTAAGCGGTGTGTGTTAAAATCTCAGTGTCAAGAACGTATAAAATGAATTGGAGTGACAAAATAATGTCTTGGATGACTCGACATAAAGTTTTACTTGCCGACAGCGCCCTCGTTCTTATTGCATTATTCTGGGGCTTTGGTTTTGTTGCGATGAAAGATGCTCTGAATAGTTTTACCCCCTATTGGTTACTTGCCATCCGCTTTACTGCGTCTTTCGTTCTTATGTCTCTTATTTTCAGAAAGCGTTTGCAAAAGCTGAAAGCCAACGATATAAAAGCCGGCCTTCTCGTAGGGCTTTTTCTCTTTCTCGGGTTCGCTACCCAGACAATCGGCCTGAATTACACAACGGCCGGGAAACAGGCATTTATAACGGCAACATATGTTGTCATTGTTCCGTTCCTTTCGTGGGCTCTTAAAAAGATATTTCCGGGGTATATTTCAATTATTGCGTCTCTCATATGTCTGGGAGGAATGGGACTCCTTACCCTTCAAGGGAACGGAGACGCCTTCTCCAATCTGAACTACGGAGACTTTCTCACACTATTCTGCGCACTCTTTTTCGCATGCCATATACTTGCCATTGAACGCTTTGCCCCGAAAATGGATCCTCTCGCCCTGGCCACTCTTCAAATTGGAACTACCGCGCTGCTTAGTTTCATAAGCGCCATACTTCTCGAAGAATGGCCTGGTGCAACAATAGCTCCAAGCGCATGGTGGAGTATTGCCTTTACCGTGCTTCTTTGTACTGTCTTTGCTCTTTCTGTACAAAATGCAGCTCAGAAATTCACGCCGTCCACCCACGCGTCCATTTTGCTGAGCCTGGAATCTGTATTCGGAGCCCTGTCTGGAATTCTATTTCTTGGCGAAATCTTTACTCCTCAGATGGTGCTTGGGTGCTCTCTCATCTTTTTCGCCGTCTTGCTCACCGAAACAGGCCCTATTTTGTTTCAACATGCAGCAACTTTTGTTGCAAAGATAAAAGCGATGAATAATTAAGACTATTTTCTATCTTTAGAAGATATATCGCAAGAGATAATGTCATCAGAAACTACTTCTTCTGATGACTTTTTTGTTTTTTCAGGGTCGGGCGGTAATTTGCCAAGGAGCTTTATTCGATCTGCTGGTATAGTGAAATTAAGACTCACCTTACTTCCAGATACACCAAGATCGGCATCTGCTATTTCAGCATCCACGCCAGGTAAGACATCAATAGCGTCTTGCATGGCGTCTTTAGCCTCATCTTCTATTGACTGTTTGATCTTTTTCCCTTTCTCTATGAGATCGTCAGCTACAGGAATAGAAACCACTTCATCTTTAGGCGTTTCTTTCGGTTGTATCTGAGCTTTTAGATCGCGAAGTTCCTCTTCCCTTGTTTTTTGTTTGGGAAGAACCTCCTGTGGAGGGTGTTTTATTTCCACCTTAGGAATTGGCTTCTGCTCAGTTTGAGGAGCGGCTATTATGTTTTTTCCAGGTTTCGTTGGCTGAGAAGAAGACGGAAGATTGACCGTATCTTTCGGAGGCTTGCTTTCAACTGAAGAAGCATTGAGCTGAGGCCGCGGCTGAGCCTGCTCCTGAATGCCTCTCTCTTCACGCGTATTCAAATACCATAGACTGCCTGCCATAGCAGCAAAGAAAGCAAATACACAAGCTAAAAGAAAAGAATACTTTCTCATCTCTCTAGCGCCCCCTTTTGGGCTTGCTCCTTCTGAAGTTTTGTCTGGAACTCCGTCTCACCTTCTGTTTACCACCACTTTGTTTTACGCCACCTTGTTTTTCCTCCCCCTTTTCTGGAGGAACAAGACATTTTTCATCACAACCAATGAGATCTTCACGACCTGCAATTCGTAAGGCTTCTCGTACCAATTTGTGATTCGAAGGGTTGCGATATTGCAAGAGAGCACGTTGCATTTTTCTTTCTTGGTTGCTTTTGGGCACATAGACCGGTTCCCCAGTTAGAGGGTTCAGCTCTGTGTAATACATGCACGTCGAAAGGCTTCCCGGCGTCGGAATAAAATCCTGCACCTGCTCGGGCATAAAGTTCAGATCACGAACAAATTCCGCAAGCTCTATCGCCTCTTTCAGACCAGCTCCCGGATGGCTCGATATAAAATACGGCACGAGATATTGTTTCTTTCCAATTTTCTTATTCATCTCTTCGTACTCTCTCATGAAGCGCTCGTAAACGCGCCGTCCCGATTTGCCCATCAACTCGAGCACCGTATTTGAAACGTGTTCCGGAGCAACTTTAAGCTGACCGCTGATATGATATCGGCATAATTCTTCAAGGAAACCGCTTTTTTTGTCTGCCAAGAGGTAGTCGAATCGAATGCCCGACCGTATAAAGACCTTCTTGATGCCTGGAATGGCCCGTATCTTACGCAACAAGTCAATGTAAGATTCATGGTCGACATGTAAGTTCTTACACGGCACAGGAGCCAGACATTGCTTGTTTTTACACGTTCCTCGTCTCAACTGATCATCACACGATGGTCTATTGAAATTGGCTGTCGGACCTCCCACGTCATGAATGTACCCTTTAAAACCGGGACGCTTCGTGAGAAGTTTCGCCTCTTTCAGCACTGATTCTTCAGAGCGACTCTGTATCATTCGTCCCTGATGAGAGGCTATGGCACAAAAAGCACAACTGCCAAAGCACCCTCGATGGGTAGTAATGCTGAATTCCACTTCTTTAATGGCTGGAACCCCACCGTATTTTTCATACATGGGATGCCACGTTCGCATGTACGGAAGTTCGTAAACAGCATCGAGCTCCGCCGCCGTCATGGGCATTGTCGGGGGATTCTGCACAACGTAAAAGTGTTCATGTTGCTGTATAACTGTCTTTCCCCGTATGGGGTCTTGCTCCAGATATTGAAGGCGAAATGCCTCTGCAAAGGCCTTCTTATCCTTGTTTACCTTTTCAAAGGAAGGACATTCCACATAATCCCAGAGCCTCTCAAGACTTTCTGTTTTATAGCATGTCCCCTGAATATCTCTGATTTCTGAAACTGGAATTCCGTCTCGCAAAAGCTCTGCTATATGTACTATCTGTTTTTCTCCCATCCCATAGACAAGTAGGTCGGCCTGGCTGTCTATGAGAATGGAACGTCGTACTGCATCTGACCAATAATCGTAGTGGGCAAAACGGCGCAAACTTGCTTCGATGCCGCCAATGACTATGGGAATATCTTTCCAAAGTTCACGAATACGGTTGCAATAGACAATAGTCGCCCGATCTGGACGCCTGCCGGCCTTTCCCCCTGGAGAGTAGCTGTCAGTGCTTCTGCTCTTCTTGGAAGCCGTCAGTTTATTCAACATTGAATCGAGGTTTCCAGCGGCAACAAGAACGCCCAACTTAGGACGTCCCAACCGCGCAAAATCCTTTGTATCGTGCCAGTCGGGCTGAGCGATAATTCCTACTTTGAAACCAGCACTTTCTAAAACACGACTGATTATGGCGTGTCCAAAGCTGGGGTGGTCTACATAAGCGTCACCGCTGATGAAAAGGAAATCAAAATCCTTCCACCCTCTGTCTTTCATATCTTTTCGAGAAACAGGTAGAAACGTATGCGTCAAAAAACTCTCCTCAATTCTAAAGTTCCTTTAGTAGTAGAAGTATTCTACCACAGGCTTCAATACTAAGTAGGGTATATTAATCGTCGTCTCTCTGAGGTATTTTCTCGAGTATGGCCTCTTCTATATCCTGTATCTCCGCACATTCTCTCTCATCGAGAGCAGCCATGACTTCTTTACGGAATGCCATAGACAAAGTTGTGCGAGGCCGTTCACGCTCACTTCGAGGAACAATCTCTCCGCCAGGCACATCGCCCCACGATATTTTTTTCCTGTTGTGGTAAAGATCCAGGTCGACAAAACGCTGACCATCTTCCGTGTATTCAAGTCCCATAAGAGCTCTTTTGACCATAAAGGGTTCAAGGAAAGTCAAAATACGAATACAGTAAACGGGTACAGGCATAAGAATATGGGCATAGTCCTTACCCCACCCTTCGCCGATAACCATACAGACTTCAAGTCCCTCAAGGGCAAGACGCAAACGGCGGGTGTGAAGCCAGTACTGTTTATCCGCGTCGTACAGGCGTACTTCCATAACGTTCCAGTCACGGTTATTCAGTCCCGCGTTGAAATAATGAAGAGCACTGCTATTGAGACGTTTAAAAAGCTCTTCAAAGGGCATATCTATAAACAGCCCTTCTTCTAAGAGATCGCCTCGTTGAAAGGCAAGGCCTTTTTTCAACGATTTTTCAGTGAAGCAGACAGGAACACCAGGGTTTTCAGAGGCAAAGACAAGATTGGAACCAATTTTATCCAGCCGCCCCCCGAAATCGTTCTGTATCTCTTTCAATACAGTACGATAATCGCCGAAAACCCTGAAGAAGATAACTCTCGGCAGACGTTCTGCGTACTCAATCATGGTCGTAGCTTTTTCGTTGATAATACGTTCGAGTATTTTATCGGGGTGACTTGTTGTTACAAGAACAACAGGCGGTATTTCATCGCTTTCGTTCATGTTTTTTACGATGAGACCGGCCTGCCCCTGTTCCACTGATCCGAGGGTTTCTTCGAAAGATTTGCCTTCAAGGGAGATGATTTCTGCTTCAAAATTGTTTTGAAGCCACTCTACAATAGCCTCCTTAGCCCCTTTCAGTATTAACAAAGGAGCTCCCTTTCTGATGACATTGATCATTTAAAAGCCCCCTTCTCCGTAGAGAATATGGTGTATTTCCTTTAATACATCGACAAGATTTTCATGAATGACAAAAGATGCTACTGAATCAAATTGCGTGGTCTCTTTATTGATAATCACAAGTTGAGCACCGTTACGGTAGGCATCAACAGGAAAGAGGTTGGCAGGAGAAACGTTAAGAGACGACCCAAGCACTATAAAGAGATCGCAGGTCGTCGAAAGTTTCCTTGCTTCCTCCATGGGGCCTTCTGGTAAAAGTTCTCCGAAAAGAACAACGCCGGGGCGTAAATCGCCATCGCACATGGGGCACCTTTCCTGTTCCAGCAAGAGGTCTGAGGAAAAGACCTGCATGCAGCGTCTGCACTGCACGTTGCGAAGAGAACCGTGAAGTTCTATGACGTTCATGCTTCCCGCTTCCTGGTGAAAGCCGTCAACATTCTGAGTAATAACACCTTTTACAAGATTATGTTTCTCCCACTCTGCCAAAATGTGATGAGCAGCATTGGGAGCTGCCCGTTTAACGGATTTTATTCTATACCGGTAAAATTCCAAAAACGCCTGTCTGTTCGTATTCATGGCCTCTACAGAAGCAAGAGCCATTGGGTCATAATGAGTCCACAACCCTTGGGATGATCTGAAATCGGGAAGTCCAGATCTAGTGCTCGTTCCAGCTCCCGAAAAGACGACTGCTTTCCGAGCAGTTGTTAAACACTCGGCAAGTTTTTCATATTGGATCATCACAATCCCTCCTGAGGACTAACGCTTCACTTTTATAAAGACACGCTACTGTACGTGTCACGTCGATTTGACTCGCAAACAGAATATCTGACTCCATATTCAGTTCATAAAGACTTTTGGCGTGTTCAGCTTTGTTCAGGGCGTTCAGAAGATCTCTTTCTGCATAATTCCACATAGCAAGAGCTGTTGAAGCTCCGTCTCGGAGAACAAGGGATGAATCTTTTTTTTGCAGCATATGAACCAACATTCCGGCACATGCTCCGTCATCGAAGGCAAGTCGGCCATATCGGCCAGCACAAAGTATGGCCAATTCAGTTCCGCTTTTCCACAGTTTCTCTATGGCTGCCGTTGCATTTCTGCCACAAGCTACCCATACTGGAACTCCCGTCTCTGCCGCCTTCTGCAAGGCTAAAGTACCATTCGTGGTTGTCATAACACCTGACGGACGACATGCCAGAAGTTCTTTAGACAAATCGAGTGGCGAGTTTCCAAGATCGAAACCTTCTGGAGAAAGAGCGTTTCTTTCTCCCATGAGAAGAGTTGCCTCGCCTCGCTCTTTTTTTAAACGAAAGGCTTCCTCCAATGTAGCTACCGGAAAAAGCTCGGTTCCGCCGTTGTCAAAAAAAGTAGTAATCGTTGTCGATGCCCGAAGTATATCGATAACGAGCCATCCATCGGCCTCTGGCAGTTCTTCTGCTGGAGAAAGCACCACATCGATTCTTTTCATGGGCTATAACCACTTCTTTCTCTTAAACCAGTACATCATGACCAAAGCAATACATGCCATGAGAATCCAGACAAAGGGATATCCCCAATGCCATTCAAGCTCTGGCATATATTTGAAATTCATTCCGTACACACCAACGATGAATGTTAATGGAATAAAAAGGGTTGCTATAACTGTAAGAACTCTCATGACTTCGTTCATGCGGTTGCTTATGGAAGAGAGATACAAGTCAAGCATTCCAGAGACAGTTTCCCTGAAATTTTCAACAGTATCAATGTTTTGTATAACATGATCGTAGAGGTCGCTGAAATAGGTTTGTGTCTGCGACTGGACAAGAATATGTTCGGTTTTTCGTATAGAGCTCACTGCTTCGCGCAGAGGCCAAACGGCATGTCTTAACGTAAGAAGTTCTCTCTTCATTCTGTAAATAGAGCGCACTGTTTCCTGGTCGGGATGAGTGAGCAACAGTTCTTCTGTCTCCTCGACCTGCTCTCCGATCTTTTCTAAAATGACGAAATAATTGTCCACAACAGAATCCATGAGAGCATAGAGAAGGTAATCAGCGCCAAGTTTTCTAAAGCGCCCTGCCGTATTGCGTATGCGTTCTCGAACTGAATCGAAAACATCTCCCTTACGCTCCTGAAAAGAGATGACGAGATTCTCTTTCAGAATAAAACTGACCTGTTCAATAGTGAGAGCTCCCGTCTCTTCATCTAGATCAAGCATCTTAAGAACGATGTAGAGGAAATCATCGTATTCATCAATTTTAGGACGCTGCTCCGTGTTAAGAATATCTTCAAGAGCAAGGGGATGAATAGAAAACTTTTTTCCTATCTGCTCTATCAATGCCGTGTCGTGAAGTCCCACAACATCAAGCCACTCTATGCCTTCTGTCTTTATCTCTTTGTTTTCGTACTCCGTGAAATTCGATAAAGACTTTTCTTCAAGAACGTCTGTTCCATAGTGAATCAGATGTAACCCCACTTCTCCCTCTCTTTTCTCACCTACATGAATAAGAGTACCGGGAGGGAGTCCCGCTTTTTCAGATCGGCGACGATGCTTTTGTTTGAAAACCATATGCATCTCTCCTTCAAAAGAGATTCTTTATCTAGGAGCCAAACACATGCGAATAATAAAGCTTGCCACTTATAGTAGAGTTTACTACTTACTGAAAAAGAAAAAGGCCCACAACTCCAAAAAGAACAAAGAGCAGAGGTGGATTATTTTTAAAGATGCGAAGCTGGAAAAAAGCTACTCCCAGAGCAAAGAGAAGTGCAGCCTGCCACTGAGAAAGAGCTGTCTTTAAAAGGGGGACAACAGCAAGAGTCAGAAGGGCCCCTACCGCTGGACGCAAAGACTTTTTAAAACGTTCAACTTTTTCATCCGAACTTTTCTTCATAACTAGAAGAACACACAGCAATACAAGAAGAGGAGCCGAAACTACTGATGCAGTGGCAATAAAAGACCCCAAGATACCGCCTTGATGAAAGCCAACGAAAGTTGCTGCATTGACAGCTATAGGACCAGGCGTAACTTGCGCCAAAGCCAAGACCTGGTTAAATTCTTGTGGCGTCAGCCACCCATAGTTTATAACAAGTTCGTGCTCTATTAAAGGAATGGTGGAAATTCCGCCACCAAAAGCTCCTACACCTATCCGAGCGAAGGCCAAAGCAAGCAAGAGAAGTTTCATTATTTTTTCTCCTTTCTGAACCACTGAATAGCAACACCTACGGCTATGGCAAAAAGAGGATGAATATTCAAGAAAAGCATGAGTGCAATAACTACGGCATATGGAATGAGATTCAGCAAATCAGAAAAAAGAATGGTTTTCAGCTGACGAGCAACGACATTGACCAGCAAAGCAGCCACGGCACAGATCACGCCGAGGAAAAAGGCCTTTAACGCCGGGGAATTCTGATAACGCAAGACAAGATTCGAAAGCAACAAAATAATGGTGAAAGGAGGAACTAAAACGCCGAGAACGGCCATAACAGCTCCGGGAATGCCGCTATAATGTTTCCCTATAAGGAAAGATGAAGAGACTGCAAGAGGCCCTGGCATGGCTGCCGACAAGCTGACAATATCGAGCAGATCCTGCTCTGCCATATCTCCCCTTTTACGAACTTCCGTTTCGGCCATACCCAGAATAACGACTCCGCCACCAAAGGTTACGGAACTAATTTTAAAAAACATTTTAAAAAGCTGCCATGGCGTCATAGTATAGTTTCAACCCTTTCTTGAGCAAACTTACAAAACTGTCTTTAGAAAAGTTTCAATATCTACATCATAATCGTCAAACAAAAGATTTTCATAGTCCAATTCGGGAACTCGTACATTCAATTTTTTTTCAAGCCATACAGCCACAATACGGCGATGGCAGAAATCCCCAGGCTTCTCCCAACATAAAAGGATAGCATTCTCTCCAAGATCTTTATAGACTTGCGATGGGTTTAAAAGGGAAAGGACCTCTTTATAATATTCCAAGGCGCAGACATGGGGAGGGATTTTACTCCTTTTTCCCTGCTGAAGCAGTTCCCACGAAGGGGCTAGCGGAGAGTAGATTCTCCCCTTGAACCACGAAGGCACTCCCCTGCAAATAGCTACAGAATCAGGGTTTGATATTGCTTCTTTATGTGCAAAATATGATGTTTTCACTTCTTAACACCTCGCATACCTCTACGAGGCATTGTACATAATTTTAACGACTTTTGCAGCTTAAAAAAGGTACAGGAATTTCTATAAAGGGAAAAGCGGGTAAGACATTGATTCCATTTTGACTAGCTATCGCCTGTTTTTGTATTTGTTGCCAAAGAAGGGATTGAAGGCTTCCGTCCTGATTTTCAACAACGGCTGAACAACTCTCTAACCAATCTCCAGTATTACAGTAAAGAATATTTCCTATTTTTTTCATGACAGGATGATGAATGTGACCACAGACAAGACCTTGTACATCATGTTTTTGGGCGATTTCAGTAACCCTTTTCTCGTAGCCACTAATACATTTTACAAATTCCTTAACCACTCGTTTCGCCGATTTAGAAAAAGACCACTGGTTTTCGCTGGAGAAGAAGCGGTTTATTCCATTATTCAAAGCCAGAGACGTTTCATAGGCAACATCGCCAATGCGGGCAAGCCATTCAGAATGTTTGGAAATGATGTCGAGTTCATCGCCATGGGTAACAAGATACCGCCGTCCGTCACGTGCAGTATGAATGCTCTTCTCTAAAATGTGGATACCGCCGAGACACTTTCCTCTGAACTCGTCGAGGAAATCATCGTGGTTTCCAGGGATATAGAAGACCTCTGTTTTTTCAGAAAGCTTGAGCAAAAGCTGAAGCAGGTAGTGTGAAGAACGTGTTTTTAAAGCTTCACGGCGAAATTTCCAGCCATCGATAATATCGCCTACGAGATAAAGACGATCGCAAAGAGACGAAGAAAGAAAGGCTGCTAATTGATCGACCTTGCTCCATCTCGACCCAAGATGAACATCTGAAACAAATATTGAACGGTAATGCATACTTTGGCCCCTTTCTTCATCACTTAACTTGTATATATCTAGCTTCGTATGCCTATTTTCGCCCACTATGATGGGCCACTATGAAAATTCCGAGCAAGATGAGAATTCCCCCAGCTAATGTCAAGAGGGTAATTTTTTCTTTCCATAAAAGAAAAGCAAGAATGGAACTTCCCACAGGTTCTCCTAATAAAGCTACGGAAACGGCACTTGGGTTAACGTAACGCAAGGCCCAATTATAACTACTATGTCCGAGTATTTGCGGGATGAGGCCCATTCCCAAGAATGCTCCCCACGTTGGAAGAGAAAAACCTGCAACTGGAAGTTTTTTGAAGAGGATAACTCCCCACAAACAGACGGCCGCTACACTATAACAGAGAGAAGCATATGTCAACAACGATACTCGCCGACGAGCAATGCGTCCGCAAAGGAAATAAAGGGTTGCCGCCCAAGCTCCGATCAAGGCTAGAGAATCGCCCCACAAAGCTGTTTTTCCTACAGAGAAATCACCCAGACTGATCACAATTCCTCCCATGAACGCTACGCCTATTCCCAAACATGCTTTACGACTAACCTTATCATGAGTAATTATTGGAGCCAAAAAAGCGGTCCAAATAGGGATCGTATCGGCAATAACAACAGAACTTGCAACTGATGTATAAAAAAGAGATGATATCCAAAAGGCGAAGTGAATAGCGAGAAAAATTCCCGACAGGATAAGAGCCCGCCACTCTCCCTTGCTAAGAATGGCAATCTCTTCACGACAACGCCAGAGAGCAAGAGGCAACAAGACGACGGCAGCAATACCTACTCGATATGCAGATATCACAAGAGGATGAGCATGGTGTGCCATTCGTGCAAATATTGCTCCTGTAGATATGGCAAGAACTCCTAAAAAAAGGACTAGAAAAGGTGAGATAAGTGGCTTATCGTCTGCTGTCTTATTCATATGTATAGACTATCACAAAAAGGGTAAGAAAAGAATATATGAAATACGTATTATGGCCCTTCTCTTTCTGTAGGAAATATGGCATAGTATAAATACATTACAGCATTCTGTAATGGAGGTGAGCGTAAGAGTGCTTTATTCCAAATACCCTCCGGACTTGGTAAAGAAAGCTCTTGATTTACAGTCAAACTTAGATTTTTTGTTACGCCAAGATATTTTAGATTCTGCGGTTCACGATGCAACTGTGTGGTTACCGTCTTTAGGCCAGGAAATAGGCCTCCCTTCCCTCGTTTCACAAGGACCAACAATCGAATGGAAACAATTCTTAAGTATACTGTATCATTGTTCCCTGATGGCTGCCCCAGAAACAGATGACATCTATCAGGATAAGGCCCATCGCTGGCATTCTATGCTTTCTGCCATGGCGGAAACAGCCTTTCCTTTTTTATACGACACCCTTCCTGAACGGCAGTTCATGAAACTAGCACAACAGGAGATCGTTACTCCGGCTATTAAGGAATTCTCCTCATATCTGCCCTGGCGCGAGGTTCCTTCGTGGCGATGGGGACACTATGCCAGTATGTTTCTCAACATCCCTGAAAGCCATGGGGAATTTTGGAGCATCAGCGAAAAAACTACTCGATGGACAACAGCCCATATGGCGTCTCTATGTGGGCGAACATTTCGTACCCCCCACTACATCTATCAACGGTGTGTCTCACTGCCCAGAGGGATTATTCTCGAATCGAGCCCACGTCGTAAGTGGAAATACTCTTCGAAACGTCTTTCTGTAGCATCTGTCTACTACCTGTCGGGCTACGTTTTCCCCAAGATAGATGCCTATATGAAAGCTCCCTTCGATAGCACAAAAACAACAGTTATCGAAGCTATTTTAAGTAAAGGAACAAAACATCAAGATCCATCGTGGCTTGCTGCGGCTCTTAAAAATCTCTACGTTCTTTATGGCAAGCTCCCTCTTGAAAAAATCGGCCGCCTTGCTGTGCTTTTGTACAGAAGACTTCAATCCCTATTCTATTCGGAACAGCTTTTACGAAACGCTCTCTTCGAAATGAGAAAGTTATTCTCAAACCATGCGGGAGGAAAAGCCTCCGATACTGTCTTTCATGTTTTCACAGACATGGTTCCAGAATATTCTTATTGGTTTGTAGCAACATAAATGGTGTTGCTTTTCTATAAAGCTTTGCTAGTATAGGCCGAAGATTCTCGACCATATGTTGGAAGTAGGGATTGAGTTATGCATATCGTTATTGTTGGTGCTGGAGAAGTAGGGTATCACGTAGCAAGAAGTCTTTCCGCCGAAGGACACGACATTACAGTTATTGAGGAAGACAAGGAACGAGCATTGAAGGTCGATAACGAGCTTGATGTTATTACGATCCGGGGAAACGGATCTCGTCCCTCCGTTCTTGAAGAAGCCGGAGTTAAGAGCGGCTGTTCCATAGACATTTTGGTCGCCTGTACCAATCGCGACGAAGTCAATATTATGGCGTGCTGGATAGCGAAAAGGGCCGGAGTTAAACGTGTCATTTCAAGGGCTCGCGGGCTGGAATATACAGATAGCCCCACATGGGCCAGAGATCTTGGCATAGATGTTATGAACTCTCCCGAACGGTCTGTCGCTCGTCAGATTATAGAGTTGCTTTCCGTCAGTTCCGCTCTGGAGACAGCAGAGTTGCTCGAAGGAATAGCTGGTATTTATGCTTTTCCCATCGCCCATAAATCCCCCCTTGCGGGACTCAGCCTTAAACAGCTTCGTATTCAATATCCTCATGTTACCGCCATTATTGTCTATGTAAAAAGAAACGGGGAAGGATTTGTTCCCTATGGAGACAATATTCTGGAAGAGGGGGATATTTGCTTTACCGTCACGAGAAAAGACCAGGTGTGGCAGTTGGAAGAAGTTTTCAGCGGAGAGAAAAGCACTCCCCTTAAAAAGGTCTTTATTATCGGAGGCGGAAAACTGGGCTATCAGGTTGCCCATCGCCTCGAAAAACACTATAAGAGCGTAGATATTCGTCTTATTGACCGCAACAAGGAAAAGTGCGAACGAATCGCCAGTGAGTTGCAGCGAACTCTCGTCTTATGCGGAGATGGCGCCGATGAGACATTGCTCAGACATGAAGGCGTGGAAGATGCCGACGGTTTTGTCTGTACCACTGAAAGCGATGAAGCCAATATCCTTTTCGGCGTCGTTGGCAAAGCTCTGGGAGCCAGAAAGGCCATTGCCGTTGTGCGACGTCAGATGTACATGCACCTCGATAACTACATCTCCGTCGATGCCATGGTCAACCCTAACCAGGCCCTTGCCTCTGTTATTATGAGCAATGTGCGCTACCCATCTGGAGCCGGAACACTCTCGCTTCTCGATAAGATAGATGCAGAGATGCTTGAAGCCCATATTTCGGAAACAAGCGCCATTTCTGGCCTCACCATGGCAGAGATGGACCTTCCAAAAGGAATACTGATCGCCCTCGTTCGAAGAGACAATGAAGTCTTTGTTCCTATGGGAGATACGATTATTCATGCAGGAGACCTCGTAACCATATTTGCCTCTTCTGAATTGATGCCTATTGCCGTTGAAAAACTTGGAGTGAAATAAGTCATGAAATTTCGTCTAGTAGCGCGAGTTCTCGCCCTTCTGTCTTCCATGATCTCTATCTTCATGCTCTGGCCCCTCTCATGGGCCATTATGGACGGAAGCACTGATGCAAAAGCCTTTGTAATGTCTATTGCTGTCGGTTTCATGGTTGCCCTGCTTCTCTACGGTTGGGGAAAACGTGGAAATTTTCAAGATCTCGGCATACGTGAAGCCTTCGCTGTCGTCACCCTATCGTGGGTAACCGCTTCTATCATAGGGGCACTGCCCTACTTTTTTCATGGAACAGCACCCACATTTACCGATGCATTTTTTGAGGCCATGTCTGGCTTTACAACAACTGGAGCCTCCATACTAACGAACATAGAAGCCCAACCTCGCGGAATCCTCTTCTGGCGAGACCTGACACACTGGCTTGGAGGCATGGGAATTATTGTTCTCAGCCTGGCTATTCTACCCTTCGTCGGTGTTGGAGGAATGGAACTCTACAAAGCGGAGGTCCCCGGGCCCATTCCAGAAAAAATGACACCTCGAATTCAACAGACTGCTCTGCTCCTGTGGGGAGTATACGTTTTCCTCTCGGCGTTGCAGACTGTTCTGCTTCTATTCGGAGGAATGGATCTTTTCGATTCTCTGACCCATACTTTCGGGACAATGGCTACTGGTGGATTTTCACCAAAGAACACGAGTGTTGCCCATTACAATAGCGCCTATATCGACTGGGTTATTACAATCTTCATGTTTCTCGCCGGATGCAACTTCGCCCTGCACTACCATTTTTTAAAGGGAAAGTGGAACGCCTGGTGGAAAGATGGAGAATTTCGTGTCTACTTCTTTATCAGCCTCGGCTGTACAGTAGCTATTACGGCGTTACTTTTGATAAAAGATATTTACAGCAACGTCTTCGACGCATTGCGTTATGCAGCCTTTCAGGTTGTAAGTATTATCACCACTACAGGTTTTGTCACCGCGGATTATGAGCTGTGGCCAGTATTTACTCAGCTTCTGCTTCTCATCCTCATGTTTATCGGCGGCTGTGCTGGCTCTACAGGCGGCGGCATTAAAAATCTTCGCATTATGGTTCTGGTACGTCACGCCTATGCAGAACTTTTCCGTCTGCTTCACCCAAAAGCCATAGTTCATACTAAAGTGGCAGGAAGAACGATTTCCAAAGAGATCGTCGGCTCGATAACCGCTTTTTTCCTTCTCTATATAGGGATCTTCACTCTGGCAAGTCTTGTTATGACCGCATTGGGGCTTGACATTGTTTCTGCCATCTCAAGTGTGGCAGCGACTCTAGGTAATATCGGCCCCGGTCTTGCGCTGGTTGGTCCTACAAAAAATTACGCTCTTATCCCAAATATTGGGAAATGGGTTCTTTCTTTCTGCATGCTTCTTGGGCGACTTGAACTCTACACAGTTCTGATCCTTTTTGTTCCTGCAACGTGGAAACGATAAGGTGGAAGAGCCGGCGCTATTCCGCTGGCTCTTCTTTTCTATTTATAATATCTCTCACTTTTTGCAACGCATCTGGTTCGCCCAACACAAGAAGGGTATCGTACGGTTCGAGGGTCAACTGTCCACGTGGAACAAGAAAGTTTTTCTCTCGCCTCACCAACAATATAAGGGCATCAGACGGAAGAGAAAGCTGACCGATCGTTTTTCCCACTGAAAAGGTCCCCGGTAAAATATCTAATTCCCGCGTTTCATTTCGCACATCGTTCTCTGTCTTATCGAACTCAAGAGGATATCTCGGACGAGATAGAAGGGGCTTATCCACCTTCAGGAACCGCGCCAACGGCATGAGGGTCTTCCCCTGAAAAAGTACTGACGTGAGCACAATAAAGAAAACGACGTTGAAAATTTCATTGGAACGTGGGTGCCCCATAAGCAGAGGGAATGTAGCCAAAACAATGGGAACGGCCCCACGCAACCCCGCCCATGACGCGAGGAGCCTCTCTCTTAAAGAAAAGGAACTTCCTATTAAAGTCAGCAGAATAGCCACCGGACGGGCAATGAACATAAGGAACCCCGCGCATAGAAGGCCTTCCCAGACAACGCCCACAAGATGGGAAGGAAAGACAAGGAGCCCCAGAACCAAAAACATGATGATCTGCATGAGCCAGCCTATACTATCGTGAAAACGAAGAAGGCTGCGTTTGTAGATAAAATCGCTGTTCCCCAAAACGAGTCCACAAACATAGACGGCTAAAAAACCGTTTCCGCCAATCTTCTCTACAAGCCCGTAGGTTAAAAGAACAATACTTGTTCCAAGCACAGGATACAAACCGGCATAATCAAGCCTTATTCTGTTTATGAGCCTCGCAGATACCTTACCGAGAAACCAGCCTCCAGCAGCTCCCATGGATATCTGGATAATAAATAAGGGAACAAGTTTACCCCATCCTACAGATCCCTGCTGAATAACCTGAAGAACAGCCAATGTCAAGAAGATCGCCATGGGGTCGTTACTCCCAGATTCAAGCTCAAGGAGTGTGCGCAAATTGCCTTTAAGGCTTACTCTGCGCGATCTGAGAACGGCAAAGACGGCAGCAGCGTCAGTAGACGATACGATAGATCCCAGAAGAAAGCCATCTTGCAGCGAAAATCCGAGAACGTAGTGAACAAAAAGTCCCATGAAAAGAGCGGACAAGGCAACCCCTAGTGTAGCCATCGTTATTCCACGACCTAAAACCGGTCGGATATTATCTACTTGAGTATCGAGACCTCCGGCAAAAAGGATGAAAGCCAAGGCAACCGTACCAACCATATTGGCAGTAGCGGCATTATCAAAATGGATTCCTCCAGGGCCGTCAGATCCCGCCAACATACCTATAACGAGGAACATAAGAAGAGCGGGAAAACCAAATTTTTCCGCCAATTTGCTGGAAAAAATGCTCAATAGAAGAAGAACGGAAGTAACGAGAAAGACAAGCGGTAGTTCAGTCATAGCAATCCCCCCTGAAAGATTATTATCCAGTTGACCTCTGCGAGATTAACAGGTATTATATACGTGCTACTTTTTAAGAGTTTCGTAACACGTATATCTAAAATACAATTTTTTGGTTCACCGATTCTCCTCATGCAAAACGGAAAGGCCGCCCACCCGGCCTTTCCGCTCTTTTTTAAACTCCTTCTGGAAAATACACAAAAATACTGATGATGAATAGCGTAATGAAATTTATAGTATATGACTATAATTTACCATAAATTTGAAGTAAAAACACATTAATTGGGGGTTCCCATGATGAACAAAATAAAAAGAACTGTAATTGTATTAACTTGCATTATCCTTACATTGATTATTTCCAGCGGCGCCTATGTAACCGCTTCAATAAAAGCCGCTACAACAAATGCCTCTGATAACCTAGAAGCTCCGGCGGAAAAAACATCAGACGCCTATTTCAAGGCCGAAGCTCAAAAACTTTTGCATCTCCCAGGCCAGTATGAGGGGGTTCTTCCTGCGGCAGACTGCCCCGGCATTCGGTATGCTCTTTTTCTTCGCCCCGATAACATCTACCAACTAGAGATGACATATCTAGAAGCCGAAGAGGGCAAAGACAAGACTTTTGCCTCTTTAGGGCGATGGGAGCTCGTTCCTTCTAAGAAGATGATTATTTTACACGAGTCCCCAAAAGACAAAATGTATTTTGCTATAGATAGCAATGACAAAATTACACTCGTTGATCGTGAAGGGAAACGTGCAGAATCTGACCTTAACTTCTCTCTTTCACATACAAAAGAACCATATGTGCTGAAAACCCCCCTTCAAATGGAGGGTACTTTCTCATATATGGCTGACGCGGCCCTCTTTACCCACACCTTTACCGGAGCAACCTTTCCTGTCGCCATGGAAAAGGACTATGTCACTCTGGAAGAGCAATATCTCTCTCTTGAGCCTCAAGCGGGAGAACCTCTCCCTGTCGTTATAGAGGGACATATAGAAAAAAGAGCAGCCATGGAGGGAGATTCTACAGAAGATGCTCTTATAGTAGACCGCTTCGTTGGCATGGGAAGTGATGAAACAGAGGAAGCTGAAGAGAGTGAAAAGCAAGAAGAAACAACCTCTGGAAAAGACGTATCAGTACAAGAAAAAGTCACTCTTGAAGATAAGGATTGGATGCTTGTGAGGTTGGGCGACAAACAAATAGAACGAGCCGAAAACAACGATGGAATATCCTTGCATTTTAATAGTGCGGAAAAGAGAGTTCACGGGTACGGAGGATGTAACAATTATTTCGGTGCCTACCGTCTTGATGAGTCTGGGTCGCGTCTTCTCTTCGAGCAGCTTGCGTCGACAAAAAAATATTGCCCTGATACCATCGATCTAGAAGAACAGTACTTCAAAATGCTCTCTCATGTAACAGCATTTGAAATTGTGGGCAACACTCTCTATTTATATGACTACAAAGAGGAAATTATCGCCATTTTCGAGAGAAAGGCACAGCAGTAAAGAGATAGTGCCACGTGCTACAGCATTAAGACGTTATCTGTCTCTCCATTTTCGTCGAAGACATAGTCGGGGTCGCGAATAATTCGCACCTTCTGTATTCGCTGCCCCGTTATTTTGACAACTTCGAAGCGCAAGGGCCCCCACTCAAGAGAGGCGCCAACGGCAGGCAACGTTTTAAACTGCTCGAAAAGCCAGCCGCTCAACGTGCTCGACTCACTTCCCGGCGTATAGGGCATTCTTAAAAATTTTTCAAAGAGTTCTTCCAGATAGGCGTCTCCGCTCGCAAGGTACGTGTTTTCCTCAACCTGAGTACAGTACTCTTTAAAGTCATCGTGCTCATCGTATATTTCCCCTACCAGCTCTTCAAGAATATCTTCGAGAGTAATGATTCCCGACGTTCCGCCATACTCGTCAAGAACAACGGCAAGGTGGGCCTTATTCTTTTGCAGCATTTTCAGGCCATCCATCAGGGTGGCACTTCCAGCTATCAAAAGTGGCGGCGTCATAATCGAGCGAATTTCCACGTTGTCATCATGTATAAAATGGTTCAGAAAATCTTTCTCGTTGAGGATTCCTACAATATTATCGAAGGTTCCCTCATAAATAGGCACACGGGAATAATGGTTCTTTAAGAGCAGATTCTTTACGTTTTCAATAGGTTCGTTCACGTTCAGGGCAAATAAATCCACTCTGGGCGTCTGAATTTCGCACACTTCTATTTCGGAAAAATTCACGGCATTCCCTATAAGCTCCTTCTCAGTCTCAGGAAGCACGCCCTCTTCCCCCATAGTCTCAACTATGCTCAAAAGCTCATCGTGTGTAACACTGGGCAAAACATCCGTCCGATCTTTTCCACGAAGGATCTGGGATAGATTTGTAGTAAGCCATGTAACGGGAGAAAGCAGGGAGACAAAAAAGTGAACAAGCCCAGAAGCGCCAAGGGCAAAGTTTTCGGCCTTATCCTTCACAAAAGCTTTAGGGAGTATCTCTCCAAACAATATGATCAAAACAGTCATTAGAAGGGTTGCGTACACGGCTCCCATGGGGCCAAAGAGAACAGAGAGCGTTCCTGCGGCGGCGGAGGTCATGACAATATCAACGATATTCCCACCTATTAATATAGCGGAAATCGTCTTATTGAAATCCTTTGCCAGATCGAGTGCCTTATTAGACCCTTTGCGTCCTTCTTCGGCAAAACGTTTCAGGCGTATTTTGTTAACACTGGAATAAGCCGTCTCGCTTGCAGAGAAGAAAGCTGAAAGTATAAACATAAAGATGAAGAACAAGGCAAACAGTATAATTGAACTATCAGCCACTACAAAAAACCCCCAATTCAGGCTATAACTTTACCATGAGTATAATAACAGAACATTAAGAGGTGGTGATACTCTTGAATAAAATTATTCAAGCAATAAAAGAACGACGCAGCATTCGAAAATATAAAAAAGAGCAGATAGATGATAATGAACTTCTTGCCATACTCGAAGCGGCGACATTCGCCCCCAGCGGACACAACGACCAGCCGTGGCACTTCTTGGTTATTCAGAATAGACGTATTATAGATGATTTAAGTCGGCGCACACGTACAATTATGAGCAGAAAGGATGATGAACGAATAGCCGAAATAGGAAGGAATCCTGATTATCATCTTTTTTTTCATGCTCCCACTGTAATTATTGTTTCCGGCAAAGAAGATGGAATGGTTTCCGACTCTCATCTCGTGCCTTTTGCCGACTGTTGCGCAGCTATAGAGAACATGCTTCTGGCAGCCCACAGTCTGAACGTGGCCTCTTGCTGGATCGGTTTTATACGCTACCTTTTTCAAAAGGAAGATATATGCGGGGAACTTCCCATTCCCTCTGGATATAAACCCTACTATGCTGTCGCCCTCGGCTACTCAGACATGACTTCAGCTCCCAAACCAACTCCACGAAAGCCTCAGGTTGTTGCACGTGTCTATTGACGAGAGGTCGAGTGATTGACAAAGAGTGTATAAATGATTAAAGTGAGAACGCCTATTCTCAGGGCGGGGTGCAAGTCCCCACCGGCGGTGAACCAGTCTATATCTGGAAGCCCGCGCACGCTTTTTTGCGACAAAACGCAGGAAGCGTTGATCTGGTGAAAAGCCAGAGCCGACGGTGATAGTCCGGAATGAAGAGATAGGGCGACCTCTGCTCTCAGGCAGAATGCCGCTTTTTTATTTTTTCCCGCCCTGCACTATAAATTTCATATGTGATACTGGAGGAATGATGGTATGAATAATGCATTGCTCAATGCCTTTGGTTCGCCTTTGACGCGGGTTGAAAAGGGGCTTGAATCTCTTCGGGCTGGAAGTGGCATTCTCGTAACCGACAACGAAGAGAGGGAGAATGAGGGGGATCTTATCTTTGCCGCTCAGACTCTTACCGTTCCGCAGATGGCCATGCTCATACGAGAATGCAGCGGGATAGTCTGTCTTTGCCTGACACCAGAAAAAATAGAATCACTGGAGCTTGCGCCTATGGTAGAACACAACTCAAGTCGTTTCAAAACGGCTTTTACAGTCTCTATTGAAGCTGCGGAAGGCGTTACAACAGGCGTGTCTGCCGCAGACCGTGTAAAAACTATACAGACAGCTATAGCTCGTGACGCGAAACCCCATCATCTTAATAAGCCTGGACATGTCTTCCCCTTGCAGGCCAGAAAAGGCGGCGTACTAGAGCGAGACGGCCATACAGAAGCTTCTGTAGATATGACTCGACTCGCAGGGGTAGACCCTTACGGAGTTCTTTGTGAACTTACAAATCCAGACGGGACAATGGCCCGTCTGCCCGAAATTGTTGATTTTGCTAAAAAACACGCATTCCCAGTCGTTACGGTAGCTGATATCATCACGTATCGACAACACTATAATCTCTAATCTACAGGGAGGAAGCGTCAAGGGGCATTCCGCAACTTTGACAAAACTTTTCATGGCGCAACCTCCTTTAATAACGATTTTTATGTTTTAATAATAGTAGCATAATTGTTGAAAGGTGGTTGATTATGCATTTCAAAAAATATGTACGATTTTTAGCACTTCGCAGTTTATATTTTACCGCTTTTTGTCTCATTATTTCTGCTGGAGTTTTGCTCCCTTATATGGTGCTGTCCTCTCCTGCCTTTTGCGCAGTCGAACCTACTGTTACGCCTCTTCCCATGGTGCACGTTGAGGAGGGGCTTCTTGCCGGCTTTGAAGAGGATGACGTTATAAAATTTTTAGGCGTTCCCTATGCTCAGCCTCCGGTAGATGATCTGCGCTGGAAACCGCCCCAGCCTCTTCTCACCTGGGATGGTCTTAAGTATGCTCAAAAGTTTGCTCCAAGCTGCCCTCAACCCCTTCTATACAATGAACCGACAAGTGAAGATTGCCTCTACTTAAATATATGGACTCCTTCCCTTGACGGGTCGTTGCCTGTTATGGTCTGGATTCATGGTGGTTTTTTCTCGCGCGGTTCTGGCTCACTCTTCAGTTTTGATGGAACGACCTTTGCCCAAACGAAAAGAGTTCTCCTCATTACAATCAACTATAGATTGGGAGCTTTCGGTTTTCTTGCTCATCCGGCACTTTCCAGCGAAAGCGCTCTTCACACCAGCGGGAATTACGGACTTCTCGACCAAGTAGCAGCACTACAGTGGATTCAGAAGAACATTCGCCAATTCGGAGGGGATCCTCATAATATAACTATCTTCGGGCAATCGGCTGGCAGTATGAGCGTCTCGGCGCTCTGCCTCTCCCCTCTCGCCAAAGGTCTTTTCCATAAAGCCATTGGTCAGAGCGGGACAATTCTCGGCAACTACGCTCTCTTTCCCCGGGCTGGCGGTTCCTTGACAGAAGCGGAAGCGACTGGGCTTCGTTTTGAAGAGGAGCTGCTAGGAATCAACAAAATCAACCCCCTTGAAGAACTGCGGAACATTCCGGCAGAGAGAATTGTAGAAAAGACAGGATATCCTCAGGTGGGAAGCAACGACGACTATCAATTCGCCCCTATCTTCGATAACTATATGCTGCCCTCAGAACCGCGCCTTGCTCTGGAAAAGGGCGCCTTCAATAAAGTCGCCATACTTTTCGGCACAAATAATGACGAGGGAACAGCCTTCTACTCCCCCATGACAGCAGATGAATATTCTGAATGGATATACACTCACCTTCACCGCGCCGCTCCAACAGCCTTTCTTTTCTTTCCGACACCTCGCGATGAAGAGACTTTCCTCTTCTGGCCCTCCCTAGCCGGCTTCACCTTCTTCGGCGAGCCGACTCAAACCTTCGTCTACGAATATGGAAAAAGGAATCTGCCTGCCTATCTCTACCTTTTCGATCACACCCCTTCTCCCTTTCTGAACACCAAGAAAGAACATTACGGGGCAATGCATGGAGCAGAAATTCCCTACGTGTTCGGACACATTTCAAAGGAAGAAGGCTACAAGGATATTGATATAAAGATGTCGCAAAAAATGATGGAATACTGGATTCGTTTCGCAGAAAACGGAGATCCCAACAGAATGGGAACCCTCTTCTGGCCGAAAGTGGACGCCAATATGACAAGAAAAGACCTTCCATATATGGTTATTTCTTCATCCCCACACATTACGAGAGGGATTCTTGCTCAACTTGCCGAAGCACTGCACAACGAGAGATAATTTCAACCATTCTTATGAAATGGCGGCAAAGCAATTTCTGGTCTGGCGTACGAAGTGGCAGAGTAAACTATTGTTATATCTTTCTCCCAATATAAAATACATATCCATAATACTGTTTGTATTTTGAATACAAATCTGCCTCACGCCTCATAAATGCAATCATGTCCTCAACGGTTTTATTTCCCGCATGTTTTTTCAAAAATTCCTCTTGCCTTGCTTTTTGCGGAATAAAATAATTGTCTATCCAACAACTTTCAGGCAGTGTAAATGCGGCAACAGGAATATAACCTGTTTTTTGCATGATGGAAATATTATGTCCTATTGTTGCAATTTCAGGAACTGCGTCCACCCACCAGTTCTCAATTTCAGCGGGGCGCTCATCAGTAAACCAAGACTCATATGTTACGGCAACATAACCATCTTTTTTGAGGAACTTCTTCCAGTGATTTAGGCCTTTTTCAAAACCGATATTAGCAATAGCCCCTTCGGACCATATAAGGTCAAATTCGCCATTCTGGAACGGCAAATTATCCATTGAACCAACAATACCTTTTACCTTGTTCTGCAAACCTAGTTTTCCAACTGTTGCATTAAGTTTATCAATCGAACCAGCATAAAGGTCGAGGGCTGTAATGGTTGCCTCTGTATTTTGTGCCAGAACCATTGTTTGAGCACCTGTACCACAGCCTAAATCAGCAATTTTTGTTTTGTTTGAAAGGTTGCCAATAAAACTTAATGCTCTAATAGTTTCTTCGGGACTACCTGGACCCTGTCGTTCGAGCTCTGTAAAATATTCATTGATGAGGACAAATTCAAATTCGTGGATTGTTATATCTTCCATTGTTCGCACTCCTTATCTTCTGATTATTTATACCTTTGGCTTTATTCCTTTTATTTCCGTCGAGGCGTTCTTTTCTATAAAGCGTCCAATGTGCGCCGCTAATTGCTTAGCGGCCTCTTTCTTATCAGGCATTGTATCTGAAATACTTACTAGCAAATAAAACGGCGCATAAAATTCAAGTGCAAGCTGTTTCGGGTTGTTTTTTATCCAAATACCTTCTTCCATCATTTCACGGAATAAATCTTCCATATAGCTGACCGGTCCGCTTACAAGGCACTTTTGATATAGTTCCATTATTTCAGTGTTTCTATATTGCTCCAAAGTCAACATTTTTCGAAAATTACTGGCAAATTCGTCCTCCGTCCAAAAACGAAACTGCGCTTCAGTGAAAGTCTTGATTTTATCCACAGCAGTCTTGCGGTAGGCCGACGGTGATTTATCAAATGTTTTTTCAGGCACTTCATATTTTCTTGCTCTTTCAGCATCTATCTGATAAAGACGCTTCACAATGCTATCGAATATGTTCCGCTTATTCTTATAGTGCTTATATAAAGCCCCTTTTGTCATGCCAAGCTCCCCGGCAATATCGCTGACCGAAGCGGCCTCATATCCATTCCGTGCAAACAAACGAAGGGCAGTATTCAAAATGTTTTCTTTTGTATCGGCCATCTAAAAATCCTCCCCTTGCAGTAAACGATCGTTCACCATTATTATAGTGAACGGTCGTTTACTTGTCAATTGATATAAAGATGTCGCAAAAAATGATGGAATACTGGATTCGTTTCGCAGAAAACGGAGATCCCAATGAGAGATAAATCCAACCAATTTGCACTATTCTGCAAGTTGAATTTTTATGTATACCATCTATAATTATTCCTAAGGGTTATTTCTTCTCTTAATTAATTTCCTGAAAGGATGTAGAAATTTAATGAGGTACTCTTTCGACTCACTTCGAGGAAATGTTTTCTCGGTGTTCCTGTACTATTCCTCGTTGACAGTTATAGGAATGATCGCCGTTTCGTCTGCCAGCGCCATTGATGCGGCCTTCTTGGGTAACACCAACGGAGAAGCGGCTTTAGCGACAGTTACACTGGCTCTCCCCTTCATTATTTTTGTGGGAGGAATCGCTTTTATGATGGGAATTGGCGGATCTGTAACGTGTGGAAAATATCTTGGAGCCGGCGATGTCTATACCGCATCAGCCGTCTTCACGAAAACGCTGCTTGCCACACTGATCTTCTCTCTTGGCGTCAGTCTCCTAGCACTTATAAAGATAGATTCTCTGGTGGCTCTTCTTGGAGCAAGTCAGGATGTGGCTCCGCCTGTACGCACCTATCTTTCTACTCTTATTTTCTTTATTCCCTTCTCTCTGATGGGAATTTGCCTCTCTTATTTCGTTCGGGTAGATGGTCGCCCATTCCTATCAGCTATGGCTATGACTCTTGGGGCTCTAATCAATGTTTCACTCGACTGGACTTTTGTCGTCAGACTCGATTGGGGTGTTCGGGGAGCCGCTCTAGCCACAGGAATATCGCAGATATTCCTCATGAGCATACTTATTCCCCATTTCTTATGTAAGAAGGGGAAATTGCGTTTCAATACCCATGGGGGTTCGTGGAAAGAAATACTTTACTCTGCCTACAACGGTTTTTCAGAGTTCGCCAATGAAATATCGGCAGGTATTCTCACCTTCCTTTTCAACTGGATTATGATTCGGAAACTCGGCGTTGACGGTGTAGCTGCCTATACGATAGTAAACTATATTCTCTATCTCGGCTCTATGGCGTGTTATGGAATTGGTGATGCTATTCAGCCTATTATCAGTAAAAATTTTGGTGCGGGAAAGGCATCGAGAATTCAGAGCTTCTTATGGGTAGCAGGCGGTACAGTGCTGCTTTTCGGAGTAGTGATCAGCGGCCTCCTCCTTCTTGCTCCTCAAACCATCATTGAGCTCTTTACAAATAATGACGCTGAAAAAACAATCTTTATCGCTCGGAATTTTATTGCCCATTTCTGGCCGGCTTTTCTGCTGCTCGGAATCAACATTGTCTTTTCTTCGTACTTTACGGCAATGCAGAAGCCCATACATTCAGCAGCTGTCGCCATATCGAGAAGCCTGGTTCTGCCAGCACTTTTTCTCTTTGTACTTCCTCTCTTCTTTGGCGAAAAGGGTATATTCATGGCTATTCCCCTCGCGGAACTCGCCACTTTTATTCTGGCGCTGATTCTCTTTATGCCCAACACACCCTTCAAGATCGTGCGGACAGATCAAATTTACAAAAAACTTGGAGAGAGAAGAGAGCTATTTCCAGAAAAAGGTGTATCCCCTTCAGAGTTGCACTAGTAAAATTAGAGTTAATTGAGGTATACGTTATACGAGAGGAGATTTTGAAATGGCGAATGCTGAATATAGTATTTCCCTTGGTGTTCAAGACGCTGTCAACGCCCTTATGAATGACGAAGGTGTTATGAAGGGGTTACGTTTCTTAGAGGCAGATCATGAAAGGACTGTGGGCGATCAGATTGCAATCTGCGAAATTTCCGCCCCGAGCTACAAAGAAGAAGAACGGACAAAGTATCTATGTGCAGCTTTCAAGAAACTGGGGCTGAAAAATGTAACTGTCGATAGTGTCGGCAATGTTTTAGGAATACGCCCAAGAATTGAAAATGGTCCCAAACTCGTTGTAGCTGCCCATATAGACACAGTATTTCCAAACGAAACTGATATTAAGGTAAAAGAAAATGATGGGAAGCTCTACGGCCCCAGCATTGCTGACGACAGTCGTGGTGTGGCTGAACTGCTGAGCCTCATCAGAGCTTTCAATGAGACATGTATAGAAACTCTTGGTGATGTCGTTTTCTGCGGCGATGTCTGCGAAGAAGGGCTCGGTAATCTGAAAGGGTCCAAACAGTTATTTGCAGATCACGCGGATATAGATGGTTTTATCTCCCTCGATGGAACTGGCGTAGCATCTATAGTCTACGCTGCCACCGGCAGTTACCGGTATAAAATCGTATATAGAGGGCCAGGCGGGCACAGCTATACAGACTTCGGAGCCTCTCCCAGCGCCGTTCACGCATTGGGACGGGCAATTGCTGCCCTTGCCGATCTAGAGGTTCCTACAGAACCGAAGACAACTTATTCTGTAGGCGTTATCAACGGCGGAACGTCCATAAATGTCATTGCCGAAGAAGCGAGCATGCTCGTAGATCTTCGCTCTAACACCCAAGAAGAGCTAAATAAAACTGAATCGAAGTTTAAGGAAATCGTTCAGAAGGCCTGCGATGCCGAGAATTCCCGTTGCAAAAGCATCGGTCTCTCTGTGGAGATCACCTTATTGGGAAGCCGACCTGCAGGAAGCCAGTCAACAGACGAAATCATTGTACAAGCAGCCTGTGCCGGGCTGAAGGCCATCGGCATTGAACCGAACTTGAGACTTCCATCGAGCACAGACGCCAATGTCCCCATCAGTCTGGGAATCCCCGCCTTGGCTGTAGGAAGAGGCGGAGAATCTGGACAGAGCCACTCGGTTCATGAATGGTTCGACCCTAAAGATGCCTTTAAAGGGCCACAAAAAGATTTTATAACCATATTGAGTCTTGTAGGCGCTAAGAATATTTGCGAACCATTGCTGCTCAAGAAGCAGCCCAGGCAATAGTCCGAGAAGAAACAGATTCCTTAGAAGAAGGAAAGCAAACGAAGAAGAAGGGGCACAATAAGCACGGTAATAACACCGCAAAGTCCCGTAGCGAGACTGCTGAATGCTCCCTCGACTTCACCCATTTCGAAAGCCCGACTCGTTCCTATGGCGTGTGAACTTGATCCAATGGCAAGTCCACGAGCTACAGGATGATGAATACCTGCGATTTTGCAGATGAACGGGGAGATAAGAGCCCCGGTTATTCCTGTAACAATAATAGAGAGAACCGTTATAGGAACGAGTCCTTCAATAATAAGGGCAACTTCAATTCCTATTGGAGCCGTTACGGATTTAGGCACCAGAGAGAGAAAAAACTCACGTTCAAAATCAAAAACATAGCAAAAAGCCCATATGCTCACGAAAGCGGAAAGTGCTCCCACGACAATAGAAAGAACGATGGGCACGAGATTTTCCTTCAAACGGGGAAGCTCTTTGTAGATTGGCACGGCAAGAAGCACCGTTACAGGTCCAAGCAACATTGAAATCATATCTCCCCCACGACTATATTCTTCGTAGGTATAATCCGTCACGAGAAAGAGAAGCCCGATGGCCACCGCCGAAAAAACGACGGGAATCAAGGCAACACACTTCGTTTTTTTGCGTACCCATCCACCCAAGATATAGGTTCCAATAGTAAGCATTACGGCGAAAAGGGGCGTAGTATAGAGTTCTTTAAAGACGTTCATTAGACTTTGCCTCTCTTCTTCGAAGTAAAAATTGCGCAGCCAGTCCCGTTGCAACCATAACAAAAGCGGTTGAGAGCACCACCGTCGCAAGGAACTGGGGCGCAATGTGAAGTATCTTATCTTTCGCCGTCACAACACTCACAATAATGGGCACGAAGAAAAAGGCAAGGTTGCTCAAACAGAAATCAGAGAGCTCTTTCAGCAAATCTATAGAAATAACATGAAAGGATAGAAGAAGAAATAACAATATCATTCCTATTACGCTTCCCGGAATGGGAATGTGCGTCGTAAGCTGAATCGCCTGCCCCACGTAAAAAATGACCAAAATTATAAGTATCTGACGTAAAAGTTTCAAATCAAAACCCCCTAAACAACCGCTATACGAGTTCCTCTCTACCACAAAAGGCACAGAAAGGCTTCCTTTCTATTTCTACTTGGGGAAGTCCCAAAACGACACGAGCCCGATTTAAAGCCTCATCTATATTTTCACAGAAATTCTCTTTTCCCATCTCTTCTATAAGGCCGGAACGCTGGAAAGCCTTCAAAGGCTGAGGCTGAACTCCAGAGATAACAAGTTGTGTTCCCTCTTTCTGGCAGCGCTGATGGAGTTCCCGCAAAACATGTATGCCCGTCGCATCAACAGCCAGAACGTTTCTCGTACGGATAATGAGAACTGAAACAGGCTTTTCTACATTTCGAAGGGCATTTTTGAAAGTATTAATCATACCAAAAAAGAAAGGTCCGTTCACTTCATAGACCTCTACTCTCTTTGGAACCTCGCGCAGGGCTATTGAATTGGGGTCTTCGCTGGCGTCGTCTTCACCTCGAACTTCGTCAGTGATCATGCTGACATTCGTAATCTCGGACATTCTCCAGATAAAGAGGAGAGACGCCAGAACAACACCGACCTGAACAGCTGCCGTCAAGTCAACGAGAACGGTAAGCAGGAAGGTCAAAACCAAGACAAAAGCATCGCTTCTGGGACCTTTAAAAATGGCAACGAAGTGATGAAGTTCACTCATGTTGTAACTCACAACAACAAGAATACCTGCCAAGGCCGAGAGAGGAATAAGCTTGGCAACAGGCGCACATATGAGAAGCAGAAGGGCCAGCACAATGGCGTGAATGATTCCGGCAACAGGGGTTTTGGCACCACTTTTAACGTTGGTTGCCGTTCTGGCTATGGCTCCCGTAGCAGGAATACCCCCAAAAACAATGCTTCCAATATTGGCAACACCCTGGGCTATAAGTTCAGCGTTGGGACGATGCCGTCCGCCAATCATTCCATCAGCCACTGTAGCAGAAAGAAGAGACTCAATGGCCGCCAGCATGGCGATTGTGAAAGCGGGCTTGATCAATGGGGCTATCTGTTCAAAGTGAAAATCAGGAAAAGAAGGAGCCGGCAACATTCGAGGCAGCACACCGAAGCGGCTTCCTATAGTGGCTACATCCAAATGCAGAACCTGAGCGCAGAGAGTGGCAACGATCATGCCGATGAGCATAGCCGGAAGCTTTGGCCAGAAATGGCGCACAACAAGAATAACAAGAATCGTGCCTATGCCAACAGCCAGTGTGGAAGGCTCGAAAGAACCCATATTTTGAAGGTAGACATGCCACTTCTGTAAAAATTCTGCCGGAACTGTATCTATATGAAGTCCGAATAAATCTTTGATCTGAGTAGAAAAAATAACGACAGCGATTCCCGTAGTAAAACCTGTTGTTACAGGAAAAGGGATGAATTTGATAAGGCCGCCCATACGGAATATACCGAAAAGAATAAGAAAGATACCGGCAAGCAACGTACAGAGAGCTAATCCAGAATAGCCGTATTGTCCGGCAATAGCTGAAACGAGCACGACAAAGGCACCGGTAGGACCTCCTATTTGCACCTTACTTCCTCCCAAAAGCGAGATAAGAAAACCAGCAATAATAGCCGTGAAAAGACCTCTCTCAGGAGGCAGACCGCTTGCAATGGCAAAAGCCATGGCTAAAGGGAGAGCAACAATACCGACAGTGATTCCAGCGAAAAGGTCAGAGAAGGCTTTTTCGCGAGAATAGTCTCTTAGTTCAGTGAATAGCTTTGGTGTATACACATCAATCTTCCTTTTCTATATTTTATTTATGCTCTTTCTTTGTCTGTTTCCAATAGGAGTTAATCGGAAGGGTTGCCGTTGCCAGAAAGCAACTGTATGAGTCTATCATTATTAACGCTAAAATCAAGGTTCCATCTAAAAAGTCTAAAAAAAAGACCTCTATAAAAAGAGCCTTATCCACTTATTTTTCATTTCTTAGTTTAATTGATTTATAATAGAGAAAATTTCATCTTGTCTTTCAGTAAAAACGCCTTCAAAAATTTTTTGAAAGGGAATGAGGCAAATGTTAAAAAAGAGGACTATAGCAACAATGATTGTAATAGTAGTAAACATATTGTTTCTCTCCTGTCCCGCAATGGGGCATCCCCTTGATATAACACGTATCGTTACTGAAATGGCAGAAACAAAATCACAAAATCGGTTGCAAATCCTTACGTGGCGCATGGAAATCATCAAGAATGAATTCTCTTTAACGAGAGATCAAGCTATTGAAGAGTTACGAAAAGCTCTCCCCAACAAAGATGAAAAAGCCCTGATCGCCTTACTAGATGATAGTGCTGTTGTGTTCATTGAACTTGATGGTGAAAAACGATATTTTGAATCTGTTGCAAGAAATATTTTGTTTCGCAACACGACACTTATGCGTGAAAAGCTCCAAAAAGACGCTCCTTTCGTGGATGCATTGGAACCATTAGTATTTGCCTCTTCCGAAAAAACACCAAAAAAATTTATTGACACCCCCTACACTGAACCACTTCAATACAAAGGCAATCTAACCATAGATATAGAGAAAACGCACTTGCCTCAATTGGGAATAGTCGACATCTGGGTTCCTGTTCCAATTCTTACAGATTCACAAAAAATAGCCGAAATCACATCTGTTTATCCTGAAAAATTTTCTAGTGAAATAAATACTGAAAAGGATATAGGATTCATCCATTTCGCTATTCCCATGGAAGAAATACAAGAAGTGCTAAAAATATCTGTGGATTTCAATTTTACTCATTACCAACAACACTTTGATGTGAATGCTGAAAAAATCCTTCCATATAACAAAGAAACAAATTTATACAAACAGTACACTCGTTCTCTAAGGAATACCTTTATTTCTGACTCCATAGCCCAAAAAGCCAGAGAGATCGTTGGCAGTGAAAAAAATCCTTACCTTCAGGCCCAAAAGATTTACAACTACATTATAGAAAACATTCCCTACAGTTTCGTTCCTCATGGTACTCTTCAAATATTAGGTATTCCTGAATCAAAATATATTCATGAACAGCGTCATGGAGACTGTGGAACTCAAAGCATTTATTTTAGTGCGTTATGCCGTTCTCTTGGCATACCTGCAAGAACAACTGGAGGATATCAAGCTATTCCAGGTCACGAAGGCACCCATTTTTGGGCAGAATTTTATATTGAAGGATACGGATGGATTCCTGTGGACACCACTGTCGCCGATACTGCAGACTGGACTGGAATACTTTCAGAAGAGAAACGCCAGCACTTTAAAAAATTCTTCTTTGGAAATCTTGATGCCTATCGCTTCGTTATTCAAAAAGACGTAGATCTACCTGTTTATCCAGAACCTAAAGAACGTATTTTTAGCGATACATTCCCTCTTCTTGTTCTTCAAACGCCGCTCATTGCAGGTCAAGGAATGAAGGAAAATCCAATAAGACTTGCTGAAGAATCTTTTTCGATAAAATATTATCCGGTAAAAAAGTAATTTTAAAGATAAAAAAAGTCTGGGAAGCTATTTTCCACAAGCTTCCCAGACTGTAACGACATCAAAATATTTTTAAAAAAGTCCCTAAAAAAGAACTCTATTTTTTAAAAAATTAAGAAGAAGGAGCTTTAGCTTCTGAGAAGCTGAAGCCCGTGGGATGTACGAAGCATAATATGCTCAACAACCCGTCCGTTACGAAGTTCTGCAACCTCAAGACGTCCGTCGGCGGTCATCCAGAAGGGAACCTCATCAACGTAAACTAATTTTTTGTTCATTGTGTTACCTTGCCTTTCTTACAAAATTCCGAAGTATGCGACACATGAGATATGACGTTTCGGTACCATCGTAACTGCATGGCGGGACGTGCCGCTAAAAAAAGCCATTCCGCTTTTCCAAAAAAGCTATTTTAACTATCTGAAGCAGAACTTTGTAATTATATCATATAAATATATTATTACAATATAAAATGCAAAAAATGTTGTAGATGGGCCCTATTATTCAATAATGAGCCTACATTACATGGAAAACTTCGTATATCCGGAAGGAAGCTTAAAGAGCGCCGGATCAACGTTGTTTTCTTCTATGTTGGTATAAAGTATTGTCACTGTATCCTGAGGACTTTCCATGTAAACCTTCAAAGGATAGTTCAGATCCTTAGAAATCCAAACTGTGGATTCCCCATAAGACGAGTCATTATACACGATATGATAGACATCGCACGTATACCCTTCTATATCTTCTGTTCCTTTTTTGGTTACTGTGCCTTCTTCAGCCAACTTAGCTTCAATATTCTCGTCTTCATCAAGGGTAATCTGATTGTTCTGTATTTCCATATACATCTTTTGTCCTGGAAGAATGACGTACATAACCTTGGCGTTCTGCTCAATAATGGTAACCTGCGGTCCTGCGGGGGTGTCTAATTCCTGGCGCAAAGCGTTCCCCTTCACAAAAACTCTTCCTGTCATCTCTCCTGCCGTGTCGCTCCCCATTGTCATATCTGCCTTAAACTCGGCAGCGTTGGCACCACACGCCATGACACTGATCATTACAACAATAAAAGCAGTTAAAAAACCTCTCTTCACTCCTGAAAGCATGTGTTTCCCTCCCCTTTTAAACTCAACATGCTTATTTTAATCATAAAAGAGGAGATTTTTCCACAAAAACATTAAAAAAATTTTACCAACCGTGGCAAGTTTCTGATAAGCGCGGAAGACAAAAGAACGTATCGAAGGGCTTGAGTAAAACGTCAGGAATATGTCTTAAACGTTTTGGAGGAACATCGAAGACAAAAGAGCAGGAGGAATGTTCCCCCCTGCTCTTTAAGGCATCCATTCTATGATTCCGTTATTGGGATTCGCTTTTCTCCATTGCATGAAATCAGCGTAATTTCTGACCCCGTCTCTTATAACTGCCTGATAAATCTCTATTCCCATTACACTCTTTTCATCAGGAATGTCGTTCTTGATTTTTAAAATGGCGTACTTCTTTTCATCGTCCAATAATGCCAGAATTCTGTCTGCCACACTTTCAAAATATCCGGCATATGGAGAACCTTTCGGCATGTGTATCATATCGATTTGCCATTCATTTTCGTCGCTATCGAGATACCATGCATGCCATTCAAGGCACTCTTCTCCTGTGTCGAGAAGATTTCCGTACATTATTTTTTTGATGCGACTATTCTTACCGAGCCTCGATATGGCAGAAAAACTATCTTCAATTTTTAAGGGATCGGAGTAAATATGGAAGTCGATATCTCTCTTTTTCATGAGCAAACCGGTTTTCAAGGAACCTACGAGATTAATCTCCGCACCGATAGAATGCCAAATATCAACAATCCCCGTCTCTTCAATAATCTGCCTCGCCCGTTTTTGGTTCAATTCTGAAAGGGCAATAACGTCATCCATGCAATCCGTCTCCTTTTTTAGGTTTTTAATGAAGCGGATTTGCAATATTAAAGGTTTGTGCGAAATCTTGCAATAGCATACATGTCGCAGGGTCGAGAGAAATGCCTTCTTTCATTGCTCTCTCTCTGTTTTCCCACTCTTTTTCACCATGGATATAAATTCTATCGTATCCGTCAGCCTTCTCGCTGTTCTGAATATCAGTAAGAATGGAATCGATATGCTTCTTTATATCGTTGGCGTTGCCAAAGAGGTCGAGTCTGAATGCCGCAAAGAAATGGGTGGTTCCAGACCCTTCGCCTTCGAATGTATGTTTGCTCCAACGACCGAGGGAAAGACCGGCACAGAGAAGTTCCACGAGAAGGCCCAGGCCATAGCCTTTATGACCTCCGAGCATCTCTCCTTCCCCACCGAGATAGAGGTGTCCGCCATAACCGCCCTGACGGTCTTTGAAAAGTCCCTCTATATGATGGGCATCAGTCGTATCTTTACCCTTTTCATCAACAGCCCAGCCAAGGGGCATTTCTTTGTTCCGCCTGTCGTAGACCTCAATCTTTCCATGGGCAACAGTTGTAGTCGCCATATCGAGAAGGAAAGGTTCTCCCCCATCTCTTGGAATGGCCACCGCTATGGGGTTGGTGCCAAGAAGTCTTTCCCGCCCACCCGTGACAATGCCACACCGTCTTGTATTGGTGAAGGCCATGCCAATCATGTCTTTACGAGCAGCCAGCTCAGCCCAGAAACCAGCAATTCCGAAGTGGTTTGAATTTCGTACAGATCCGAAACAGACTCCGCTCTGCTGAGCCTTTTCAAGGCACTTTTCCACAGTCACTTTTGAAATATAAGGCCCTATTCCGCTTTTACCATCGACAACGACAGAGACAGGTGTTTCGTGAACGATTTCCGGCTCCGCCTCTGGAACAGTGAAATTTCCATCAATATTCTTTTTATAGAAAGCGAGACGGGCAACGCCATGTGACGGAATTCCTCTGGCATCGGCCTCAACCAAAACTTTCGATGCTATCTCTGCTTGTGACTGGGGATATCCCAGTCCTTTCATAATTTCACACGTAAAATTCAAAAGCTTCTGATACTCGATTTTCTTGAAATCCATGAATTAAACCTCCTCGATCAAAGCTTCCCCCTTATTCAGCTCAATATGAGGAAGCTCCTCTTTTCTCTTCGACTCAAGTATATCGTGAGCCGGTTCCTTGCCTAAAATAGATGTGAGTAGAAAGACTCCCAAACACACGGGCCATTCAAGGTATATTACGTGGGGAACAATCCGCACCTGTGGAATAAATGTCCATGCCACCCAGATAAGAAGGGAGGTCAGTATCGTCCAAAAACCCGAAATCCTTTTACAGAGACGGGGGGCAATGAGATTGACCAGGATGAGTATGGTGAAAGAAACCATGACCGCCAAGGCTGACGTTATCGTTTTCAGAATGCTCACCGACGTTATGGCCAAGATGAAAGTAAAGGCGCTAACGAAAAGAATGATGATTCGCGAAACAAGAATTTCCTGTTTTTCTGAAAGTGTGCGATGGCTTATTCTCTTCCAAATATCTTCAAGTACGAGGGTGACGCTGCCTAGAAGAAGGGCAACGGCCGTCGATATATCAGCCGCCCAAAGTGCCGCAAGAAAGATTCCGCCTATGAGAGGGCTTATTGATGTCATAAGGGTTGGTAGAGCCATGGCTGAGTTTTGAAGTCCGGGAAATTTGTAAGCAGCGATAATTCCGAACATGGCGCAAAGGAACCCCACAGGTATTATTATCATACCACCAAGGATGAATCCCTTCTGCGCCGCTTTTTCGTCACGAGCAGCGAAAGCTATCTGAGATATGGCCTGTACAGAGAAAGCCTGAGTAACCATAACAACCATCCACGCCGCGACGACAGCTATTCCAACGCCGGAAACCCAGTCGAACCAGGGAGCTCCAACAGGCATAGAGATAACCAGATTTTCCATACCACCTACAGAATTCAGGCTGGAGATAAGGGCAGCGCATATTCCTCCATAAATAACGATAACATTGATAATACTTGCGAGACCGCCAGCAAGGTAGCCTCCTGCCACGGCAATGCCAACGAAAAGAGTTGCCGTAGCGACCATTCCGCTATGGAAGGTGAATATATCGGGAAGAAGGGCGGCAAGTACGGCCCCTCCCGCAACGTACTGAAGAGAGGTAATAACCATCATAATAAGAAGCTGGGCGATGGCCCCGAGGATTCTGGCGCCAGGTCCAAACATTTTGCCCATCATTTCAGGAATGGTAACAACTTCGATTCGGCGAAGGTATTTGGCTGCAAAGATACCTACTACGATACCGGCAACACCCCACGCCGCATTGTACCAACCGGCAGAGAGTCCCTGTGTGTAGGCGTTCTGAGCGACTCCAACTGTGGAAGCCCCGCCAATGGCAAGTCCTGCAAGCATTGTGGCAATCATGAGGGCTGGAAGTTTTCTTCCGGCAAGAAGATATTCTGCAGCACCACTGCCATGTTTGCTCTGAATACGATTTGCTATCACTGATACGACGACAAGTAGCGAGATGTAGATGACTAAGATAACCAACTGAATGTTCACATTACCCCTCCTCATAAAAAAAGGCCGGGTACCCTTAAAATGAAAGGGCACCCGGCCTGAGATTTCTGGTCAGACAGTACTAGAGGCTGACCACCTCAGGTGAGTCCCCGTCTGTAAACCAAAAATAGAAATAAAAGCTATTGGAAAGAACCATATTCTTTTGCATTAAGACCCACCTCTCCTTCGTACAGTCGTTCAGATTTTTCAAAATAGTGATGTGTACTTTATACGGGATGTACTTTTTTGTCAACTCAAAAACGCAACAATATTCATTTTTTTATTCTCAATGACGCAGACCTTTGTAGCCACATTTTCAACTAAACGACGGTCGTGAGAGACGAAAATGACGGTTCCTTCATACTCTTTCAAGAGAGATTCCAAGGCATCTGTCGCATGGATATCGAGATAGTTCGTAGGCTCATCTAATATCAATGTATTGATATCGCTCAAAAGCACTTTAGCCAGAGCCACTTTTACACGTTCACCACCGCTTAAGACGTGAGCTTGTTTATAGACATCGTCTCTGAAAAAATGCAGCCGCGCTAACACCGTTCGGATAATTGTCTCGTTTTGCCTGGAAGAGGAACGTACGTTTTCAAGAATCGTCTTTTTGAGGTCAATTACACTCAGATTTTGACTAAAGTACCCGATCTTTACTGAAGGAGCAACGGTAATTCCTTTATCTCGATTGATAATCTTTTTTATAAAAGTGGTTTTTCCGCTTCCATTGGAGCCGATTATAGCCACTTTTTCTCCGCCATAAATATGGAAACTCGCCTTGTCCCAAAGAATTCGCCCTTCGATAACGCCCGAAACATCCTCGATTCGAAGAATGACCCGTCCTTTAAATGTCTCTGCGTTCGATAAATTCATTTTAAGCGGAGGAACGTCGCGTATTTTTTCAACTTTTTCGAGCTTTTCCAACCTTGTTTCAATGGATGCCGCCGTTTTTTGCAGCTTCTTCTGCTTCTTGGCAAAATATGTTTTGGCACCTGGTAGTTTAGCTTCTGATCTACTCACCTTTTGGGGAGTTTTAGTTGCTCTTTCCGCCTTTTCCTTTCTCTGCCTCAATGCTCTTTCCAACTGCTTTTTCTTTGTTTCATACTTGTCATAAGCCACTTTCTGCTGGCGATATTTAAAATCTTTCTGCTGGTCGTAGTCACTGTAATTTCCCTTATATTCTTTTAATTCCCCATTATCGAGTTCCCAAATCGTGGTACAAAGCGTATCTAAAAAGGTTCTGTCATGAGAGACGAGAACAAAGGCCCCTTTCCACTGGGCCAGCGTATCTTCAAGCCATTCAATATGTTCTGTATCGAGATTCGTTGTCGGTTCGTCGGCAAATAAGATTTTGGGCGCCTTTTCAATGGTCTCTCTAATGTAGCCTTGTGTTATTTCGCCACCGCTTTTTGTTGTGTCAGTACTCTTCAACTGAGGTAAAAGCATCGTCTGAGCGTGGCAAATAACTCTTCCATTTTCCGGATTCAACGTACCGGCCAATATATTCAGCAACGTTGTTTTACCGCAGCCATTACGGCCGACTAATCCTATTCTGTCATGTGTATGAATCTGTAATCGTTTTATATGGAAGAGCAAATTTCCTTTGATGTAATGTTCAATATTGAGAGCTTCTAATAAAATCATGAAATCATCCCCGTTTCGTACCTTCAGGGACAAAAAATGCCCCCTATCTACAATCAGAATAGGAGGCATATGCATTTACACAAATAAAAAAGATGCCGAAATAGAATGCCGGAAAGGAAGCAAGAAAGAACGCAAGAAGAGATGTAAAAAAGAAACCAGAAAGACGCCGGAAATCTAATCCTATTCTGAAAACATAACTGAAAGCATCAAAAGAGCGGCAGACACGCCTATCTGCCCTTAACACCTTCAATTCAACGGTTTTCGTAAATAGGATTAGTTGTTCATCTAGTCAATTCCCTCTTTCATATTTTTCTTGCTCGAAATATACGACATTTTCAGAGATGCAAGTAACGTATAAGGAATTATCAGTTATTTTAATCAAAAAAGCAACTCAATAAAAACCTGATGAAACCTATTTGCGCAAAGAAGCCTTAGAGAAGATGTAGTCGGGTATTTCAACATCAAATTCGATAGTATCTATAATATATTCCGTTCCCTCACCAGAGGCCAGAACATCTTTAACGGTCACCCTCTTGGGATACCATCGTTCTTGAACCTGAAATATTTCGTTAATGACGAAAGTTTTCAGAAGCTTGCCACTTTTAGCGAAACGGTCTTCTCGTAAGGGGAGAAAGTTCTCTTTATCCACCCACATTTTTCGCGAATAGTAGGATACTCCTTCTTCTTTGGCGATGAGTTCGAGCAGGTAGCAATTTCGATCGACGAGTTTTTCTTCACCGACGAGTTCTACGCTGTACATATTGCTGAGTTTGGGGTCTTCCATGTAGTCTTCGTAAGAGATGTCTGAGCCCATCATGGAACGCCGAAGCATGTGCCCCGCTATTTTTATTGTGCGATCGGTTGATGGAGTATAAATCCAGAGTTCGTTTTCAAGTTTGAGCATTTTCGTGCCCTTTTCCCGTGGCGGCGAAAGGAATTCACTAAAGGCCTTTTCAGTGCCCTGAACCCATGAAAGCACTTGTAATGTGCGGGAACCGCGCCGCCCCTTCACAATCATGGTGCTCGTGACTTTTCTGTTGTCGGCAACATAATTTTCGTCAACTTTTTCAAGAATCTGCTCGCCTGTGAGGAGTGTGTGATCAGAGGAAGATATCTGTGCAGCACTAGTTTCAACATTGGCGATGGCGGTTTCAGCGGCCTCGACAATGCCGCCGAGTAGCGAAACTGTCAATATCGCCGCAATGATGAAAGCTCTAATGAGCGTTGACGCGAGGGCACCGGTTGGTGGCGATGTTAGAGCCACGGTTGATACCGACGTAAGGGCTGCAGCTGGTGTCACTACATTTGCCTCCCTTTTAAGACCCCTTCTCCTCTTCATACTTCCAACTCCTTAATCAGTTGGGCTGTCTGCCTCTTATAGATGCCTATTCCTGCAAACATAGCTCCTGTTACTGAGGCGAACACTCCCGGAAAAAAGCCGATAAAATAACTTGCCGGCGTAACCTGTGCCCGTATGACGTTTGATATGAGCATGCTTGATTTCGGCATCATATCCCCAAAATCTATGCCCGTGTATTGCATATAGTACGAAACGGCGAGCCCTAAAGCGGTTCCCAAGATGGAACCGGCAATTCCTATAAAGCACGATTCAAAGATCATGGAACGATAGAGTTGCCCCTTGGATTCCCCCATGGCAAGACGAACGCCTATCTCTCCGTACCGTCGCAATCCGTTCATCAAGCCCGAGTTCCAGAGGACAATCGACATGGCCAAGACAAAAATACCTACGATAACGGCCCCCATGGCTTCGGCGTAATTCAGATATTCCTCGAAATTACTCTGCTGGCCGAGAGGCACCATTACAGGAGAGAATTCGTCACCGGACTTAGTAAATACTTCATTGAATCGCCGCGCGACGTTACCCATTCTCGTATCGGAATAGAGCATGTCGCTCGTATACCCCACAATTTCACCAGCGCTGTCAACCATATCGAGGGCATTTTGCACGTCTCTGATATCTGCAATTATTGTGCCCCTATCCATGGGAATCATGCCAAAATAGACGGTTCCTGCAACCTTAAAATTGTACGTCGCCATGGAGCCATACATAGTCGAACTAATGAGCGTTACTGTGCTTCCGATGTGAAGATTCATTTTTTGAGCAAATTCGTCGCTTAACAATATTTCGTTTGGCTGTTTGGGGTAGGAACCGCGTACCATGGCTCTTTCAATGTTAAAGAGGTCTTTTTCTGGCGTGTCTTCGCTGAAGAGATCGATTCCAAGCCCCATGACGGGAGCCTGAACAAGAGTCTCTCCCCTTTCATCAGGAACATCAAGGAGCCCGCCAAAACGTATCCGCTGAGTCCAGATCATCTCTTTTTCATTCTCTTTGAGCCACACAAGAAGTTCGTTGGCTTCCATAATCGCCAAATCGTTTGGAACCTGGTCGGAAAGCTCTCTATACGCCTGGGTCATGACTTTGACATGGCCCGTATCGAATTTTGCCGTCGAACTGATGAGGTCGCCCATGGCTCCTTCCATGAAGCAGTAGAGAAAAACCGTAAGGAAGACACCGGCACTCACCATGAGCACGGGAAAGAGGCTGCGTGAACGGTCTCGAATCAATCCTTTCAGAATGAACGTAATCATGATATTTTTCCTTTCAGCGCCTCTGTGGGCTGGAGTCTCGCTATTTTGCTCGAAGGAAGAAAGCTGATTGTGGTGACAACAACCATAATGAAGGCCATCGTCGTGAGAACAAGCTCTACGGAGTAGACAGGAAAAAGCTTATCGGAGAGAGCGAAACCGTATCCCTCCACCATCTGAGGAATGGCAATTCCCTTTTCTGATATATAGGTCAAAAGGGGCATGCCAAAGATGAGGGCGACAACGATGGCGAGGGCTCCCTGAATAATGCCTTCCATCGTAAAGACAAAAACAACCTGCATTCTCGTCATGCCGAGGGCGATTAGTGTGCCAATCTCCTTTCTTCGTCTGAAAAGAGAGAGGACCTGTGTGTCGAAGATGGCGAGCATGCCCAGAAAGAGCAGAATAAAATAGATAATGACGCTCGAAATTCTCTTTGTTTTTATCATTTCCGTGAGGTCTCTCATCAAGAAGGCCTGAGTTTTAAAAGGCCACTCTTGAGAGGTGATGTAGTGTTTGGCCTCGGGGCTCACAACTAAGAGGGTCGCTTCGTTTTTCAAGAGTGTCATGTGCTGCAAGGCCTCAATGGGAACCCAGATAATTCCGTTATCGATAGACGAAACCTGAGTATCCATGATGTGTACAATCCGTCCTTCGGTGGCGTCAAAGGTTCCGTAGGAATCCCTCCAGCGTATGGTGAGATAGTCACCTATAGCGAGATTTTTGCTCTTCGCCATTCTCTTTCCGATAAGTATGGGCAGTTCGTAAATTGCGGCGGCGTTGGTGCCGGCCGGGGCGCTGGTACCGCGATTGGCGCCAGAGGGAAGAGCGACGGCGATACTGGTCGAGGCGGCGGCGTTAGTCGGGATCGCGGCCTTGGTCGCACTCTTGACACCGTTTGTGCCGAAAGCAGCTGCCGTATCTCCGAAACTGTCGGAAACACTGGCATTACCAACCTCGCCTGAAACGAGAAGAGAGCGCGTAGGAATATTGAGAATGGCCTGGGCGGGATCAATTCCCCGAAGCTGAGCGGACTGCGCTCGTCCGGCAGGATAGATTGTGGCCTGGCGAATGAGGATCGGGGTCGCTTTTTTCTCTTCAATCAAAGAAACGAGACTTGAGGGAATAACGCCATGACCGTCATCAATAGAGAGGGCATCGTATGGATCGTAATCTTTGTGCCAATATTGGCCACCTGCAATTTCGTCTTCAATCATTGCTCTCGATGTTTGGGCGAGCACACCCGTATATAGCCCCTGGAATCCGACGATCACGACGAAGGTCAACGCAAGCACGGCAACATTGAGCCATGTACGGAGCCCTGCTTCTTTTATATTGCGATAGGCTAACTTGGCAGCGACGCCGAGCATGTCAATCCCCTCCTTTAGATGGAATTTCGTCTTTCGCCACGTGCCCATCGAAGAGGTGGATTTTACGCCTCAGGTATTTCATGACCTTCTCGTCATGGGTCGCAAATATAAAGGTGGTTTCGAGCTCTTTATTGAGCCGCACCATCATCTCCAAAATGTTGTAGGAATTCTCGCTGTCAAGATTGGCCGTAGGCTCGTCTGCCAAAATCAAGGCAGGCCGCTTCACTACAGCCCTGGCCACTGCCACCCTTTGACACTCCCCTCCCGAAAGCTGAGCTGGCTTGGAATCCACCTTGTCTGTTAATCCCAGCCATTCCAAAGCATCGAAAACTTTCTGCCGTCTCTCCTTAAGGGGCATCTTCAAAAGCAGCAATGGAAACTCTATGTTTTCATAGACGCTATAGACGGGAAACAGGTTGTACGTCTGAAAAATAAAACCAATGTGGTGGTTGCGCAGCGCCGCGGATTCCTTCTGAGAAAGACTCTCTACGTTTTTATCAATAACCACGACACTTCCTTCAGATGGAGCGTCGAGGGCTCCGATAATGTTCAAGAGGGTTGTCTTTCCTGATCCGCTGGGACCAATCAATCCGCAGAATTCTCCCTTTTTAAATTCAAGGGTCACGTTATTCAGGGCAGTAAAGAAATGGTTGCCCATGGGGTATCTTTTTGTCAGATTTTTTATGGTTACGATAGACATGAACAGGCCCCCTTCGCTAATAGTTGTACACGAGGGTGAGGACGAGCCCGGTTCCGGAATAAACGCTATGGCCATCGTCACCGTTGTGAAAAGCCGTTACGTTAATGAGCCAATCATCGTATGTGCGTTGCCAGCTTACGTTGGGATAGAGATCCTTTTCTTGCCAGTCGTAGTAGGTCAGGATAGTTACAGTGTCGAGAATGCCGGTGCTGAAGTCGATGGAAAGGGCGGATATTTCAGAGTCGGTGTCATGGCTCCATACGTCGCTGCCAGATGCTTCAATAAAATGCTCTGCCAGAACGTGGACGCCGGAGGCAATATCGAAGGTGTAGTCGGCTCCCAGGGTGAGATATGAGGTGTAGAGAGAGTTGTTGGAGTCTCTTTTAAGGTGGCTCATAACGAATTCGAACCAGAGCCCGATTCCCACGTCGAAACTTCCATCGAGGGCGTAACGCTGTTCCAGACCGTCGAGTAAGGTTCCTTCGTTGTGAAAAGCCGGAACCTTTGAACTTCGAGAGTTCCACCACTCCCGATCGACACGCCTGTTGTGATATGTGAAGGCTATCTCTCCATTAGCCACTGGGATTTGATATCGCAAGCCAAACTCCGGTCTGTCTTCATCTGTTTTAAAAATTTCCATTCCCTTGAGATCGTCGTTTCCATATAAGCCCCACACCCATATATTCGAATTGTTGGGGAAATAATAGCGTCCGAGAAGGGCGTAGACTCCGTCGGTCAGGCTCAAAGGGTCGCGGGGGTCTATCTGGTCGAACCATTTTAAGGAACGAAGGATCCGCGCCGGTCCAAAATTGATTCGTTGAAGGCCGAGACGAACTTCATACCTCTCGCCGGAGAGTCGCACCCAGGAACGATACAAATCGGTATGAAAGTTGTCTTCGAACTCTTTGAAGGCATCGAAGGTTGTAAAGGTGCGGATGTTGAAAGAGACAAGAGCGTCAAGGGATAGGGCTGTTTGCGCATCTGTGGCAACGCTTGTGGCAGCGTCTTTTTCGGTGCCAAAATCTATTGTTATTTCGGGAATGTATCGGATTCCCAACGAACCGTCTTCGTCATCGTTGTATGCCCCCCAGAGTGAAACCTGCCCCGAGTGTGTAAATGTGGCGGCATGGCTTACAGCAGGCCCCCATATGCAAAGGCCCAATAATACAAAGAGAGTTCCCAAAATCATAAATCCGGGCGCACACATTCCGGCCTTACATGTTTTCTGACGACACACCGTTATACTCATGCCTATGGTTAACCTCCTGCATCTTTAGAAGCAAAACATCTTGCAAGGTTAACTTTGGACGAGATGAAATGACGAATTGTTTATATAAGAATACCATCTAGGAATTCTATTAGGCAAATGTTCTTTGCTTTAAATGAGGTAACGGTTCCTTTGTGCGGAGCAAAAAATTTTATCGCCATATAGTAATTTTTTTATGCAGGCTTTAATATAAAATGTAAAGGGAGGCGAGAATAAATGCCAGACTTCGAAGATTACGCCGGCTTCAAAAAAACCCAAGGCTCCGAAAAATTCGAACGCTATAAACTTAAGACCAATCGCCTGGTACTCATAGCCGCAACGTGTGACCACATCAATGATGAGGAATCAGGGTATAACCGTTTCGAAATTCTACGCCCGTAATTGGCCGGTTCTACCATGCCGGAAACATGCAAAAAATAAGTCGAGGTGTTGGAAATTATGATGTACAAAGAAATGTATAAAGGCGACTGCTTATCATGAATACCTACAGGTTGAAAGGTGTATCCCTTTACGAAATTTCTCTCGGCGTACTGGCCATTCTCTCTGTCGCTTTGCTTATTATTCAGGAACGTGCGGAAATTTCTCTCGACCAAGAGCAAGTGCTCGACGGCATTGATTTTCTGATCTGGGGAATTTTTGCCAGCGACTATTTTTATCATCTCGTTTTCTCGCGCGACAGAAAAGTCTACGTCAAAAACCACATTATAGAGCTTGTAGCGATCCTTCCCTTCAACGCCCTCTTTAAAGGAATTCGAGCCTTTCGCCTCTTCAGGTTTGTGCGGATTTCCTTATCGCCTCATTCGGTGCGATTTGTAAGGCTCATTGCCTACTTTGGAAGAACACATAACTATCTTTCCCGCTTTCTCAAATATCATCACTTCCAGTACGTTCTTTTTATTACGGCCTCTGTGGTCATATTGGGGGCCGTCGCTATTCGCAACTTTGAAAACATGGATTATTACGATGCTCTCTGGTGGTCGTTCGTTACGGCAACAACAGTCGGATATGGAGACATCGCCCCGACAACAATGGGAGGACGTATTATCGCAACGATTCTCATGTTGGTAGGCATAGGCTTTATCAGCATTCTTACAGGAACCATCGCCTCTTACTTTATCTCACCCAAACAGGAAGAAGAGCGAAATTCCAAGCAGGAATTTGTCACACTCGCCTTATCACGGCTTGAAAAATTCGACAATCTCACGTTGCCAGAGGTGCAAGATATTTGCCGTGTTCTTGTCAGTTTGAAATCTGAGGAAAGCGCGGGCGGTGAAAAATAAACGGCATAGCGACACTATGAATACGGTGGCGTGCTGTGAAGCTGGAAAGCAGCATAGCGGCATGGTAGCGAAGTAAATCAGCGACGCCACGCGGCACGTTTTATTTTAACAGTACAGTCGAGAATGCTAGCAGCAAGGAGGAATGATGATGGAAAACTTCGAACTCATGGGGAAGTTTTACCTGGGTAAAGAGATAGATCCCGCGACAGGGAAAAAGAGTGACACGCTTGTACTCTACGATTCCAAAGACCTCACAACCCACGGAATGATCATCGGTATGACGGGAAGCGGCAAAACGGGGCTGGGCATGGCTCTTCTTGAAGAAGCCCTCATGGATAACATTCCAATTCTCGCCATCGACCCCAAAGGAGACATCACCAACCTCCTTCTCTCTTTCCCAGAGCAAAAGGGCGAAGATTTTCTTCCATGGATCAACAGAGAAGACGCCACAGCCGAGGGACTTTCTGTCTCGGACTATGCGTTAAAAGAGGCTGAAAAATGGACGAAGGGACTCGCAAGCTGGGGAATTAACGGAGCAAGAATCAGAAAGATGCGTGAATCCATCGATTTCACCATCTACACTCCAGGAAGCAATGCAGGAGTGAAAGTGAACGTGCTCGGTTCCTTCAGATGCCCTTCTGAAAAAGTGAGAAACGACCGCGACCTCTTTCTGGAGAAGGTTCAAAGCACCACAACAACGCTCCTCTCTCTTCTGAACATTGAATCTGACCCCATTTCCGGAAGGGAACACCTGCTGATTTCGAAGATATTCGAAGAAAGTTGGCAAAAAGGGCATGATATCGACCTTCCATCCATTATAAACGGCGTACAGACTCCTCCTTTCGACCATATTGGCATTATGCCTACAGACACCTTTTACCCGCCAAACGAACGTTTCAAGCTCGCCCTGGCCCTCAACCAGATTCTTGCGTCTCCCGCTTTCAATCAGTGGATGACAGGAGACCCCCTAGACATAGGTCGCTTTCTTCATACTGCGACAGGAAAACCGCGAGCATCTATTTTCACGATCTCACACCTTTCAGAGAACGAAAGGATGTTTTTTGTCTCTATGCTGCTCAACGAAATCGTAGGCTGGATGAGGAGTCAGACGGGAACGCCCAGCCTTCGGGCCATCCTCTATATAGATGAGGTGTTCGGCTATATGCCTCCAGTGAAAGAACCCGCTTCGAAGAAACCACTTTTGACGTTGTTGAAACAGGCGAGAGCCTTCGGAATTGGAGTCGTTTTAGCTACACAAAACCCCGTGGATCTGGACTACAAGGGACTTTCAAATATTGGAACGTGGTTTATCGGCCGACTTCAAACACAACGGGACAAAGACCGCGTTCTCGAAGGAATGGAACGACTCGAAAGTATATCGGGGTTCGATCGGGAATTCCTCGACAAGGCCATAACAGGGCTGAAAAAAAGAGAGTTTCTTCTCAATAACATTCATGAAAACAGCCCGTCGATCTTTACGAGCCGCTGGGCCATGTCGTATCTGCGAGGGCCCCTGTCACGGGAGCAGATTAAAACACTGATGGGAGAATGGGTACCGAGGCCGGCGGCACTGACAGAGCCAGGGCTGGAAACGTTAACGGCGGCTGAAGAAGCGCTGGTGAGACCTGCCGCGACACCGACAGAGCCAGCAGCGCCGGCAATATCACTAGCGTCAGTCAAACCAGCCATATCGCCCGATATTCCAGAATTCTTCGTCGATACTGCGACGGGGCGCGGTTCCTGGGCATATAAACCCTTTATTCTAGGAATCGGCGACATCTACTACTCCAGCACCAGCCTCGAAATCGACACTCACATAACTTACACACTGGGGGCGGAAGCACCTGGCACCTTCGACCCTGATTGGGAAAGGGGTTTCGACCTCGACATCGCTCCAGAAGAGCTACGGACAACGGCCGCTGATGGCATACCTTTTCTCGAACTCCCCAAAGCTCTGGCTGAGCCACGCAATTACACTACATGGGGAAAAGCCTTTCAACGATGGATCAGACAGAACAAACCTCTCATCATCTATAAGAATCAACCTTTGAAAATAGCCAGCCTGCCTGAAGAAAGTGAAGCCGACTTTGCCATACGAATTAACGAAGCATTGCGAGAAAAAAGGGATATTGAAATCGAAAAACTACGGAAAAAATACGACAGCAAAATGGCAACTCTACAAAAGCAACTCATCGCGGCGGAACAGGCCATCGAACGAGAAAGCGAACAGGCAAAACACCGAAATATGGAGACAGTCATATCTTTCGGATCGGCTATAGCAAGCGCATTGTTCGGCAGAAAAAGCCTCACGGCGACATCCACCTATCGAATGGGATCTGCCCTTTCCAAAGCGGGACGACTCAAAAAAGAAAAGATGGATGTAGCAAGGGCTGAAGAGAGGTTCTACTTTTTACAAAATCAAATGACAGACCTTGAAGCACAACTGAACGAAGAGATGGATATTCTCACGAGAGGTATCGAGAAATATAAAGAGGCGACGCGGGAATCTCTGGTGCGCCCTAAGAATACGGACATTAACATCAAAGCCTTTGGCCTTGCGTGGATTCCGGTGAGAATTGGAGAGTGACGAAAAACGAAACGTATAGAGGCTGTGCAGGTCGGGTTCGCCCACCTGCCATTACTGCCGGCGGCTTAGAGTTCTTGCCAACGAGGAGGGAAAAGATGCCTATATTTGGGGCGACGTCAATTCTGCTCGATCAGATCGTATAACTTCACATTTCTCATTGTATTTTGCTTGCAAATTGAGCCATAAACCGGCACTAGTCCCCAACACAGTTGCTAGTTTCATTGCTACATCTTCATGCACAGACGCTTTACCCGATAAAATCTCACTTAAATGTTTTGAAGAGATGTCCAGACGTTTCGCAAATTCATCCTGTGTAATTTCCATATCTTCAATGAGTTCTTTGAGATAAAAACCTGGGTGGAAAGCCAATATATTGTCGTATTCTATTTTGCACATATTTTTTTCTTTTCTATTACTCATAGTGAGGGATCACCTTTTTTCTAATACTTATGTATATATATGATAACGTACAATATCTTTCATATATTTCTATCAGAACTGAAGAAGTGTAAGAGCCAACACCTCTCTAGGTTCATCAACCGCAAAATTCAGAGAAAGACACGAGGGGCGAAAGTTTCTCGGGCAAGAATTCAGATATCATGTTAGTGATGGCAAGACTCCGCCACATAGCATCGATAAAATGAGTAAAAAAGGAAGTCGTAGACATGGAGTAATTTTCTATCGCACATTAGAAAATTTAACTATATATAACTTTATTCTTTTCAGTCACAAGAAACGCTAATTGATTTTAATTCTTCAATATATTCAGGATCTATACCCCAAAATTCAGCAGCTGAAATAATTTGATTCAAGTACTTTCTACTTGGTGGAATATGAGAAGAGGAAGGTTCCTGAACCTGATAGGCATAAGCCATTATTTGTTTTCTTTCATATCCATCCATACAAACTGTTAATTCTTTTCTGATGTAACAATTCTTTTCCATATTCTTTTTCCTATTTGGATCATACCCTTCACGTTTATCAAGTAACTCTAATTCTCTTTCATCTAACTGGTATACTACGCCCCAAACTCTTGACCCCACCGATTCAACTATATCTGCAACTCCACCACCCCGTTTAGTAGATTTCCGCGTAAATGCTAGTTTGTAGTTTTCTAAAAGAGCTTTGCATAAAAAGCAAGAAGAAGGGCAACGATTTTGCATTTGTTCTTTATCCAAATTGGAGCCATACGCAAAGTAAACAATCATTTATTTACCCTCACAATTCTTTATTATTACCTCCATTTTTTTAAGGAAATTATGCCAAAGTCCTCTCTTTTCATTCCACTCAGATCTCTTTAGATCTTCGCAGTAATTTTCCAAGACTTTCCTCATCTCCCATAAAAATTTTGTTGCGTTAATTTTTTTCCCTCAACGGATATTAATTCGCCGTCACGACAAATCTTCCATCCGTCCGTTGTTTCTGCTTGGTGTAAAATGCCACATCGCACTCCTTCATAAAAACTTTCACGAAGACAATCATTGTTAAGCTGAAAGTCTTTGTTTTCTTTAAAGAAATCTAGAAAGACATCTCTAGTCTGCCCCCTAGTATCTGGCAATCCTTTTCGAAAACTTTGAAGGGCTTCGATCATCAAACAACAAATTGCCATAGTACAAAAACCATGTTTTAGAGGACGATATTTATTTAATAAGAAGTCGCTTTTGCAATCGCTTTTGCAATCGTTTTTGAAGTCTTCGTTCATTTCCATATCCATTGGAATAATAAACCGTTCCATAAAACGATTCCTAATAAAACTAACAAGTTTATCTTTATTTCGCTCATTATAGTGATCTATAAACTCTTTAATTGTACAATTTTTAGCTAAACTTATTGGATACAAGTCTTTCGAAACATTGTCAAAAAGCCTTTTTTCTACCACAACCTCACTAATTGAATCTTTGCTCATTTCATGTTCCCCCTTTCAACTATGGCTATTTCTTCAGAAGTAAGATCGTAGAGCTGATAAACAAGCTGATCAATTTGTTTTTCCAAAAGACTTACATCTGAATTGGAGTCCCGTTCTTTGTGTGTCAATATTTGAATAAATAAAACTTCAATTTCATCAATGACTTGAATATTTTTAGCTGTTCGTGGGGGAACTGGTAGAGGATCAAGAGCCTGTACGCTAACAATAACATCCCCTGTTCCTGTTTTAGGAGCTTTATTAAACAATAACTGGTTTCCAAGTGTACTATTAATATAAGCGCAGAGAAATTTTAAATTAGAACCAGTCATAATACATGCACTATCTTGTGCATATATGTTGTTAACATCATAACCAAACCGCAACACGGAACCAATCCTTTTCCACACAATCTTTTCTTTTTCAAATTCTGGATAGTAAGCACAAGCGCGCAAATTCCACCAATTTTTACCTTGATCATCACGTTTACGAGCTTTTTCTTCAAATCCTAAAAGGTGATTGAAAATTGCAGGATATAAGTTAGGTACATCTATATCAAAGTCTGTAGCTATTAGCCATTTCCCGGCCCATTCATAACTATACCGTTTAATATCTCTTCCCCTTAATATCGGCTTTAGTATTTCTGCACTCTTGGGATCTTCAGTAACAAGCCGATCACGGGTAGCCGTATCAATAATAAAAGCTTCGTTAAGACCAGTTTTTATGCCATAGTTAATTTTTACATCCCATTCCTTTAAAGGTGTACCTAATCTTTCAATTTTTTCTCTTAGCTTTAGCTCTGCGTTACTACCTATAAACCATGTATCCTCGCTAAGGTTCTTTAACGTCACACCATTTCTTTGTAAAGCTGACAAAATATTAAGATGAGAGTTATCTTTACAGGAAAGAGTTACTGCTTGCAAACAATTTTTATTTTCACTTTTTTGAATCACCAAAATATTTGTATCTACTGTTGCCGATTTAAAAATATCCGGACCCAGATCTATTAATTGCAAAGGGTTGTATTCTCCAAAAAATCGTCGGATTTTTTCCCCGTAGGCAGCACGCATCCATTTGTTGGAAGTGATAAAAACAAGGTGTCCCCTTTTTTTAAGTATATCCATACCTTTTTCATAGAAAAGACAGTATATGTCACCATTGGAATCATGAACTTCAAAGTTTTGATTTTTATAGGCTTTTTGTAACGAGTTACCTCGTAATTTTTGGAGTTGAATATAAGGAGGGTTGGCAATTACAACATCAAATCCTCCGTTTCGACTAAAGATTTCAGAGAAATTAATTTTATAATCCATTGTAACTAGATAGCCAAGGCTTCGAGGAGTATTTTTAAAGAGCCCCAAGATACCTTCATCTATTTGATTGCGTAATTCCTGTTTTTTCCTCGGGTCAACTTCACCAAAAAATTGTTCTTTTAGCTTTTCTACTTTTTCAAGTCCTATTGGTGTGTATGGATAGGCTAATAAAGAATCCCCACAAACAATCTTATAGTCAAGGTTAGGAAGAGGTTTGATATCATCCATATTATCCTCATCCACAATGAGAGAGAGCCAGAGACGCAATTTAGCTATCTCAACGGCGCCTGGATCAATGTCTACGCCATAGAGAGAATGTTCAATACAGCGGCGCTTGAAGTTGTATTTTGTGCGAGAGCCTTCTTGAATGAACGTAGAGAGTACATTTCGTGTTCTAACAATCTCATTCATCATTCCAACAGGAAAAGCTCCTGAACCCACCGCTGGATCACACACTGTAATATCCGCAAGTTTTTGATCGATCAGGTCAGCGTTATCACGAATAATTTGGGGAATTTTATATGAGTAAGTGCGCGTTTCTCTACCTTCATTCACAACACGAGCTTCATTTTCCGTAACCTGTTCACCAATATAAATAAGGGTTTCAATCTCCTCTTTGTTTATTTGAGGCATTACGACTCCATCAACATTTAAATCCAATTGCTGGTTTCCCAAAGCATTCATCTGGGTTCCGCGTATTTCTTGACTAGAAGAATTATTTTCGTTCAATTCTGTATAAAGATAATTAATGAGACTTTGTTGGCACATGTAATGGACAATTTCACGAGGTGTATAATAGACACCAAACTTTTTATTAAACTTAGATTCTTCACCCTTTTTGCCGTTATCCAATGTTTTTCTGAACTCATCAAAGTTATCTGGCCGAATAGCATTAAATTTTTCATAAGTCTTACCCAATAATTCCGGATCAATAGCTACTTCTTTTTCTAATGGCTCATCTTCTCTAACTGTAAAGTTAAAGCGATCGAAGATATCTAAAATGCCATTACCAATGTCTCCTTCCCTCGTTACATTGTCGTTTGAAAAAAGTGCATTTGAGAGTTTTATATCAACATGTATCCAGTCATAACCACCTATAGGGTCAAATAAACCGCCATTAAGAAAGGGAATTTTACAATTAAAATTGCTATAATAATCATCAGAGTGTCCTCGATCGATACGCAATGCTTCATAGAAAAGAGGTTCTAATATTTCATTAAAAAAGTTTTCATAGTTCCCATGTTTTTTATTAAATAATTCGCGCAGAAAGTGTTTCGAACCAGTTCCCCAGTTTTCATCCCGAGGAACTCCGAACCATCCTTTTTTTTGCAAGAAATATAAAAAAGTAATTTGGCCTAGCAATTTTTTTGCAAAATTTACTGTATCAATGCCATGAGCTTCAAAATTTGATTCAACTTGCTCTTCTTCTCTTACAACTCGATCAAGTTCTTCTTTCGTTCGAATAAAAAGATCACGATATTTAATAAAAAATTCTTCTGTTACTGTCTCTATATCAAAAGCGTTTTCCAACTCTTGAAGAGTGGCATTATGTTCATCATCATTTAATATATCTATAAGTCTGCTCTGTATTGTATGACTTTTTTCATTAGCACCTACAAGGAATGACCAACGTTTGGCTGGAGTAATTTCCTCTTTTATCCTTATGCTTCCAGAAAGTGTTTGTTCAAATTTATAATCCATCTTTACCAAAGAAAAGCGCCAATCTTCTTCGTCTGGAGAAACGTAGGCAACTAAGGCTGCATCTTTTAGGCTGTCACCTCTGCTTCCGTTCAGATACCACGCAATAAAATTACGTTGCATTGTCCTAGCGCGTTCTAAGGAAGTATCTTTCTTTAAAGTAACAACAAGAATGTCGATACTATGTTTTCCATCACTATATTTGCCTATTCGTTCAAATTTTTTGATGTATTGTTTATAGGCGTCAGGAATATAATTACCTTGATAAGTAAAAGGAGCTTCCTCTATTCTATTTAGAAGATTTTTGATAAAAACTATAAAATTATCTTTGTTAAACGCATTTTCAAACGTTGTTTTTAGAATTTCTCGAGCTTGTTCGTTATTCACGTTTATTCACCTGCCAAGTATAAAGACAATATTACTTCCCGTTTCCCCAGAACAGTAGATTTATCTTCTGCATAATGACTCTCAAGCAATCGTTCAGAAATATTAGACTGAAGTACCGCCAAAACTTTAAATGGATTTAGGCTTTCGTTTTTCAGATTCTGTAATGCCTTCCATGTATTTTTTATAGTTTGTTTAGGTAAGCCACCTTCTGCTAATTGTGTAATTATTCTTGCAATGTAAGCTTCTTGATCTTCAGTAAATCTTTGAGTACTATGCAACGTCGCTTTTAATACTTGAATAATTTTAGTTGAATTATCTCTTCCCCTGCTCTGTGGCTTAATAACCTCATCTGTTGTAGCTGCAACAAAAGCAGTTTTGTTTTTATCTAGCAAATCATAAATATCACGTGGAATATCCTTCTTTTTTTCATCTGGAGTGCTTTCTAACAATTTAGCTGCTGCCATAAAATCTAATTCCCTAGCTTCTTCTTTATCTCGAGAAACAAAAAATTTCTGCAATTTTCCTCGACAAAAATAAGTTATAAGAGATCTATCAAATTCGGCATTTCGCTTTGCAGTGCGAGCTTTTTTAGGCAGGTGCTTTATCTTTTCAAAAAGGTCAGGGGATCCTTCTCTGATTTCGCGAATAACTTGCAGATATTTAAGTTCACTTTCTTCATTTTCCTCTTCGCCCTCCAAAGTTTTCGACGAGGTTAAGCGGTCAAACAACTCATGGGATCCTACAGGCTCACCTTCAGTTAAAAGTTCTGCATCACCGCCAAGAAGTGTCAAAAAAGCATTAATTTTGCCTTCCGCAGCTTCTTTGAGCTTGATTTGGTCGTTAGATTGCGTTGTAGGGAAAAAATTAAAAGTGTAAATAGAGTTAAAGGGGGTATCAACCCTATTAATTCGGCCAACTCTCTGCATCATTCGCGTTGGATTCCAAGGAATATCATAATTAATAACAACGTTCGACCTATGTAAATTGACACCCTCAGAGAGGACCTCTGTCGATATCAATATACGATAATCATCTTTTCTAACACGGGCACGAGCGTCAAAATTCGCTATTACTTTATCTCGAACGTTTTCCCCAGAATCACCGGTAAATAAAAGAATTTCTCCAGAATATTCTTCATTAAGATTTTCATACAGATAGTTAGCTGTTTCTTTAGATTCTGTGAAAATGATAAGATGGTTTTTTTTCAAAACTTTATTTGTTGATAATTCTTCTTTAAATTTCAAAAGCTTCGGATCTCTATCTATCTGTTCCCACAATTTTTTAATTCTTATAAGAATATCGCGATCATGCTCTAAATCTACTGTAAGTTGCTCGCTAAACATTTTACTGCCGTATTCATCTGCCTTGCCTTCATCAATCAATTTCTGGATAGCTATGTCATCGTCTTTTTCTAATAGCTCAAAAATCTTGTGTATATGTTTTTTACTAACATATACATGACCATTGTTTAACTCTCTCAAGAACATCTCATAAGAATCAAGAAACCGCTGTCCAGTATTTCGAAAAGCAAAAAAGCTACTTTCCAAACGTTTAACTAGAAGAATTTTCATAAAACGTCCCATATTACGCTGAGATTGCTTCTCTAGCTGACTAAGTTTACCTTTGTAATAGAGTAAGGGCATATATCGAGCGTATCTAAATTGATTGGCAATTAGATTTATAGTTTCATTAAAGACTTTGTCTTCTTTCTCGTCAAGTTCATAAAAGAGAGGCTCCGGCTTGGACACTTTAGGGAATTTCAGCCCTTGTTGTTCTATATCCCGAGGGAAGTAATTTACTATTTCTGTTCGTGTACGACGAACCATGAGATACTTCAAAACTTTGTCTCGTATTTCCCGAGCATTCTCTTTTACTGTTTCTATATATTCGTCATAATCTTCTTTTCGATCCAATTTTTTCAATTTCTTATCAAGATTATTAAAGAATGCTTCCAAATCAGGTACGTTTGGAATCGTACTTTTCTTTGTTTTCTGAAATAGCTTTAGTAAGCTGAGTATGTCTTTAGGAGAATTATTGTAAGGGGTTGCTGTAACTAAAATAACTCTTTTTCCTCGGCAAATTTCGGCAAGTTTTTCATATGTCGGAGTTGCCTCAGTTCTAAAACGATGAGCCTCATCTATAATAATATTTGTATATTTATCTGTACCTCTCTTAAGCAAATCGTCTAGTTTCCCTATCGATTCGTAATCGGCAGATACCTTAAAATCAGAAAAGACATTGGGCCACGACCCAGGGTTGGATTTTTCTATAAGTACAGGAGGGGCAATAACAAGAGTTCTGCCATCTAATTGCCCTGCAAGCATGGCAGAAATATATGTTTTACCAAGACCTACTACATCGGAGATAAAAACGCCTCCATATTGCAACAAAATTTTTTTGGCATTCAAAACAGCTTGCTCTTGGTATTCGAGTCTTTTAAATCCTTCTGGTATATACTTCACAAAGACTTCGTCAGTTTGATTGAGTTCATCTTTAAAATATTCGTAAAGAAACTTTAGATACAATTGATAAGGTGTAATGTTTTTAGTCAACCACGTTTTATTTTGAACAGTTTGAACATATTTTTCGCTGACATCAACAGAATCAGCCCATAATTGATCAAACTTGTTTTTCGCAAAATCGTAATCGCTTCTGTTTTTGAGTTCTACGTTAAATTCTAAATTATCGACTAATCCTGCTTGTGTGAAGTTACTCGAACCTGTAATTACACGTCCCGTATCCCTATCGTCTTCTTTGAATGTCATTATATAGAGTTTTGCATGGATATTTTGTGATGGGTATGCTCTAATCTCAAGTTGCCCTGTCTTAATCCACTCTATAAATTTATATACTCCCTCTTCTACATTTCTATTATCTTGACATTCGTTCATTTCTTTTTGTACGAGATTTTCAAATTTTTGTTTTGTTTCAGCGTGTGAGAAATTTAATAATCGTTGTGTTGATTTATTCGCTTCTTCCATCATGTCAAAAGCTTGCCTATTTGTATTGATACCGATCAGAATTCTTATTTTCTGCGTACTTTCCAAAGAAGGATAAATTGCATAAAAACCACTTGAATAAAAGTAGCCAACTAAGCAATCGAAGAAATCTGTACTTTTAATCAACGTTTTAAATCGCTCTTTTAAGCTTTGATCCTTTTCATTTGTTATAAAAGAAAGGTCAGAATCCATTCCTACTCCCCTCTATTTTCGTAAATATATAAAATAAAAAAAAGAAAGTATGTTGTTCAGATTAAGGAAAAACATACTTAGAAATAAATTTTCTCAAACTTAGAAGTGATGTTAATAACTACATAAATTTATTACACTATTAAAACAGATAAAATTGTATCACCTTTTTGTTTTTAATGTTGAAGCTAGGAAATAGCGCGCAAATGCATACAAAGAATAGACCTAACAACGCAACTATATTATGCATACTCCTCGAAAAAATGGGGAACTCTGCGTACATGAGCATGCAAGTGTGTCTCGGCAATTTTATCCAGCTGGAGTGTAATATTCTTAAAATCAGTGTTTAAATCAAGTGTTTTTACACAAATCTGATTACCGCCCATCAGATAATCACAATCTGGAGTTATGCTCTCGCCGTTTTTTGCATATAGTAATACGCCAGATACATTGCCTGTGCCATGAATATCCTGATTCTTCACGTAAGTAAATATTTGGTACACGTTACTGGGATGCAGCTTATACGTGTTGAACTGTAACTGCATGGTGCGAGAATAATACTTCGTATCAATAATAAGGATTTTGTTCTGGTAACGAAGCGTAATGTCCGTTTGCATGATGGGCAAAAATTTGCTGAATCTTCTGCGCAGTGCATAGTCAATCATAGCGAGGCTGCGATCTGCGGTATTCATCATTCCAATAATATAGAGGTTTTTAGGAACACTGAAAGGTGTGCCGCTATAAGCAAGCGTAGCTTTTGCGCCTCGATACTCCCGCTCAACTAGCATAAGTAACTCCCCAAAAATCTTACTCGTATTTCCGCGATTGATTTCATCTATAATAAAAAAATAATCTTTATCTGGATGGTTAGCTGCATTCTGGCAAAATTGATAGAAAATGCCGTTCATCAATTTGAAACCTTCGTCTTGAGGTTTATACCCCATAATAAAATCTTCATAGGAGTAATTTTGATGAAATTGTATAAATTCAATACGGGAATCGTCTTTCTCACCCATCATTGCATAAGCGAGCCGTTTGGCAGAGAACGTTTTTCCAACACCTGGAGCCCCTTGCAGAATCAAGTTCTTTTTATTTCTAAGCAACGATTGAAGCATGTCGAAACGTTCTTCGGTCATATACACTTGCCTCAGAAAGTCTTCCTTTGAATAGGTTTCTACGGCTTTTTTAGGCTGGAGGATAGAATCCCCATTTTTGGAATGCCGCTCCCCACCATTTTCATTTTTCTGCGAGTAGAAGCGAGTAATATAAAAATTCACGTCAATGGTCATCGTCTTTAACGCCGGATCTTCATAACAATTGTCCGTGCGTATTCTCGCCAGCATTTCCGTTAGTTCAGAATCCTTCTGTAGTTCATCACAGATTTCATCATAAAGGCCGAAGCCACCGATCATATTGGCAGCAGAAGCATTGCGTTTGGGAAGAAAGTTACTCTGAAGTTCTTTGGCAACAGCCACACATTCTGAATATTTATAGATATAGTATTTATCTGGAAAACGCAGCCAAAGGTATGTACTTATAGAGAATGAACATGGCCCGAACTGCTTCCTCATCGGCTTGGGCGAATCTGATAATCATAGCTCTAGAAAAGTAGTAGCTGGCTGGAAGCAGGTTGCCGGTTTTTGCCGTTGACGCCTCAAGCATAGAGACAAAATCAGTAGCGTTAATATCCCAATTGTCTTGAAAATGCTTAACAGCCTCCCACTTATACTTTTCGTCCACCCAAAGCAAATGAAGGAAATATTTGTGATTTTGGTAATTTTTCAGGAGGAATTAAGTTACTCCGCTCCGCTTCAATATCGCTCCTGAATCTGAAATGTTAACAAGAACATTAAAATCATAAAACATTCGACACTACTTGTACAAAAAAAGCGGAGGTGGCATAAAGTCTCAGCCAGGCTCCGCTTTCGTTTTAGCTAACTCGCTATTGGCAACGTTTTGTTTTTAGATTCGCTACTCGCTACCCCACGATCTTTTCTTTACCGTGGTATTTTTCCTCGATAACGCTTGTGGGAAGATACTTTTCTTCCAGCTTTTTGATGTTTTCAAGGTGAACGACTTCCGTAAATTCCTTAAATGTAAATAGTCTATCGAGATATTTATCAGAGACGCCATTTTCCTTGATCTCTCTCATAACATCAAGCATTCCCCTTGCGGCGGCATAGAGAGAAGAAAGGGCTGGAACGATCCACTTATACCCCATTTCCTCCGCTTCATTTACTGGAACGAGTGGCGTTTTTCCTCCCTCTATCAGGTTGAGCATGAGCGGAATGTCTTTCAATTCAGAGGCAGTCTTTTCAATTTGTTCCCGTGTTTCCATAGCTTCTATGAATATCATATCAACTCCAAGCTCCGCCGCTTTTCTGGCACGGTCAAGGGCATCGCTGTATCCGTTGACGGCAATGGCGTCAGTTCTGTAAATAATTATGAAATCTGGGTCAATATCTTTTCTTGCGTCCATGGCAGCTCGAAGTTTGCCTTCCATCTCTTCATAGGGAATAACCTGCTTGCCTTCCATGTGTCCGCATCTTTTCGGGGCTACCTGATCTTCCAAAAAGAGTCCGGCTGCTCCTGCATTTATATATTCCTGTACGGTGCGATACACATTGATAGCATTGCCAAAACCGTTGTCGGAATCCCCAACTACGGGGATATTTACCGCTCTTGCCGTAGCTCTGACCTGGCTGACCATTTCAGAAAGTGTAAGAAGGCCGACATCGGGTTGTCCCAAAACCGCAGCAGCTGTTCCATATCCAGAATGTTGAAGAGCTTCGAATCCTGCCATTTCGCATATTCTGGCGCTTAGAGAATCGTAAACGCCTGGAGCAACAACGGCTCGGGGCTCTTGTAATCTATTTCTTAACAGAGTAGATTTTCTCATGATTTTTCCTCCAAATAGTTGATTTATCACAGATACATCTCTATAGGTATGAAAAACCCCGCTAGGTCAACTCTTTGCAGCGTTATTTACGTGTGGAATAGAGCTTCTCCACTTCTAATATGTCAGGTAATCCGATGAGGTTGTTGAATTCCTCAAAGAGAACCATTTTATCCATTATGCTTTCCGTAGACCCTGTTTTTTTGAGAGTCGCCATAACATCTTGAACGGCCTTGGCGATAACATAGGTCGACGTCACAGGAAAAATGGCGAGGTTGTAACCGATCTCTTCTAGTTTTGAGACTGGAAGAAAGGGAGTTCGGCCATGCTCAACCATATTTGCCAGTACGGGAACAACGAAGATAGATGTAATTTTTTTCATCTCTTCTTCTGTTTCTGGAGATTCCACGAAGATGATATCGGCCCCGGCCTCTTCATAGGCCAGTCCTCTCTCTATGGCTTCATCGATTCCGCATGTGGTTCTGGCGTCAGTTCTCGCTATGATCATGAGGTTATCGTCCTGCCTGGCGTCACAAGCAGCCTTAATTTTCCCCACCATTTCGTCTTTCGGTATTATTTCTCGCCCCAGCATGTGGCCGCATTTTTTGGGAGCAACCTGATCTTCCAGCTGGAGGCACGCAACTCCCGCTTTTTCATATTCCCGCACGGTACGAGCTACATTTACAGCGTTTCCATAGCCTGTATCAGCATCGGCGATGACAGGAATATTGACAGCTTCTACAAGTCTGGAAGCCCTCGCCACCATTTCAGTCAGCGTCAAGAGTCCCACATCTGGTTTCCCCAGCATGCTTGCCGAGGTTCCATAGCCAGTCATATAGAGCGCATTGAAGCCCTCTTTTTCAATGATTCGGGCGGTAAGGCAATCATGGGTGCCTGGTGCCACAACTATCTGATCTTGATAAAGAAGTGTTCGTAATCTCGTTCTGGTATTTTCTTTTTTCAACGTGAGCAACTCCTGTCTATTGCAGGTTTAGTGCATTATGGATGGCAGCCAGAGACTCATCTGGGGAAAAGCCATGGCCAATATCAGCATGAAGGTCATTAAGATGATAAAGGGCCATACTCCCTGAATAATATCCGACATGCTTATGTCTTCGCGAAGGCCGTTAATAACGTAAAGGTTCATTCCAACTGGCGGCGTGATGAGAGCCATGGTCATGTTGACTGTAAGAATAATGGCATACCAGATAGGATCGATATTTAAAGCGACGAGGATGGGGGTAACCAAAGGCATGGTCAGAAGTATGATAGATACGGTTTCGAGCATCATGCCAAGTATGAGCATGAGCAGGTTCATCGCAATTATGAACATGAGAGGCGAGAGGTTGATTTGAATAATCAATTGAGTGAGTTTCTGAGGAATCATGAGCATGGTCATAACCTTGCCAAAGAGGATTGCCGCAGCAATGATGATGGCGATCATGCAGGAGGTTCCTACAGATTTCAGACAAATTTTCGGTAATTCACTGAGCTTTATCGTTTTGTAAATGACGATGGTTATGAAGAGGCTGTATATCAAGCCTACAGCAGCTGCTTCTGTGGGGGTAAAGACTCCGCTATAGATACCGCCTATGATTAATAAGGGCAGAAGAATTCCCCAAACATTCTTTTTTGTGACGCTCATTCGCTCAGACCAGCTGGTTCTCTCCATGGGAGTAAAGCCGCCCCGTTTACTTTTGAAAACCGCATAAATGATGAAGATGGCTGTCAGGATGAGTCCGGGAACGACGCCTGCGATGAAGAGTTTTCCGACGGATTCCTCTGTAATGGCACCGTAGAGAATCATGGGAATACTCGGCGGAATCAAAATGCCCAACGTTCCGCCAGCCGCCAGAAGTCCCAAGGTAAATTTTTTGTCGTACCCTCTTTCAATCATTGCGGGATAGGCAACCATGCCGATAGTAGCAGCTGTCGCAGCTCCAGACCCAGTTATTGCCGAGAAGAAGGCGCATGCAAGAACGGTAGCAATGGCAAGGCCTCCGGGAAGATGTCGCACCCAGGCGTTCATAACGTCAAAAAGGTCGTCACCGACACGGCCATCTAAAAGTATCTGGCTCATGAGAATGAATAGCGGTATGGAAAGAAGGGTGAAGCTTTCAAGGCCAGAGAACATGGTGGAACCGACTATCTTCGCAGGAAGTCCGTTGAGAAGTATGAGCAAGACGGATGTTGAGCCCAGTGAGAAGGCTACGGGGAGTCCTGTAAAAAGGACGACGATAAGAAGCGCAATAACCAGAAGGAAGCTTAGCATGGTTGTTCACCTTCTTTATTGTGATCTTTGAGTGCTGCCGATCTCATGGCTATGATAATAATGAACTGAAGCGTAAGAAGACCAAAACCGACAGGAAGTGCAAGTTGTGGAATCCAGAGTGGAACGCGCAATGGAGTTGCCGATAACTTGTGATATTTCAGCGTAGCCTCCAGCATTTTCACGCCCTGAAGCGTAACATACGCAGAGAAAAACATTCCTATGATGCTTGTAATCAGTTCAAGAAAGCTCTGTGTCTTTTTTGAAAGCCGAATGGTCAGAAGATCTATCTGAACATGCTTACCTACCTGCAACGTATAAGCGGCTCCTGCCAACATGGTCCAGATGAAAAGGATGATCGATACTTCCTGAGCCCAAATTGTCGGCGAGTTGAAAACGTATCTTGCTATAACTTCATAAAAAAGGATAATTCCCATGGCCAAAATGCCAAGGCCACTGCAATATCCGATTAGAAGATTCACCTTTGCTATAGTTTTGTTTAGAGAAGAGAACACGCCAATTCCCCCAATCTTGTAATACTCGCACGCTTTTCTTATTATTTGGAGGAGGAAGGAATTTGCATTCCCGGCCTCCTCCGTTGGTGAGTGATGGTAACTAAGGGTGTTATATGAAAGAGAGGTTCAAGGCTAAATTGCCTTTACAATTAGTCAATGGATTCTAAGATTTCCATAAGCTTATGGCTGATTTCGCCAGTCTGCTGCATGAATTCAGATCTAACCGACTCTGTAGCCTTTACAAAAGCGGCTCTTTCCTCGTCGTTAAGCGCATAAATCTCTACTCCGCCGTCTTTAATAACGTTATAGGCCTTATCTTCGGAATCGGCTATTGAGCCACGAATTGATTCTGCAGCATCAGCGCCGGCTTTGAGAAGAACTTCTTTCTCTTTATCGCTGAGGGAATCCCACCATTCAAAGTTTCCCTGTACAAAGAACTGAGCTGTGGTGTAGTTGGCGAGAGTCATATATTTCTGCACTTCATATATCTTTCTCGAAACGGCCGCGGGCATACCTGTGGTAGCGCCATCAACGGTTCCTCTCTGAAGGGCCATGTACATTTCAGAAGAACTCATGACTGCGGGAATACCGCCAAGAGCCTTTACCGTATCAGCTGTTCCCTTACTGAAGGTTCGTATTTTAAGGCCGTCAAAATCGGCTGGCTTTGCAAGGGGACGTTTGTTGTTGTAAAACTGGACGAGGCCGTAATCGACCCAAAATACAACTTTGGCGCCTTTTGCCTGGAATTCATTATCAAGAATTTCGCCTGCGCCGGCTTCTATAAATTTCTTTGGGGAACTGAGGTCTTTAAAGACGAAGGGCATTTCAAAAATATCGGCTGCTGGAACCATTCCAGACCATTTATTAACAGGAACGAGGGCAAGCTCAACAAGACCTTCTTGAATGGCTTCAACTATTTCAGTGTCTTTAAAAAGCTGTGCCGAATGGAAAACTTCAACTTTCATTTCTCCGTTTGAATATTCTGACACCTTTTCAGCAAAAAAATCCATGCCTTTAGAAATAAAATGAGAAGGAGGAAGCTGATTGGAAAGCCTCCATGACGATGCCGCCATTGCAGGGAAAGCGTAGAGGGTTATGATAAATGCAGCCAAAGTTGCTAGCAAAAAGGATCTACCGAGTTTCATTATCTTGCACCTCCAATATTTTTGATTCGTGGGCATCATGTCATGTGCGAAGAGTCGACAGTCGACACTACCTTACACTAAAAAAATTTAACTCCCTTCTTTAACATTTTCGAGCCTTCTTGCGAAAAGGCTCCAAGATCTACTCTCTTTAAGTTTTTCAAGCTCTCCGCTTTTCAAGAACTCTACGATTCTATAGTGACTGAGAGCTGTAACTTCCAAACTTTTCGCATGGATTAAATCATCAAGCATCCCCAATTCCAACTGATGATACAAGTCAGAAAGGATACTTAACGTTCGGGGACGATTTGCCTTCAACCAGGTATAGCGGTGAAATTCAATGTCTTTTTTCAAGAAGGCCAGAACCTTTTCGCCTGTAGACATATCAGATCTTGCGACTTCTACCATCTGGTCAATAAGGCCGGAAAGATGCTCGTAATCCTCTTCTTTTAAAAGATTTTCATTGATGAGAACCTCGTAAATGCTTCCCTCTAAAAGATAACGAAGTGCATATATCTCCTCCATCTCTTTTATCGAAAATTGAGTAACAAAGGCCCCTTTTCGAGGAATGGTTGTCACCAATCCCTGGCTTTCGAGACGTTGAATGGCCTCTCTCACAGGAGAGCGGCTAATATTAAGTTCTTCTGCTATTTGGGATTCGATAATTTTGTCTCCCTTTTTATACTTTTTGGAGACAAGAATTTGTTTTTTAAGGTAGTCCATTACTTTGGATGTAACAGTTTCATTAAAATAAGGTTTTGTCGAAACCATATTTTTCTACCCCTCTTGTTTTTTATACTGGGAAGATGTGATAAGATTCTAAATAGTCGACAGTCGACTTATGGTTTATTACTATACAGCATTGATAAAATATTTGCAACTTGTCTAATAATCGAAAAAACACAACTTGGTTTTATTGACAAAATAAAATATCAATATATAATTTTTGTCGACAGTCGACTAAATGTAAAAGAAAAATCGCATCCCAACAAAACTTCATAAATCCAACCTCACTACATACTTAAACAATACCGCTCTTCCATAAAAGGAACGGTTTAATACAGGATCTCCTCTCTCGCTAGGTGAAATTGCAGTAACGCAAAGCAGCAATAATAACGTTGTGCGCGGTTTCAGGTTCTTTACGTGGAGCACTAAACATGTATGCAACTATTATCCAGAAGGGCGTGAGGATTCAATGGAGACAAAAGGTGCGCTAACAAATCTGAAGGTGCTTGACCTCACTCGTGTATTGGCAGGTCCTTTCTGCACTATGATTCTTGCCGATATGGGAGCCGATGTTATAAAGATCGAACGGGCAGATAGTGGTGATGATACTCGCTCAATGGGACCATTTCTGAACGGCGAAAGCGCCTACTACATGAATCTCAATAGAAACAAAAGAGGAATGACCCTGAATTTGAAAGATCCGCAAGGGAAAGAACTCTTCCTTGAAATGGTTAAAAAAGCTGACATTGTAACAGAAAACTTCCGGCCAGGCACAATGGAAAATCTCGGCATTGGCTATGAGCCTTTGAAAGAAATCAATCCCCGAATTATTTACGCCGCAATTTCAGGGTTCGGACATACGGGCCCCTACAAGATGCGTCCCGGTTACGATATTATCGCCCAGGCCATGAGCGGACTTATGAGCACAACTGGTTGGCCGGGGGGAGAACCAACACGAACCGGAACGGCGATGGGCGATGTTCTGGCAGGTCTTTCCTGCGCTATCGGCATTCTCGCAGCAGTCAACGCAAGAAATCTCACAGGAGTGGGCCAAAAGGTAGATATTGCGCTCGTGGATTCCGCCGTTGCCAGCCTCGAAATTATCAATATGATCTACCTCATCGAGGGGCGTATTCCTCAAAGAATAGGAAACCGCTACGAATCCACCTACCCTTACGATTCCTTCAAAGCTTCAGACGGAAGTCTTGTTATAGGCGCTGCCAACAATAAATTATGGAAAAACCTCTGCTCGGTGATGGAACGACCTGAATTGGCCGAAGCTCCCGAATATCTTGAAGTAAAAGACCGAGTCGCCAGAAATGAAGAACTCAAGGTTATCGTCGAGGAATGGACCACAAAACACACCGTTCAGGAAGCTTTCGACTTGATTAACGACGCCGGAATTCCATGCGCACCCATTATGTCAATCGACCAGATCGTCAAAGATCCCCACATTGCCGGAGACCGAGAAATGTTCGTAAAGACCAGCCATCCAATTGCCGGGGAACTGACGATCACAGGCAGCCATATCAAACTTTCTGACACGCCTCCGACCATAAGAACCCACTCCCCTCTTTTGGGAGAGCACAATGTTGAAATTCTGAAAGAACTTCTCGATATGGACGAGGAAGAAGTGAAAGAGCTGGAAAGGAGAAAAATTCTCTAATGACACATCTTCAGGCGCCGAGCTCGGCAATTATACGCGAAGTATGTCCCAGAGATGGTTTCCAGAGCGTAAAAGACTTTATCCCCACAGAGGATAAGGTGAAATTCATAAACGACTTGGCAAAGACGGGAATTTCGGTAATGGAAGTCACTTCGTTTGTGAGTCCCAAAGCCATTCCCCAAATGGCCGATGCTGCCGAAGTCATGGAAGAGTTTAACAAGAATTGGAAGGATAGGATAGAATCCGTAGCGCTCATTCCTAACTTGAGAGGCGCCGAGAATGCACTCAAAGCAAACCCCGATTGGATTAACTTTGTTCTTTCAGCCAGCGAATCACACAATAAATCAAATACTCGCAAAACCGTAGCGGAATCCTTGGAGGAGCTCAAAAAAGTCGCAGCAATAAAGGGAGAATGCAAATTATGCGTATCTGTGGCCACCACCTTTGATTGCCCCTTCGAAGGAGCCATTGACCCTGAAGCCGTAATAAAGATTTTAGATACCGTTTTTGAAATAGGAGTAGACGGCGTTACACTTGCCGACACTATCGGAACCGCAGATCCATCAAAAATCAACAACACACTTTCACGAATCAGAGAAAACTATGGAGACTATCCCTTCTTCCTCCACCTTCACGATACCCACGGCATGGCCATGGTTAACACCCTTACCGCACTACAACTTGGGTTCAGCCGCTTTGATTCGGCAACGGGCGGACTTGGAGGATGTCCGTTCGCTCCTGGCGCCGCAGGAAACCTCGCTACCGAAGATCTCGTCAACTTCTTAGAGAAAATAGGCGTCAAGACGGGCGTTGATCTGCTTAAGGTGATATCTGTAGCCAGAGATATGGAAGCATATGGGCTGCACGTTACAAGTCACTTGTCTGCCAGCAATATTGGAAGGGAAAGCGTCAACTGTTGCCATCAACTGTAGAAACTGTAAAATAAGAGAGGCTTCTGTGAACAGGTTTTTCGCCAGTTCGCAGAAGCCTTTTTATATCATTCCGAAAGGAACGGGAAGGGTTCCGTTGGGGTGAATTTACTTGAGACTTCGCCAGAGAGAATGGGATTGCTGCTCAAGTCGAGTTTCGTGGGTTTCGCCCCTTCCTTCAGATTCAACTTTTCCAAATCCACCCAAAATACAGCAGGAGTCAGCACCGACTCAAAATAGTAGCGACGGGCTTTAGTGTCCGCCACTGTGCGCCAGAGTGTGGAAGAGAGATTCGGTTTTTCCGGGTCGACGATTCCCAAGGGAACTGATATGTGGCGTATTAAAGAGAAAACTGTCGCGATGGCGCGTTCTGGAGAGTCTACTTTGGGGGTGGCGTCGAGGTTCCAGCTGATGCGAGCGAAACGGTCTGAAGCTCGGTGGGTTCCAGGTAAAAACTTCATGCCGCCGACGCTCTTCCAATAGCTATCGATAGCCAGTTGCTCATTAAAGGGAGGCGAGTTGGTCATGACCACGTATGCGCGATTGTGGTGAGTTACAAGTTTGCCTTCGATGTATTCGAAGATGGCGCTGTCGCCCGATGTGTCTGCGATTGCAACATGGCCGCTGGCTGCTTTTCCTCCGGGGAGAGGTGGCGCAACGATAGAAAAGGGCTCTTTTTTGAGGGAATTTACGGCTTCCGCAACAGTAGCGTAGTTGTCGAGAATATATTGCCCCCAGGCGCCAATCGAGAGTAACGGGCGTCCTGACGCCTTGGCGTCTCCATAGTCGGATTCGGAAAGGTACAAAACGTTGACGATGAGTCCGGCATCGTTGATTCCGTCTACTGTTCCCGTATTGTAAATATCTGCTACAAGCGAACCAAATTTTGACGTCCATGTAATGGAGTTGGAACCACAGCCTCCATCTCGTTTCAAGCTGCGCGGAAAAGCCCATAGGTCGGTTTTTGTATCGTCGTACCAGTCCATAGTTCGCCCGACGATGTAGTTATTTGTGCCAGTTTCATAGAGAATTCGAGTGCAGGCGTGGGCTTGAAATCCGATTAAAAAGATGAGTGCAACGGCGAGGAAGATTGATAGATGTAAAGAGTGGTGGCAGTGGCGGTTATAGTGGTGGTTATAGTGGCGGGATTGGGGCTGCTGCGTTTTGGGCCAGATCCGAGCTTTTCTGTTCATAAAGCATCATCCTTTCTGGTGGAATCTAGCAAAAACGTTCTTTTCGCATGGATACATTGATCTGGCTTGAAGGCTGAGTGTATAGGTTAGATGATAGATTGGGTAAGAAATTGCTGTGTCGTATGCTTTTATGGCAACGGAAGAAGTCTATACTAGATTAGAGTTGGTATAGTTCATTTTAATATATTTATACAAAAAGGGATTGTCAAGTTGGAGGGATGCGGGGCTTAGGAGGTATCGAGACAAAGAGAGCTTACGTAATCGCTGTGATTACGTAAAAAATTTGTGTTTAGCAAAGCCGAGAATCAACTACAAATCAAACGTAAAGGTACGGAATATGTGTCCATACAAAAAGCTTGAGACGCAACTAATAGGCTGTGCATCTCAGAAGTAAGAAGACTACTATCTACCCCCGGTTGTACTATCGTAATGAACATCTCTGTTTCTTGTATAAACAATTTATTTTTGATCTTATGAAGTTTGGAAATATCACCGACCTCGAAACGTGAAGGTTTGCTTTCTTTAAGCCTTTTTCTTTCTCGATTTTCCATCCGACCGATCATTTCAACTGCCTTTCCTCTCCACTTAACACTTTTTTCAGCTTGACCACAAACCTCATAAAGATCCAAAAGGCGAGCTCCTGGAGTATCTTCACTAGAAAATTTACAATGAAATAAGTCTATACGAACCGTTCTTTCTTGTTCACGAATCCCTATTACATCAGCTATTTCACCAGGTCCATCATCGTCGAAAACAATAGAATATACCCCGTTTTCTCTCATCTCGCTAATAAGAGCATACTGAATGGATTCTGTCTTTTTAGTGTAATTATGTTTTTCTAGTTGGGATTCAGTACGAATATTAACACCTTTAGCTCCCCAATCCCACTTCACAACACTAGATGCTGGGAACTCTCCTCCAGGCTCCTTCGATAAGTTAATTCGTACATTTCCTTGTATTGAAGAACAATCTACATACCAAATAGTTGGAGGGTTTTCATTAAAATAAGAGTCGAGGTCAAGACTAGTTTGATTTCCAATTCTTATCTTTGAATGGCATGGCCCTTTTGATGTAATACGATACCCATCAGCACCTATTTCTAAACTAAATGTTTCTTTAAAAAAATCATTCTTTACTTCAAATAATAGATTGTCTTGAGATTGCACTATTAACGCTATGTCTAGTTCTTCAATTGGATAGTCCCCTTCTAAATTAGATAACACTATTTTTTTATTAATTTTAAAATTTAAAACATCAGGCCAGTCAATTCTATAAGGTTCTTGCGAAGGTAAATTTTTAATTATTTCAGGTATAAGCACTCCGTCCATAATTTCTTTAACATTAATAGATTCATCAAGGATTTTATCTATAATTTCATCGCACCAATTTTTCCAAAAAGCTAAACTTTCAACCCATTTGGACCATATAACACCTTTATATGAACAACCTATACTAACTTTCCCATTTCCATTGTAACCAATGCCAAATATATTAGACTTATAGCAATTATTTTTTGTAGACTCAGATATTCCTTTAGCAACATCAATACCCGCAAACATCTTATATCTGATTGGGCCATCTATCCCAGAATTTAAGCCCACAGTAACAAGAGCTAATCTATTTATTCCATACAAACATCTAAAAACTTGTTCGGATTTAATTACTGTCACCCCAGACCGAAAAATTTTAGATACTAACGCATAACCTTTATACTTATCACTAGCATTTAAAAATACAACGTTCTTATCTTGATTCCAATAAACCACATAAAAATTCCACATTAAATCCGAAATATTCTGCTGAGTAGACCAACGTACACTAGATTCCCTAGGTTCAATAACTACTAATATTTTATCGTCCTGATTATCCATACAACAACAAGTACTTTCATCAAATACTTTTACCCATTTACCCCAATTCCATGTCTCATCTTTTGTGTGATATGCAATCATACTTACTTTCGGGCGCATTTGCTTCAAATTTATGATATCTTTTGCTGCCCCATCAAAATGATTCACTAAATTTTGCAAAACTATTTCACGCTCTATAAATTCGCTATATTTTAATGGTAACAACTTATTCCAATCAGTATCTTTTTCATACATGTCTTCAATTGCTTCTACTATCTCATCATCTGCAATATTCGTCACTATAGTGGCATGACCTAAATCTTTTCTTGTTCTTGCAAATCTTCCTATAAATTGTAATGTTATTGGAATAGATTTATATTTGTCATGTATTGCTACAATCTTCAAGTTTGGAATATCTACCCCTTCTCCAAACATATCAACACAAACAACGATGTGAGAATTTAAGGAGCATATAGCCTCCAGATTCTCTCGTTTTTCCCTTAAGCTCATTTTACTTTCTACAAGGACCGGATTATATTGTAAATACCTTCTAGAATAGATATTCTCGTATAATTCACGAGCTCGCTTTATCGATTTCGCCCTAACCAACAATATGTGTTGTAATCCATTATCCAAATCTCTTTCTAAAACTTGAACGGCTTTTTGTGCAATCACATTGTCTTTTTTATTTTCGTCAAATTCTTCAACAGGGGCAAATTCAATTTCTTCAAAATATCCGTGCTTTTGGGCTAAAGCTAAAGGAAAGTTATATACAATGTCTCCGTCAATTTTATTCCCATCAGATCTAAACGGAGTTGCAGTGAATTGCAATACCCGATTTCTTTTAAAGTAACTTTTGAAAGTCCTCCACGTTTTCGAACTAATATGATGAGCTTCGTCCACTATTAATAAAGAACAAATTTCAGCTAGATATTTTTTGTAATCTTCATTCATATTATTTACCAAACTCATAGTTGTGATAATAATATTTGCAGATTCCACTGCCGATCTAAACGTTTGACTATCTTTTATTCCCTTTTTAAGCAATAACACATTTGGCTTTAGAACTGTTTCTCTAAGATTTCCTATATCAAGCAAAACTCCCCAGTGACAAGCTTTTTCATAAATCTGAGTTCTTAAGAAATCAGAAGGAACAACAATCAAAGTTCTAAGAATTTTTTCTGCAACAATTGTCGCTAGCATAGTTTCTGTTTTTCCTGTTCCTGTTGGCATAACAACTGTCAAAGCATTTTTATTTATAGTCCAATTGGCTCGTATAGCACATAAAGCTCCAAATTGAGGAGATCTTAATCCTGTAGTTGCACTATCACTTGCAACTTTGTCAATAAATCCGCCAACCCAACTCTCCGACACTACTTTAGCAGAAAGATAATTACCATTTTCTATAAATCCAGAAAAACGATTTCCTCTTAGATTGCTTTCTTTTATTTCCAAGTCTTTTCCTCCCTTTTAATCAACCAATTTATGGCTATTTAACACAATGTTTTCTTCGTTAAAAACTTGGATTATTTTTTAAATTACATTAGTGGTTGAACAATATAAAAGAGTGCAAATATGCTTGGAGAGAAAACATCTGGAATAAAGCTCAAAATTTACTTGATTCTCTAAAACAAAAAATCCAATTCCTAGCATTTGTATGAGCTAAGTATAAAAATTTAAATACTAAAGGTTAACCTCATAACACCTTTTAAAACTAGATAAGCAATAGACAATAAACAAAATAGTGTTTGTTAGATAAATGAGTCCAAACAGCAACTTGTATCGCCAAAGGTACTCCATGAACGTATTAAACGGTGAACATGATTTGTTAAGAATAAGCATATCCATATGGATTGAGAATTTTTCCCTAATTTAGCTAAAGATATAACGCTCTAAAATTACGAATAGACACAGCGCCAAACTTGAATTGGACAACAATAGATCAGTTTTAAATGAGCACAACACTACCTGACGATGGTGCTAACTCACTCTATCAGCATTAAAAAAATTCAACATCATACGAACATGATTCAAAGAAAACAAAGAGTTGTCCTCTTCCAGCTACATAACACTATAAACATAAACAATATCACCTAAAAGAGCACTGTTAAACTTTATGTATATATATTATTGAAATAGACAAATTTATTACTATAGCAACATATTAAATTTGTTAACTAAACTATCAAAATCGCTGTCACTCATGCCACGGTACATCTTACATACATACTTTTTCTCAAAAATACTTATTTTTCTGCACGAAAACCTACACATTTTAAAAATCTTCCATCTATGCCGCCTCGTAATCACAGAATCTTCAGGCTCTTTCGAACTCATACGAATGAACAGTGTCTCATACTTTGTCATAACAGCAAGACCATAAGCAATTGGAACATATTGAAAAGAAAGTATAATAGGTATAAGAAAGCTTATACATAAATCTATCATGTTTATATTCGTATATTCATTAATGAAATTTTTAAACGTATCCATTAACACCCAAAATAAAATAAAGCACAAAACAGCTAAAGCACCATATCTCACTTTCCATTTTTCATCTTGGTTAGTAACAATAATTATACAAATACATGTTAAAATCGGTAATAATATTAATTCATTTATAAGACTATATGAATGCGTATTTAAAAAAAATTCGAAAAGAGTCACCACTTTAAAGTTCTTTTTAAGCATATCAATAAAGTACTCATCGTTATCTTCATTTGTTATAGCTCCAAAACATTCAGTGATCCCAACAAATATCACCCAAATAGAAATATCTTTTATATAACCACATTTCCAAATAGGCATACGAGAACCTAAAAGAATAATAACAACTCCTGAAGCTATCATAATAATAAATATAATACGTATCTTAGGTGCTAGTGCCGCTTTTATTACATATAAAGCTGATTCTCTTGATTGATGCCATGTAAAGGCAAAGACAATTAGAACAACCAGCCAAATACAAGATGCAATTTCACGATTAGAAAATATATCCATTGTCATCTATCCTTACATTAATTTATTGTTCAACATCTTCTACTAAACCAAGTATTAGAATTAGATTAAAAAACCTTATGACTAAACATCTTCCTTTTTTTCATATCAATCACATACTCATACAGCCTCATTGTTATTTCTAATTAGTTCTATCAATTTTTAACAATCTCTTTGCAACTTTCATGAATTATTCATGAATGGGAATCTCACTCTTTACGAATAACGCTATTCAACTTTTGCTTAATAGTTTCACGAAATTCACTTAATTCATGTGCTTTTATATAGTAACCCAAATTTGTCATTAATTTTGTTTTAGAAAATATTGTTTGTTGAGTAGGAATACTTTCAACTAAAATTTCCCCTTTTGCATCTAGAGATGCTCCTGAATATAAAATCCCTAAAAATATCAGTCTACTTGATCCCATGTGGATGGTCCCTTTTTTATCAATATAACTTATTTCATTCATGATGTAGATAGGAGAGCCAGAAGATCCTGGGAAACATGCCATATCAACTAACCCAATTCCCTTCTCATTAAAATCATAAGCCGGATGAGAAGCAGTAGATCCTGTTCTGAAAATAGGAAGATTATTATTTTTATCCCACAACCCAATAGGATAACCTACCATCACTACTTCTTCTAATGCTCTTAATTCTTTCAATTGAGACTCATTGTAAACAAAACCTTCATTGATAGCTTTAAAAAATACATCCTTTTTCGTAAGATCTTTAACTTTTTCAAACATGGGGTTTGCAAACGCCATGCATAAATCTTGAGTAGGATGGAATATCCAATCCGTACAATAATTTACCTGAAAATTTTCTTCTGTAGATTTATTTTTTTCTTTCAAATGTAAAAAAAAGGTCACATCTTCTTTGGGGTTATTATTTATTACATGTTTATTTGTGATGATTGCTGGAATGATAGAATCATCAATAAGAAAGTTGAAAAAAAACCCCGTTCCTAATGAACCATTTTTTGTCTTCAATCTTATCGTATTAAACATTAAATCTTCGGAAATTGAATTAGATCCCATTTTCTGCAGCCTCCATTAATAAGATTTTTATTAGAATATAAAAATGGAATATTGCCTTATCAAATACAATTGTATTTTTCGTGATTATTTATACAATATTATTGTAGCACAAAACCACACAATATGAATGGCGTTTTGCTATGCAAAATAGATCTTTACACTAATCTCACCAACCGATTAAAAAACAGCAAAAAACGTTAGATTTTCAAATTATCTAGAGTTTCCTTGCTTATTTGTTTAAATTAACTTAATATTTTAAGTGAAAGATACATTTTCCTAATGCAGTTTATTTTAAGGAAGGCGATTCATATGGGGAGATCGTATTGGTTAGATTCATTTACTGGAAAAACTTGGGAAGAGTTTCTTAAGGCCGGGGCTAACGTCTCTGGTTTCAGAGAAACACGTAAAACAACATGCAAAAGGGTCAAAGCTGGAGATTACTTTATCTGCTATATAACTGGCGTCCAAAGATTTATTGGAGTTTTGGAAGTAATGTCAGAGGTTTTTATTGACAATAAACCTATATGGGAAAATCAACTATTCCCCGTTCGATTCAATGTCAAAGTAGTTCATAAACTTACTCCCGAAGCGGCTGTTCCACGTAACTTAATAGAGCATCTCAATTACGAAAAGCTGACGTCATCAAGTGCCTGGGGTGGATTCCTTAGAGGTTCACCACAAAAATTTCATCCGCACGATGGCGAATTAATAATCAAAGAAATCATTAAAGCAAAGGATAATCCTGTATCTAGGGATTTTGATAAAAAGAAATATTTTAGAACACCTAAAACATATGAAACAAAGAACGGTATTGTAACTATTCCAGAAACAGAAAACAATGAAGAGACTCATTCGCCCGAGTTGAAGAATATTCAAAAACCTGAGGGAAACACCGTTACCCACGAACAAATTCAATGGTTGCTTCTTGAGATTGGTTCTAGGCTTGGTTTAGATGTGTGGGTAGCACGAAATGATAAAAACAAAGAGTTCAACGGAAAACTCTTTAAGGATATAAAAGGTATGCGAACCGAGTTGCCTAATCAGTTTGATGATGCCACCAATAGAACAATTCAGCTAATTGATGTTCTATGGCTTCAAGGAGATTCTATTGAGGCTGCTTTTGAAGTGGAACATACAACGTCCATTTATTCAGGCTTGCTGAGAATGTCAGATCTTATATGCATGCAACCTAATATCAATATAAAGCTTTTTTTGGTCGCGCCAGATGAAAGGCAAGATAAGGTTTTTGAGGAAATCATGAGGCCTACTTTTGCAAAATTGAAGAAACCGCTCCCGAAAATATGCAAATTTATTCCTTATTCCACATTGAAAGAAACATTTGATAGACATAAAAGCATGCTTGACGTTATGAAACCAAATTTTATACAAAAAATTGCTATAAGCTGTGAAGGAGACGAAATTTAGTTAAAAATAAGGGAAGGAATCATTATAGTTACTTCCATTTTTAAAATTTCGAGTTATAAATATAGTAAAATTTTGGCTTTAACTTAAATTAGCTTCCTCTCATGTCAGAACCACAGCCTCTAGAATACGGTAAGTCATGTCTCATTTTAGTGCGTATTAGAACGTACTAAAATAGATTGTAACCTATCGACACGTACTGATATACATGTCAACTTTGATTGCCCCTTCGAAGGAGCCATTGACCCTGAAGCCGTAATAAAGATTTTAGATACCGTTTTTGAAATAGGAGTGGACGGCGTTACACTTGCCGACACTATCGGAACCGCAGATCCATCAAAAATCAACAACACACTTTCAAGGGAAGCCCCTACTAGCTTTTTAATACGTATTGACAATACGTATTAAAAAGCTACAATAGAAACATCAAAAAGGGGGCTGTGGATTGGGTCGTACGATATCGTCAAGAGAAATCATTGCCATGCTGAAAGCAAAAGGATGGGAGAAAGTTGCTTCCATTGGAGATCACGTCCAATTTAAACACCCTCATAAAAAAGGAAAAGTTACGGTAAAACATCCAGAAAAAGATATTTCAGGAGCCTTACTAAAAAGCATTGAGAAACAAGCAGGGATACGACTCAAGTAACGATTCCTGCCCCAGAGGAGGAATATGACAATGGCAGACCGCTATATTTACCCAGCACTTTTTCACTATGAAGAAAACCAAGTGGGAGTAACATTTCCCGATTTGCCTGGCTGTGTTACGGTAGGCAAAGATGAAACAAATGCTATCAAATGCGCAAAAGAAGCGTTGGGACTACATCTCTACGGCATGGAAGTTGATGGCGAATCAATTCCCGCTCCGTCATCTATTAAAAGTTTGCCACAGAAAAAAGGAACAATCTGCGTACTTGTTGATGTTTGGATGCCACTCATTCGCGCATCTGTAAAAGAATACAGCGTAAAAAAGACGCTTACAATACCTGCATGGATGGATCGTGCCGCCAAAGAAGCGGGAATAAAAAATTATAGTTTGATGCTTCAAGTTGCAATCGCACAAGAACTCGGTATAGATATTAAAGCTGAAACCCCATCTTCACATCCTGATCCCACTGCTGCATGATTAAAACAAATGCACGCCACCGCTACTTCCCAACAGGAAGGCGCTGCTGCACATTTTTGCGTGTTCTGAAATCCCGGGCCTTAATAAACAGGGGCTGCGCCATTTCCGTTAGTCGCGAAACGATCCGCGCGCCCCTTTCTCCCAACATTTTTTCAAGCTGCGACATAGAGCACGCATTTGTTGTTATGACTGTCTGCTTCCCCAACCTGTATCGCGCGTCAATAACAGAAAAAAGCCGCTCACTCACCCAACTCGTCGATCTCTGCGCCCCCAAATCGTCGAAAGCCACGCAATCCGCCTCCTTCACTGCCTCTTGAATCGCGTCTGCGGTTCCTTCATCGTAGCCTGACCGAATTTCGTCGAGCAAATCCACCACCGGCACGAATAGGGCCTCTCTGCCCCGACTCACAGTTTCTTGCACCATGGCGATGGCAAGATGGGTCTTCCCCACACCTGTTCCTCCACCCAGAATTATGGAGGCGCCGTCTTCCACACTCGCCATTGCCAGCCCCTTCGCCGTTCTGATCATGGGGTCTCCGGTCGTTATGAAGGTGTCGAAAGTACAGCGTTTCATGGCTTTTGGAATCTTGCTCGCCCGAATAAGCCGTTCCATTTTCCGCTGCCGACTCTTTCTCTCGCGGTTCACACACTTTCCCAACTCGGCAACAATTATTTTCCGTCCGAAGATTTTTTTCGCTGAAACTGACCATCGGAGCCCTTTGTATTTGCACAGAGCGATTCCCGAACACGTGGCGCAGAATCGTTGCTGCTCTTCAGCCTGTATGAAATCTCCCATGGAACCGTATAAATCCGATTCCGTTATTGATGGATTTTTGAAAAGTCGCTGCACGTACGAGAGAACCCCGTTTGTCATGACAACTCACCTCCGTATTTTTCAAGCAGAGCCTTCTGCTGACTGGCCTCCCACTCTTTTAAATCAGACGTTCGCTGTTTTTCGTATGGGTCATCAGATGTCAAAGTCCTTTGCGTTTCAGATCTGCCCCTCCGCCCTGAAGTCTGGTATTTCAAGCTTTCGTAAATGTATTCGAGGGTGAGCGTGTGCAGCGGACGTTTCCTTTTTTCGTATCGTGACACAGCCTTTGCGATCTCATGGTTCACCCGTGCAGGGACATGAATTTTTTCGAGGGCTTTGATTGCGGAAAGTTCCCGTAGAGTGATTTCCTTTCTTCCAGTCTTAAGTAAGAAATACTCTACCGTCGCGCGCATTGCTTGAGGAACCGCTTTTAAGGCCGTTTCTAAGTCCGCTTCCAAGTCTGCTCCCACGTCTGTTTGTTTCAAGCGTGCTTTCGCGGGTTCCTCCCGCTTCTCTGAAAGAGAAGTATCTAGTTCAAGTGATTCTAGTTCCGCTACTTCGTTTGCTGCATCCCCCTGGTGCACGTCGTGCATCCTTGCAGACGATGCGCCCCCAGCTCGGTGGCCGATAAGGATATATTCCGAAGAAAGCTGGCGCTTATTTTTGTACCGAGGATTCCGCCTCAGATATTTTTTAGATTGCAACCGTTTCAGGCTCTCTTGAGTGGAGCGCACTGAGCACCCCGCATATGCGGCAATTTTTGCCACTTTGGGAAAACATTTTCTCTCGCCTACGGATGCGAAACTGCAAAGAACGGCGTAGACGGTTTTGTCGATAGGAGAAAGGTCTTTGTCACGAATGACGCAGAGGTCTACGCATGTCCACCAAAAATCACGAGTGTCGTTTAGAAGTGTTTGGTCTGTCATGTAACTTCCCCTCTTTCTGATATAAAAAATAGACTCCCTCTACCTATATAAGTGTGCTCGTGACGCTGAAAAAACAAAAAGTGAAAAATTTTTGAAGTTTTTGGGGTGAAAAAAATCTAACCGTGAAAGGGGTGACTCTATTTGGAGTTTTCGGGATGAGCGCTTAACTGGCACTCCATTCTTGAAAGTAGTATCATGATATTAGAATGTTTTGCGAACCTCTCTTCTCGGGAATTCTCATGTTTCACCGCTGCCAACGCATGAAAATGGGCACCCCTTCGCGAAAAAACACATTTGACATAGGAGAATAGACACATGGGTAAATACAACTTTGATCACGTAATAGAACGTAGAGGTACAGCTTGTCAAAAATGGGATAATCTCGGCAAGGTTTTCGGTGATCCTGATATTCTAGCTCTTTGGAAAGCCGACATGGATTTTAAAGCCCCACCTGAAGTGATTGAACGCCTGAAAAAAAGACTCGATCACGGAATTTTCGGATACCCTAACAGACCTGATGATTTTTATGATGCCATTATTTCTTGGATGTCTCGCCGCCATGGTTGGAATATCAAAAAGGAATGGATTTGCCACTCTCCAGGCGTTACTCCCTCTCTTGTCTTTTCTATGCTTGCCATGACAAGACCAGGCGATCGGGTTGTTATCCAATCACCAATCTACGCCCCTTTCTATCACATCATCGAAGAAAATGGCCGAAGGATAACAGATAATCCTCTCGTTCTCGACAACGGGCGCTTTTTCATGAATCTCGATGATCTGAAAGCTAAGCTGAATTCCAGGGTAAAAATGCTTTTTCTCTGCAACCCTCACAATCCTTCAGGGCGAGTATGGCAAAAGAGAGAGCTCGAGGAAATAGCTGAAATATGCCTTAAAAATAACATCACTATAGTATCTGACGATGTTCATTCAGACATTGTATACGAAGGCAATAAGCATATTCCAATAGCAAGCATCTCACGAGATATAGAAGAAAGAACCATAACAAGTTTTTCACCCAGTAAGACGTTTAACCTTGCCGGCTTCCGTTCTGCTGTGGTCGTAATTCCCAATAAAGATCTTAGAGATAGATACAACGACCTTATCTCTGGAATGCACCTTGCCGGGGTTACAGTCTTTGGAGCAGAAGCCATTGCCGCCGCCTATTCAACTGGGGAAGAATGGCTAGAAGAACTAATTGAGTATCTCAGCGGAAATTTACGTTTCGTCGGAGAGTTTCTTAGAGAAAATATTCCCGCTATTAAACTAATCAAACCGGAAGGGACATATGTTCCCCTTATCGATTTCAGGGAACTGGGATTGTCTTCAGAGGAACTTCAGAAATTTCTTGTTCATAAAGCTGGCGTTGGAATGAACAACGGAGCAGAATTCGGCAAAGTAACAGAGGGGTTTGCCAGAATGACCATAGCGGCTCCCAGATCCACAATCACCGAAGGACTCAACAGAATTAAAACAGCCATTGAAAATAGATAGAGGAGATTATATTGATAAAACATCTTAAGATGACAGCTAACAAAAAGCTTTCGCTCATTTATTTACAACATTTTTTTAACGATCTGCACACCTCTTTTTTGCAGACTTTTCTGCCCTTTTTGATAGAAAGGCTGGGACTTTCTGTAACTCAAGCAGGGATACTGACTTCTTTGCCTGGACTATTTAACATGTTTCTCCAGCCGTTCTTGGGTTTTGTTTCAGACATAACATCCCGTCCAGTCATGATCGTCTGGGGGCCAATTTTAACAGCACTTGGAGCCTCGCTCATTCCTTCGGCTCCTTCTTACGGAGTTACTTTGATTCTTGTGTCGATATGGGGGTTGGGCAGTGCCGTCTACCACCCTCAGGGGCACGGCTCCATAGGATATATTGGAAGTTTGGAAAAATTGCCTCTTCAGCTCGCTTTTTTTAGTACTGTGGGAATTCTAGCAAGTTCTGCTAGTCCACTTTATGCAACATTTCTTTTTAAATACTGCCATGATTGGCCACTTAACATGATTCCTGTCGTTCCAGTAACCATTACAGGAATATTATTCTGGATACTGGTTCCATCGGTACATAAAATAAAAGAAAAGATTAAAAAACAACAGTCAGGTCATTTTCTTAAGACTACGAAACATATTTTTAGTGATATTTGGCCGATCTGGACTGTTACTTTCTTTAGAGATATGACCAACCACGGAATAAAGTTTTTATTTCCCCTTCTTATCGCTCTTCGGGGGGGAGGCATTGAAAAGGTAGGATTTTCTCTTTTCCTTCTCCAGTTAGCTAAAGTTGTATCTCCCCTTCTGGCCGGAAAGGCAGCTTTAAAATACGGGAACAAGAAGGTTTTACTTTTTGCCCAAGGAGCCTGCCCTTTACTTATTTTTCCTGAATTATTCTTTGAAGGCTGGCAGGCCTTCGTTCTTTTTCTTGTAGGGAACGCCTTACTAATATCTTCGTCTCCAATTCTCGTTGCCCAGGCTCAGGAATTGGCTCCGGAATCAAAAAGTACGGCCACATCTCTTCTGATGGGAGTTGCGTACGGCCTCAGCGGCCTTACTATGGCCATTGTTGGAAAGATAGCTGACCTGCAAGGTATTGTGTTTGCATTCTCACTTATACTTCTATTCCCCCTGCTTAATATCTTTATTATTCTGTGTAAATGGGGGAAAGGGCAAAAAGCATAGATACATAGCAAAAGACAAAAACTAGATGAAACACATAGTCATACTACAAAGGACAGAGGATAGTATTTTCTCTGTCCTTTGTTTAACTTTACTCGTTTACTATTGCGAAAGCACGCACTGGAAACCCTGGAGCTTCTTTAGCTTTCGGCACTATACAAAAAATTATAGCTCCCTTTGGCGGTACCTGGTCAAGGTTAGTCATTACTTCTATTTGAAAGGTATCTTGATGAAGAATATAATTTTCTCCCTGGAATCCATATTTTACCTGGGTCACCGACGCATCCGTATCGAATGGTTCATGTCCATTGGCACTTATTTTTCTTTCTTCGTACAAAAATTTCAAAGCTTCAAAAGACCACCCTGGAGAATGGGCATTTCCTTCGCTGTCTTTACCTAAGTACTTATTTTGATCGGGCCAATTTTTACTCCAATCTGTCCTCATCGCAACAAATGAACCTTCGGGAATTTTTCCGTATTTCGATTTCCACTCCCCAATATCTTCAATCGTCATTTCATAGTCAATGTTTTTTCGTACCTTTTCGGAGCAATCTATTACGACCATTGGCAAAACCATTTCTTTAAGCTCGATGCTATCTACAAGTCTTCCTCCCTTAGCAAAATGGCCAGGGGCATCCATATGGGTACCATACTGCCCAGGAAAAGCAAATTTATTAACAAAAATACCGTGTTCTTCTATATTGAAAAGTGTCTCGATCTTTTCAGGTTCAAAACCTGGCCACCTAGGAGTATCTCCTCCAAATTCGTGAGTCAGATCAACCCATTTACACTTTTTGAGATTGGAAAGAACCTCCCACAAATTCACACCAGTAAACATGACAACATCCCCCTTAATCTTTTTAAAAGTTGTTGCTTACATCAACAGTCTTCGACTCCGAAAAAGTATTAAGTTAAGAAATTATCAGTGTTTTTCTACAATTAAACATTAGGGGAAGTTAACAAAAAAGTCAACGAACTAATGAAGTTCATTTGTTACTCATATACGAGCAGCAAAATTTGAAAAGAGAAAAAGGAACAATCTCTTATCGAGATCTGCCCCTCTTTCGTCTTTTAACTTTAGGCAAACCGGTAACGCCTGCTCTATTCAAGTTATCACGAATTTGCCTTTTCGCTATTGGAGAGTAACCCTGTGAATCACATATTTTCGTATAGATTTCCCTAAGCTTTGTATGTGGAAGGTTTCCTTTTATTTCTATTTGACCATCTTTTTCTGCCTTCATAAGAATATGTTCAGCTACTATATTTTCTATAGCAAGATCAAGAACACATTCTGCAGAGAAGCCAAAATTTTCTTCTGGTTTAAAACGTACATGAGGGTGCGTTGATCAAGATGATCCTATTTCGTAATAATGTGTTTGTGTAGTTGTTGTTGGAGCTATTATCATAACAGGGTAATCAGAATTTAAAGGATCTGGAGTATATCTATATGCCCCTAAATAAATAAACCAACGTCGTTTTTGCTTTCCTTCGTAATTGTATGGGTATTGTTCCCAAACAAAAACATCTCCTATAACCATAACTTTATATACTGGCTAAAAAGCCGCTTCGGCCTCTTCCATAGCCGCTATATCTCTATAACATAAGAAACGCTCTTCCTCAGGAGTTAGGTCCTCCTCTGCTTTCTGAAATAGGTCATCAAATTCATCTTCATACTCCATAGGTATTTTCCCTCGTCCAACCTTTTCTGCAATCGCCCAGGCTTTTTTCCAAGCTTTTATTTCTTTATGGGCATCCTTTATCAATGTTTCAAGGTCGACATCATCTTGAGTATATGCGTCTAATATCCCATCCATTACATCAAGTTCATTGTCAGAAAAGTAATCCAGGTCAGGCTCATCAAGGGGCTCAACTTTGCTTCCGCCATCACTCGTTGTAACAAATCGATATTTATCAGTTTTTAGTTCATTTCGTGCATCATATAATAAGGGAGGAACTGGGCCATATTTCATTGCATTATATTCTAGGCCAATACACGGAACTCCTGTTTTCTTCAGCATTCTAAAATCAAGAAGGGTAAGAAATTTATATATCCAAGTCTGTCGCGGAAAGTATTTTTTTCGAGAATAAAATTCTGAAGAAAAATAGGCAATCGCATTTTTAAGCTTTTCTTCCCTATAAGGAATCACTTCTTTAACCTCCTTTCACAATAAAAAGAGCCAAATAAACTCAAGGCACAAATCTACTTATAAAGTATCAAAATACACTTTATAATTTTCAAATGTATCTTTGTATCTAATTATGTACAAACCAACAAGAGAAGTCAAACCAGAGCGGCTGTAACAAGCCTTAATAAGCTACAATAGCAAATAACGTCTCTTACTTTATGCGTGTGTTCAAACAAACCCTATCCTTTCTGTTCCTTTTCTTTCGTCTTTTAACTTCAAGCAGATCAGTAACGCCTGCGTTATCTACTAAAAAGCCGCTCGCTCCGGTTCCGGCCGCTTTGCTTTAGCCACTTCGGCCTCTTCCATAGCCTTTATAGCAACCCTACGCGCCCTCACAACACCCCGGGCCCGTCAGTCTGCTCTTCCCACCCGACACCGGCTCCACCTCAATCTGCGTGCTGATCCTCTCTCGCAGCGCGGATACGTGCGAAATCACACCAATGAGTTTCTCCTCCTGCTGTAAGCCAGCTAAGGTTTCGAGAGCGGTTTCCAAGGCGTCTTCATCTAGCGTTCCAAACCCTTCGTCCAAAAAGAGCGAATCGACCCTCACATTCTGACTCGCCATCTTCGAGAGTCCGAGAGCCAAGTTAAGGCTCACAATAAAGGTTTCTCCACCAGAGAGGTTTTTCGTCGATCTGACCTCCCCCGCCTGGTAGTTGTCGATAACATCAAGCTCCAGCGGCTGTTCCTCATTTTGTATCAGAAGGTAGCGATCTGTCATTTTCGCAAGCTGTCGATTGGCATGAGACACCATCAATTTGAAGGTCTGCCCCTGCGCAAAATTCCGGTACTTTTTACCATCTGCCGACCCTATGAGACTATGCAGTTTAGCCCATCGATTGCACTCTTTTTTCTGCTCCTCAATGGCCCCTTGCTTCTCTTTCATGCGCTCTTTATTCTGGCTGTTCGAGACAAGTTGCTGTTTCAACCCCGCAATAACGTCACGAAGAAGCTTCAGATTTTCTTCGCACTCCCTGAATTGGGGTTCAAGCTTTTCACGCCCCTCATCCGTCACCTTTTTGGCAATTTCAGCCACCAAACGCTCTTTGCGGTCTTCCTCTTTGGCCTTGAGTTCCGTCTGCCGGTTGTCGAGGCTCTTTGCCCTGTTTGCCAGTGCCATCCGTTCCGAAGATGTAAGGCGAGCCTGAAGGAACCGCGCCTCGTCGCCGAACCCGCCCGCATGCAAAGAGATATGAAACGCCGACTCGAGCTCGTCAAGCAGCGACGCTCTCTCCCCAATCTTCTTACTGAGCGACTCTATGCTTGCCTTCGTTGCGGTCAGCTTCTGTTGCGCTAGGTTAAGCTGATTTCGTGCCTCTCTCTCTACCTCATCAGCCTTGGCAATCTGTTGGTTCATGCGCTCTTCCTCTTTGTCGGGGTCTTTATCTCCGTAGAGCTTCTGGCGCTCAGCCATTGCGCTCGTATATCCATCTTGAGCCGACTGTAAGGCCTGTTTTTTCTCTGCCAAATCCTTCTTCAGCGTCTCAATTTCACCATCGAGCTTCCCCAACGTTTTTTCAAACTGAAAACGCTCTCTTTCTATTTTTTCTTTTTCATCGACATGGGCCTGCCATGCTTCGAGCCGTTCATGCAACACCCCACGCAACGGAGAAACGTCTGTCTCTGATGTGAGGTCGACGCCGAGGGGGTGAAGTTTCTCTGATACAGTTACCTTTAAGCGATCATAGTCGTCTCTCATCTTTTGTAGCGTCTCATTCAAGTCTGAGAGATCTTTTTCCGCCCTTTCCTTCTCTTGTGTAACGAGCCGAGCATCGCTTTCCAACTCTTTTAGTTTGCTCGTAGCCTCCCGCTCAGCTGCTTCACGCTCTTTTACGTTTTCGCCCAAAGCTTCTGCCGCTTCTATGAGCCCCGTCAGCTCATCGATCTTCTTCTGCGTTCCATCAGGGAGGGGAACATTCCCCTCCGCATAGGGATGGACCGTAGCTCCACAGAGTGGGCACGGTTTGCCGTCTTCGAGTTCTGCTCTGTAATCTTCAAGTTGCGCTATCTTTTTAAGGAGAATCATCTCTCGCAATAATGCCTCTTTTTCGGCGCGATATTCACGAAGCAATCGCCCTGCCAAGTGAGTTTCAAGCTCTTTTTGTGCCTCTTCGTGAGCCTTGACAGCTTCTTCAACCTGCTTCTTGAAAACGTCGTTCTTTCTGCCGCACTCTCTCAGCCTTTTACAACAATCGGCAAGCTGTGCCTGAGCCTGTTGCGCCTTCGTCTCTTGTTGAATAATGGCCTTCTGCTCGCTACCAAGATGGGCCAGCTGCTGTTCTATTCCCGTAAAGCCGCTCACCAGCCCCTTATCTTCGCAGTGAGCCTCAAGGTATTCTTGAACAGCTTTCAACTTTTCGTCAGCTCTGTTGTGCTCCTCTTGTGTTACGTTCCTCTCCTTCTCCTTTGCCTCAATCGCCTCGGCATCCCCTGTACACTTCTTGGCGCACGATTCGACGTCTTCCCCTTTCAGGGCGAGATTTTGGTCGAGCAAACGCACATTTTTAATGAGAGGAACCTCTTGGTTCAGCTCGTCTTTGGCTTTTTGGGTCTGCTGCTCTGCTTTTTTCAAGCTCTCTTCACACTCTTTAAAGGAACCCTCAAGCCCGGGAAGCTCCCCTTCCAGCTTTTCCAACGAAGCGCTATCATCGCTCTGAATCTTCCGAACCTCTGCCAGCCTGGCATATTCGCCGTCAAGTTCGGCCGCTTTCTGGGCATGGTCAAGGCGCTCACGCTCCGGTTTGAACTCTTCAATTTCGGATGTGAGCTTCGCGGATTCCTTAGAGAGGGAAGCAATCTCTTCATGAAGTGCTTCTATATCTTTCAGCCATGAAAGGGCGCGCTCCATTTTCTCCCGCTGATCGGCGAGTGCTGCCTCTTCTTCGCGTTTTTCGGCTATCTCGTGCCCAATCTCGCATTCCCGCTCGGGAGTGAGAAGTTCAATGCCAGAAGCCTCGGCTTCCAGCAGGCCTAACGCATCTTTTTCTCTACTATGACGCTTCTGGACACGCCGTGAAATTTCAGAATAAATCTCGGTGCCGGTTATCTGTTCGAGTATTTCAGATTTTTGCTCCGGATTGGCCTTCAGGAAGGTATCGAAGCTGCCCTGCGCAAGGAGAATTGATCTTGTAAATCGGTCGAAATCCATTCCAATTTTATCTACGATAACGCCCGGAACCAGGCTCTTTTTCGACTCTATAACTTTGCCTGGCCCATCGTCTTTCACTTCGCTGATCTCATGATGTGCATCGACGAGGTTTCCATCAGTTTTGCCGTGGGCGCGATGTTGTTCCCAGAAACAACGAAAACGCCCTGCCTGAGATTCGAAAACAACCTCTGCAAAGCACTCCGCCGTCTGACGAGACATGATTTCGTTGCCACTCTTCGTGATCCGCCCGAGTCGAGGAGTCGCCCCGTACAAAGCCAAGCAGATTGCGTCAAGTATGGTGGATTTGCCGGCGCCTGTAGGCCCTGTGATTGCAAAGAGGCCGTTCGCCATATATGCTGGATCTGTAAAATCTATACGCCACTCTCCGTAGAGGGAGTTCAGATTTTTAAATCGGAGTTCAAGAATTTTCATGTTCAGCCTCCCTATTCCGCGTTAACGTCGTCTTCATAAAGAGACCTGACTATCTCGTTATATGCCGTGATAAGCTCTTCCCGCTCTTCCTGAGGAACGCCGTAGTCATCAAGGCAGCGTTCAAAAATGTCGTTCACTGTCATATCGTCGAGGGTCTCGCTTTCCTCAAGAGTAAGGGTGGCATTTTCAATAATCTGTCTGTTTTTTATTCGCCTAATTTCCATGGAACTGCCCGAGATTGCCTCTTCCAGAACCTCTCGCAGGTTTCCAACAACGCTCGTGCCCGTATACTCGATCTCAAGCCACGCGGAGCTGCCCTGCCCCTTGAGTTCCTCAATTTTCGACTCTATTTCATCAAGGGAACCCACGATGCGTTCCAAAGGCTGAAAGCACGGAACCGGAATGTCGCGAACGTCTGGCGTCGTGCTGTTGAATTCAACAATATTCACCCTTTTATTCTGACGGGCCTCGCCGTAGCCCATAGGGATGGGAGCGCCACAGTAACGGATGTGATCAGTATTTCCCACACGCTGAGGAACGTGGAGGTGTCCCAACGCCAGGTAGTCGATAGACGAAGGGAAGCGGTCGGCCGCCACGTGAGCCAGTGAGCCGACGTACAACTCTCTGACGCCATCCCCGTCCACCGTTTTGCCTCCCACCGTGAAAAGGTGCCCCATTGCGATAATTGGAATATCTACTCCGCTATCTTTCTTAAACTCGGCGCGCTTCTTCTCGGCAATGTCACAGACGGTTCCATAGTGATTTGTAAGGCCTTCGATGAGCTTCTCATTCTTATCTTTAATCGTTTCGCCGGCCTCGACAACGCGAATATCTTTATCCCGAAGATATGGAACCGCGCAGACTATGGCTTCCGGCTTTTGGCTTCTATCTCTCAGCACGATAATTTCGTCTTCCGGGTTATCTGTTATGGAACCCACAACGTGGACGTTCAGAGCTTTGAGAATCTCTTTCGGAGCGTTCAGGAATGAGGGGGAATCGTGGTTTCCTGCAATAATGACAACGTGCCGGCAACAGGAACGAGAGACTGTGCAGAGAAAGTTGTAGTAAAGCTCCTGAGCGCGGTTGCTGGGAGTGCTCGTGTCAAAAACATCTCCGGCGACGAGCAGTGCGTCGACATTTTCGGCTTCGATAGTTGTGCCGAGCCAGCCTAGAAATTGGGAAAACTCGTCGTAGCGTTTGCGCCCGTAAAGGGAGCGTCCCAGGTGCCAGTCTGATGTATGAAGAATCTTCATTGGGCTTCCTCCTGTGAAGTAATTGAAATAGTCTCTTCTGCTGATGCCGTTGAAGCTGGTGACAAGGCCGCATCGAATGAAGCGACCAGGTTAGCCGATAAAGCCATCGTGGCCACAGTGATCAAAGCTCTCAGTTTGGCTGATAAAGCCATCGTGGCCACAGTGTCCGAGCCAATCAAATATGCCGCTACAAATGATACCAAAGAAACAACCAGCATCGCCCAGACGGAACTAACTTCAGCTTCTCTTTGAATTATAGCTGAGGATTTACATTCTCCGCTTCTTCTCTGCGCATATCGTTGCCAGACCACCAAAGACGTAAAGACGTAACAAATACGCAAATTAATATATATTGTACATCAATTGATTATCGACTGGCTTTTATTACGATTTTATTACGCGTTCCTCTCTCTCTTGCAAAACAAAAATAGCGCTATACTATACTCATATATTTAATAATCATGCCTCAACTCTTTCGTACTCCACTCACTTGAAGGAGGACATCATGAGAATCGACACAATCAGTTTACAGATAAAAAATGGGGAATATTTCACATTCCTCTCGCCGACTGAAGAACACGCGCACGATGTTTTGAACCACATGAAGCAGACAAGCTCCGAAACCGAATATTTGCTGAGATACGAAGATGAGATCAGAATGACTGTTGAGGAAGAGCGAGATTTTTTGTCGAAGCAGGCAGAGAACCCAAAGGCCATAATGATTTCCGCATACTTTGATGAAAAGCTCGTGGCGCTCACTGGAATATCCCCTGTAGTGGAATGCGATAAATGCAGTCACAGAGCAGTGTTGGGAATGTGCGTTCTAAAAGATTTCTGGGGGAAAGGTATCGGTTTTACCATAATGGGAATGATTATCGACGAAGCCAGAAAGATGGGCTATGAACAGGTGGAGTTAGAGGTCGTCGCAGACAACATCCGTGCATTTTCCCTCTACAAAAAGTTTGGATTCGAAATTTATGGAGTCCGCAAAAACTCCTTCAAATATCGCGATGGAAGATACAGCTCGGAATATTTGATGGCATTACCGTTATAATAAAATTTCCGCACACCAAATCACAAACAGCAGCGAGGGGAAAAAGATGTCGAACGAATTTACCGTAAGAAAAGCTGTACCCAGCGACGCCCAGGAAAAGAGCTACATCCATGCCCAAGCTTGGAGAGAGGCCTATCGCGAATTGATTCCCGCAGATTACCTTCAAAACCTCAGAGACGACCATTGGGTCGAACTCTTCTCTACTATTCTGTCTGACGGAAGTACAACCACCGCATGGGTTGTTTTGCAAGAAAACAAAGTAATAGCCTGCGCAAGCGTTTGCCCGTCCCGCTACAAAGGGTATGAAGGAAACCTCGAATTGGTATCAATATACTGTCTGCCCGAGTTTTGGGGGAAGGGCTGCGGACACGCCCTCATGAAGGAAGTAAAAAAATACGCCTCCGAAAATAGTTTTCTCCGCATTGCACTGTGGGTGTTAGACGGCAACGAATCCGCCATAAAGTTCTACGAACGCCAGGGATTCTGGGCAAACGGAGGCTTGCTGCATGTTGAAATAGGGGGCGCTGATATGGTGGAGAGGAGATTCGTTTGCAAGGTGTAGGAAACGTGAAGGGAAAGACAAACAACTACCTGAATGTTAAGAGCGATCGGTATCGCCACTCGCAGTCCTCCCTTAATTTTCAACAACAATTGTAACAGCTTTCGACTTAGCAAAATTACAATCGAAGCTCCAATCACCCAAACAAGCCAACCCTTTCAACTCCCGCCAAACATTCCCCGCCCAAACAGGAAAAACATCTGTGAGAATTCACTCATAATCCCCTCTATGTCTTTTTATTTTTCCTCACAAAAAATAATTAAAGTCCCAATGTTTTTTTCTTTACACCTATTTAAAATGGGTAGACAAAACTACTTATTACTGATACAGTTTAATTATATTAAATAATACTATTAACTCATATATTGTAGTCCATTCTTCCTATTCTGTTAAGTCCATTTTAACCCACATATTATTTGAAGCACTTGAATAGTTCGATCGTATAAAGGAATATCGATTGCGACACTTCTAGTAACGCTTGAACCAATTTTCGTAATAATGGCGACGGCCTGTCTACGAAAATTATCCCTTCTTAAGGAAATCTCTCTTTTTTCCCATTGCAACGTAAGCGCTTATTCTCATGATCTGCACTCGATACGGTTTCTACAAAATTTAGCATCGCTTTTTCATCTATAAAACGCTAATCAAAAAGCCTTTCACAGCCGCGCAATAAGCCATGCAACAAGAAGTAGGCAATACATGCAACTAGCAAAATGGTAACTAATCCTACGGAGAAAGAAAAAGGAGGAAATGTGATGAAGGCACGAAAGGCGTTGGTACTATTTTTAGTAATGTCGCTTGCTGTTTTCGGATTTGTTGCTATGGCACAGGCAAGTAATACTGCCACCCAAACAGTAACATTTCAGGTGCAGGCAATAAATGAAATCAGCTTAGGTGCAGATCCTGACCCCCTCATTATCAGCACAGCAACCGCTGGAAGTGAGCCAGATTCTGCTCAAGGCACATCGACATACGCTATCACAACAAACGAGGAAGGCAAAAAAATTACAGCTAAAATTGACACCGCTATGCCCATGGGAACTGATCTTTACGTAGAGCTGGAAGCTCCCACCGGAGGAACTTCGTCAGGTCAAGTAGAGTTAGCGACAACTGATAATGACGTAGTAACTGGTATTGAACATGTAGCGGAAAGTGGCAAAACAATAACCTATACCTTTTCTGCCAATGCCACTGCAGATGTTATGGGAAGCACAGCAACGAAAACAGTTACGTTCACTCTCACGGATGTCGTAATCTAAATCCTCATTTTTTCTAAGTTGTTCTAAGGCAGGGGGGAGGTTCCTCTCCCCCTCCCCCCCTGTCTCTTTGGAGTGAAACGAGGTGTCTTGCTGTGATAAAAAGATGCATTTTAATTGTCTTATTATGCATAGTTTCTTTACAATCGCCCCTCTATGCCATTGAAATCGATATTTATGCAACTGGTGGTTGGACAAATTTAGTTATTAATTCTTCCCATCTCAGAGGTGGTGCCGGAAGCAATCTAGCCGATAGTTTTGAAAGCACTGTAGATGCAACAATAATAAGCATTGCAGGCACCGAATGCCCTTGTGGCGCATGGGATGTTTTAATACGAAAGAGCGCTTCATCGTGGGCAAGTGGTGCTACTCTTTACGTTAAGCGAACAGGAAATGGAAGCGGAGCCGGATCAATCCGTGGGGGAACTTTATACATAGCTGTCGGGGAATCTGATGTTCTTTTCTTTAGTGGAAACGGCGACAGAACAAATATTTCTATACAATACAAAATATCTGGACTGTCTATATCGGCGCCCCAAGGAACGTACAGCGCCCCTATAACTTTTACGGTGGTGGATCAATCATGAAAAAAATATTATTCGTGTCTTTCTGTTTGTTTTTATTATTGTGCCTATATTTTTCTGATAAGGGATACGCCATACAACTACCAGATGGAATGACTGTCAATAAAACCCTTCCGCTAGGTGGACAAACATCTGGGAATATTGTCATTGCAAATAATGGCAAAGAAGCAGAAACAGTTCGTATCTATCAAACAGATTACATGTTTTCTGCAGACGGCAAGAACAATTTCGGATCTCCGGGAAGCATGCCGCGATCTAACGCAAAATGGATCAAATTTACGCCTAACCAAGTAACCGTAGCTCCTGGCGAAGAAACCTCAATTTTTTACGAGATAGCGGTTCCAGAGACATCTGACTTTCGTGGAACATACTGGAGCGTCATTATGGTGGAACCCATTCCTCAAGATGCTTTGAAACCTCCGAATCCTAAAAAGGACAAAGCGACTATCGGAGTTCAGGCTGTGTTTAGGCATGCCGTTCAGATGATCACACATATAGAAAATACAGGAACCCGTGCTCTCCAGTTCTCAAACAAAGCCCTCAAAGTTCAAGCCCACAAGACCTTCCTAACCATAGATGTAGAAAATGTAGGCGAACGGTGGCTAGTTCCTCAGCTTTATGTTGATGTAGCCGATTCAGGTGGGAACGCAATGAAACGATACGAAGGGAAAAAGTTCCGCATATACCCGGGCTGCTCCGCCCGCTATGTTATAGATCTTGGAAAATTGAATTCGGGAAAATACAACGCTCTCGTTATAGCAGATAGCGGAGAAAATGAAAAAGTTTTCGGTGCCAGATACATATTAGATGTTAAGTGATCCTGAGCGCTAACCTGAGTCTTGGTGCGAAAAGCCATGGTGAAGGGGAGGCTGAAGAAGAGAAATGATGAGAAAAAAGAGACGGTACAGATCAATATTCTTTCTTTTCATTTTATTGATTCTTCTTCTCTGGGCAAAAAGCGCGTACGCTCAGGGTAAGGGATATGGTGTACATATCCGCCTCATGGTTCCCCCACAACTTGATGCTAACCCCGGAGAAATAGTTAGCGCCAGTTTTATAGTTGAAAATACAACCGATAGTGAAGAAACCTTCGAAGAAGCCCTCTCCTTGCCGGAAGGCTGGCTTGAAATCACTCCCCCGGACGTTTTTATTCTGGGCGCTAAACAGCAAACGGTGAGAATGCTGGCTTTCCAAATTCCGACCACATCGAGCGCCAAGGATTATACCGTAACGTACTCGGTGCGGTCCCAACGAGACTACGCCATCTCAGACGCCGTTTCCATAAGCATATCTGTTCTTTCAGTAGATGGAATACACATTTTTTCTGAAAGTGCGCCAGACATGATTGTGGGCGGCGAATCCTACGAAATAACAGCAAGAATCGCCAATAAGGGAAACACTGCTCTCACAATGCTGATCTCTGCCAGAAGTTCGAATGACTACCCCTTAACTCTCTCTACACACGAAATTGTTCTTGAACCTGGAGGAAATACCGTCATCGCCATTTCAGTGAAAACCCCCTCCCAAATACCCAAAAGTCTGAACCACACCGTCTTCATTGAAGCAGTGAGCAAAGAGGATTCCTCTATCAGATCGGTTCTTTCCGTAACGACAGGAATCGTATCTCAGCACGCGAAAATCGACCTCTACCACCGCATTCCGGCTAGTTTAACCCTGAAATCTATGGGGAGAAGAGATACAAAAGACTCCGATGGTTTCGACATCGAACTGGAAGGTAGGGGAACCCTTGAAGAGGGAGGCAGACGCTGGATTGACTTTTCACTACGCGGCCCTGACACGCATGAGAAGGGACTTTACGGAGAGAGAGACGAATATTACATAAACTACTTTGACCCCGACCTCGATTTCAGACTGGGCGACCAAAGCTACGGACTCTCGCACCTCACGTCTTACTCGCGATACGGAAGGGGAATAGAAGCCTTCTATCATCCCGAAAACAGCTTTTACGGTCTTGGAACCTACTATGTGAAAAACCGTTTCACCACTCCTGACTGGGAAGAAAGCGGAGTGTACATAAAGGGAGCCTTTTCCCCCCAGGCCCAATGGAAGCTCAACTACTTGCAGAAAGAGTGGGATAGGCATGAAAAGAGGGGTTCCAAAACAACAGATGATATTTATAGCATTGAAGGAACCTTCGTGCCTGCCAAGAATACGAGGCTCAGCCTTGAATATGCGAGAGGAGAAAGAAGTGAAGAAAATGGTGCGGGAAAAATCGAGGATGACGCTTATAGGGTGAATCTTTCAGGCCTTGCGGGAACAACGCGCTACTCCTTTGTCAAAACTCACGCTGAGCCTGATTTCTACGGATATTACAATGATAGCGATTATATGGCCACGTCGGTGAGCTTCCCTCTATTCGGCCAAAAATCAAGCCTCGTAGCAAACCGTACGCGGGGGTTCCTTGCATACAGCACCTATGAAACCAATCTCGACAAACGACTCGATAAGGGAGACATTTCGGCAAAAGAAACGCTCTTTCAGGCAGGAATCAATCACAGCCTCTCTAATGGCTGGTATGCTCAACTTGCTTACGATAACTTCAGCAGAAAAGACCGACTCTTCCCCTCGGAATATGACACAAAAGAAAAGGCCTACCGCTTCAGTCTCGGAAGAAGCACCGAAAAATTCAACTACCGAGTCGAGGCACGCTACGCTGACCAACACGATCTACTCACCGATGAAAGCAGTTCACCATGGAATTACAGTTTCTACATATCGTACATACCGTCAAGCAAACTCTTATTCACCCTTTACGGAGGGTTCGGCGATAATAGCGCGATCAGCGGAAGCAGACTTCTTTCAGATCAAGACAACTGGGGACTTTCTTTCCGGTGGCAGGCAACAGAGCAACTTATACTCAGCGGATGGTACACGAAATATAATTTCAACTCGAAAGATCCCGAAAGCAACAACTATCAGTTCGAAGTATCCCTTGCCATGCCAGACGAAAGCCGTTGGGCCTTCAAAATCCGCCGCTACGACTGGGAGTATGGCAACGAGACTGAAACTGACTACTCCCTTTCATACACCGTTCCTATTGGCATCTCTGTGAGCAAGAAAAAATCTCTAGGAATCCTCTCTGGATCAGTATGGGAACGTGTCGGAGATGTTTCCGCATTGGCGGCAGCTCAAACATCTGCGGCGCCAACATCTGCCGCACCTAACAAAGCACCAGTTCAAACATCTGCGGCATCGGCACAACTAGACACTTATTCCGCTCCCGACGAAACTAAAAAAGCTCTTCCCAACGCCATTATTACTCTAAACGGCAGCAAAGTTGCCACAGACGCTTCTGGAAAGTTTACGTTTTCGGCACCTCCTGGCACGTACTTTCTCGACATAGACCGCTCCACCATCGGACTCGAAAAAACCGCGTTGGAAAAACTCCCAATGAAAGTACACGTACAAGCAGGCCAAACAACCTCCGTTGAGCTCACAATTGTCAACGCTGCTACACTCAGCGGAGAGATCGTTCTTCTTAAAGAGGAGACACCACCGTCACATACAATCAGGGATGAAGCCGTAACGGTAGGAAACCCTGACAACGGCGCGGCGCGGGTTCCAGCAAAATTGGAAGGAATTTTGGTTGAGCTTTCAAAAAACGATGAAACCATCAGAATGATGACAGACAGCGAAGGAAAATTCTCTTTCTTGAACATACGTCCCGGAGCATGGAACTTCAAAGTCTACGACTACGACGTACCTGCTTACCACTACATTCAAAATCCCGAAGAACATATAACACTAGCGCCCGGCGAGAAAAGAAACATCACAATAAAAGTCGTACCTAAAAAGAGACAGATCGAAATATTGGAAGAAGGGATTATACGAAACCAGTCATAAATTCCCTTGCGGATTAATCGTTTTGTGCAAGACTGATATAGACAAAACGTATAGACATAATCGAAAAAGCCGCGAGGAGTTTGACCATGATTCGAAATCGAAAACGTTCTATTTTTGCCAGCCTTCTGACCGCCATTTTCTTAACCATCGCCAGCCAGGCATTAGCACTCTCCATTGGAACCATGAATATCGAGTATTTCGACGTCTCGGGGAAAAAGGCCTACTCCCCCTCTGATTGCGCCAACCTAGCCAAAACCATCACCTTTTCTGGCGCTGATATTTTAGCCCTCCAGGAAATCAAGGGAAACGCCGCAATGAGATATTTCGTTACTAAATTCTTGCCGAAATGGAAATATGCAGGAAACGACACAGGCGGAAGACAAGATCTTTACTTTCTCTGGAATAGCGAAAACTTAAAACTTCTAGACGGCCCCTTCGCTTATGGAGCCAATGCCTCTTTCCGATTTGAGGGGAAAAGCTACAAACTAAATGACCGCCCCAATCTCGTGGCTACCTTCCTAGACAAAGAGAAAAACCGCCAATTTACCCTGGTCAACGTGCACCTCAAAAGCCAGAGTACCAGAGGGAAAAAAGACCAAAATCAGGCCAAACGATATAACGAGGCTAAACGCAATGCCCAAATCGATGGGATCAACAAACTTGTATCGACACTGAAAGGTCCCGTTTTCATACTCGGAGACTACAACACTGACACGCCTACTGGGTGTTCCTTCCCCTTATTAGCCCTCGGCAAAGGACGATACAGCTACGACAACAGCAAAAGCAACCTTGATTACATCGGATTTGCGAATGTAAAAAGAGCACCCTCGTGGGTATTATGCGAAGTCGAAAGTGCTATAGCAGCTCGATCAACAAAACGCACTCAGCACCCAGACCACGACATGGTTGTGCTTTCTATAGATGGAGAAAAACCGTCACAAACTGTTGTTGGATTAGAAGGAATCCCCGCTCCACGATTAATAGCGCCACAAAAGGGAGCAATTACGGCTGCAACCATCGTATCAAAGGCTGATACTCACCCTACGACTGTTTATATTACTAAGACAGGGGAAAAATATCATGGTGTCGGATGTTCATACCTCGGCAAAGATAAAATTCCTATCTCACTTTCGGAAGCAAAAGCGAAGGGCTATACGCCGTGCTCGAAATGCCACCCCACTGACTGACGAATAAACAACAGCGGATCAGACCTGATCTGCTGGCTTACTTGAGTGAAATATTCTTCTGTCATGTACTCTTCCAAACCATATTTTTTATAGACAAAGTCTGCATAGTGATAGTTCATGCGATCTACCAAGATGTAGTCAACAGCCCCTTCCAGCAGATTAATCAATTTTTCCGCACCTGGAAGAATCGGAGCAATCATCGCATAGGTCCGAATTCCCTGCCGATGTAATTCTGCAAGAGCGTTTATTCGCTCAGGTATAGACGGCGCAGCTGGTTCAAACAATCTTCTTATGCTGTCATCTGCGGTCGTTATGGAGAACCCTACTTCTATATTTTTTGCTCCTCTGAGGATGTCTATATCTCTGAGAACCAAGGGAGAGCGGGTCTGAATCACCACAGGCCAATCTTCGCTAATTAATATCTGCAAACATTGCCTAGTGAGTTCATGTCTTCTCTCTAAGGGCTGATACGGATCACAGACACCGCTAATCCAAACTGTCGCCTTCTTTTTCTTACATATTTCTTTCCGCAGCAACTCTGCCGCATTGATCTTCACATCAACGAACGTACCCCATAGCAGTACGTGCAGGCATGCTGACAACCGACATATGGGTTGATGACATAGGGGAAAATTTTTGAGGCTGTAAGAATACTTTTGGCGTGTATCTCCCGAATATTCATGAAAGCCTTCTTATTTGTACGTAGCATGCGCTACTGGTAGGGAATCTGCCGTCGAAATTGATTATGTAGCTGAGAAAGATTCATATCTGTTTCTCCTTTGAATATTGCCATAAAGCTTGATCGAGAGTTCTCATATCGACACCAACTCTTGAAGCCACGCTCCTACAATAAACGGTACAATCCCACCCAAACCGAAAGTTTCGCTTGGGGAAGCAAAAGCGAAAGACTATACTCCGTGCTCAAAATGCTATCCCGCTGACTGAAAGAAATGAAGACGAGCTGAAGACTAAAAGTGCAGAGCGGGTTGTAAAGAAGACCACCCTTTAGCATTAATAGTTTAAAAAACGGTTGACAAATTACTTCTTATGATAAAAGATAGTAATTGATTACTTTCTTTGTGGAGGTTTATATGAGTTCATCAAACAAATATCTTTCTAAAGAGAAACGAAGAGCGATGACGGTAGAAGCAGTAGTCGAGTTGGCTGGGGAACAGAATCCGAGCGAAATTACCACAGCTGCCATAGCCAACCGCATGGGATTGACTCAGGGTGCTCTTTTTCGCCATTTTCCAAACAAGGATGCTATCTTGCAAGCAGTTATGGAATGGGTAGCCGAACGGTTAATGTCTCGCATCGAAAAGGCGGTACACGCAAAATCCTCTCCTCTTGGCGCACTTGAAAGCATGTTTATGGCGCATGTAGATTTTATAACAGAGCATCCCGGTATTCCACGTATGTTATTTAGTGAATTGCAACGTTCTGAAGAAACTGCCCCTAAGCAGATGGCACAAACACTCACTCTGCGTTATAAAGAGCGCCTCAATCATTTGTTTGAACAAGGAAAAAACTGTGGCGAGCTTGACGAAAAGCTTGATAGCGAAGCGGCGGCTACTCTCTTCATAGGCTCTATTCAAGGATTGGTCATGCAATCGTTGATAGCTGGAGATGTGAGCCATATGCGCCGCAATGCTCCGAAAGTTTTTGCCATCTACCAGCGGGGCATAAGGAGTGCACTATGAAAAGATTGCCTATCAAAATACGTACACTGGCACTGATATCTATACTTGTGCCTCTGTTTGCGCTTTTTGTCTATGTTGCCTTTCGCTCGGGGCCACTTGCTCCTGTATCTATTGTGTTGACCACAGTCGAGAATAAGAGCCTTTCACCAGCACTATTCGGCATCGGAACTATTGAAGCTCGTTACACTTACAAGATTGGCCCAACGTTTGCGGGCCGGGTCAAAAGTTTGGATATACACGTAGGTGAGCATGTGAAGGCGGGGCAAGTGCTTGGCGAAATGGATCCGGTAGATCTTGATGGACGTATCAAGGCTCAAGATGCCACTCTGAAGCGAGCGAATGCTCAAATAAGTGAGGCGCAGGTGCGTAAGAATTATGCGAAGACACAGGCTTTACGTTACGAGCAGTTACTTAAAGCGGGTTACACCAGTGAAGAGGTGGCAGACGCTAAACGACAAGAACTGTTGGTTGCGGAAGCAGCGCTGACTGGGGCACGTGAGGAGCTATCTCGTGTACGTTCCGAGCGAGAGGCATTAGAGGCGCAGCGCAGCAATTTGTCTCTGATTGCACCAGTTGACGGATTGATCGTATCACGTGATGCCGATCCTGGAACCACCGTAGTTGCTGGCCAGGCTGTCGTAGAACTGATCGACCCGTACTCACTGTGGGTCAATGTCCGCTTCGATCAAATTCGAGCGCGTGGCCTCGCCGCCGGTTTATCAGCCCAGATCAGGTTACGTTCCCAGGCGGGAGAAATGCAGACAGGGCGTGTTCTGCGAGTCGAACCATTGGCAGACGTAGTTACTGAGGAAGTATTGGCCAAAGTTGTATTCGATCAAATTCCTGATCCGATGCCACCAATCGGTGAACTGGCCGAGGTCACGATTACCCTGCCAACGCTTGCGGCAGCGCCAGTTATCTCTAATGCCGCTATCCATCACATTGATGGCAGATTGGGCGTGTGGCAGGTTATAGATGGTGATCTTCGCTTTACACCAGTTTCACTAGGGATCGCTGATTTGGAGGGCCGCGTACAGGTACGAGAAGGACTCAAAATTGGCGACCAGGTAGTGATCTACAGCGAAAACCCATTGAATGAACACAGCCGAATTCACATTGTTGACCATATTCCAGGGGTGACACAATGATCAATTTGGCAGGTCGCGACATTATGCACTCCTGGGGAAAGTTCGTCTTTACCGCCATGGGGCTTGGCCTGCTGATCGGCGTTACTCTATCCATGGCTGGCATCTATCGCGGCATGGTGGATGACGCTAAGGTACTACTCGACAACAGCGGTGCTGATCTCTGGGTGGTACAAAAGGACACGCTTGGTCCTTACGCTGAATCATCAAGCATCTACGATGACACCTGGCGCGGGATACGAGGCATGCAGGGCGTGGATCAGACAGCGAACATCACCTACCTCACCATGCAAGTACGCAAAGAAGCAAGAGATGTACGCGTCATGGTTACCGGCATCGCACCCGGAGAACCAGGAACACCAGGCTGGCCGCCTTATCTCGTAGCAGGACGTCAGATCACCCGGAGCCATTACGAGGCCGTTGCCGATATCGCCTCGGGATTTAAACTTGGTGAACACATCCAGATTCGACGTAACCAATACACCGTGGTTGGCCTGACTAGAAGGATGGTTTCTTCCAATGGTGATCCCATGGTGTTTATTCCACTTAAAGATGCTCAGGAAGCCCAGTTTCTAAAGGATAATGATGCCATACGAGAACAGCGCCGACGAACAGCTGAAAACCCGGCTTTCAACCAGCCTGGAGTGCCTGCTTTGCTTGATGCGGTTATTGCCTCGCAAAGCACCAACCCTTACGTCAACGCTATTTTGGTGCGGGTTGAAACAGGTCATGACCCAGAAGAAGTCGCTGAATCGATCCGCCGCTGGAAGCGCTTGACGGTCTACACTCGCAGTCAGATGGAGGAAATTCTTGTCGGCAAGCTGATCGCCACCTCATCAAAGCAAATCGCGATGTTTCTTGTGATCCTTTCGATTGTGAGTTCGGTTATTGTCGCCTTCATCATCTACACGCTGACACTTGGCAAAATAAGGGAAATCGCCGTGTTAAAACTGATCGGCACAAAAAATCGCACCATTGTCGGTTTGATTGTACAACAGTCTATTGCTTTGGGCTTGATCGGTTTCGTGGTTGGGAAGATCTCGGCGACTCTGTTGATGGCACCTATTTTTCCCAAATATGTGCTGCTGGAGCCTCTCGACTCAGTTCTTGGTTTTATCGCCGTGATTATGATCTGCGTCATGTCGAGCATTATAGCCATTCGTGTCGCTCTTAAGGTCGATCCGGCCGAAGCCATAGGAGGTTAATATGACTGGTAAAGGCATTCGCATCTCAGGGTTGAGAAAACGCTATGGAAGCGGCGATACTGCTGTTGACGCTTTGAAGATGGTAAACATGCACGTTGCGCCGGGGGAAGTCGTTGGGCTGATTGGACCTTCAGGTTCTGGCAAGAGTACGTTGCTTAAATGCTTAGGTGCTGTGATAGAGCCGACTGCTGGGCAAATGATGCTCGGAGATGACATTATTTATCACGATGGCTGGAAGGTCAAAGATCTTCGCGCGCTACGTCGTGACCATATCGGCTTTGTATTTCAAGCGCCGTATCTGATCCCTTTCCTAGATGTTACCGACAACGTCGCTCTGCTGCCTATGCTGGCGGGGAAACCTAACGCCGAAGCGCGTCAACAAGCAATAGAATTGTTAAAAGCGCTTGATGTGGAGCACCGCGCCAAGGCTATGCCATCTCAACTCTCTGGTGGCGAACAACAACGAGTGGCCATTGCACGCGGTTTGGTCAATCGTCCTCCGGTAATATTGGCCGATGAACCGACTGCCCCCCTTGATAGTGAGCGTGCGCTGGCGGTCATCAGAATCTTGAACGATATGGCCCAAAGGTTCGAGACTGCTGTTATTGTCGTTACCCACGATGAAAAAATAATCCCCACCTTTAAACGTATTTATCATATCCGTGACGGAGTAACCTATGAAGAGGAAGGTCAAGGGCGCAGCTTTGAGTGAAAGCTTCCCAAGGAAGCCATTTAACTACCAGGCGGTGCAGAGAGAAGAAAGAGAAAACCCGCCACCCTGGGAATACCCCAAAGAGACGGGTTTGTCTTTTATAATTGGTGGAGGCGGGGGGAATTGAACCCCCGTCCGACAAGGGCCAGCCGTGGAAGCTCTACGAGTGTAGTTCCTGATTTAATCTCGGATGCAGACTCCCAGGAACAGGATTCTGCGCTCCCAAGCCCCCTTATCTTTCTCGCAGAACCAGAGGCACTCTCTACGAGGCATTCACCTTATTATGACGTCATTCAGCAGACCGGTGACTGATCTACTGAAGACGTGGCTGAACTAAGCAGCCAATGCGTAATTATTATTATTGACGTTTATTGTTGTTCCGCCGTTTAGCGAGGTTGCGGAGTCCTCGACCCGCTCTTCCAGACCCTCCATCTTGCCGTCGAAACCTGTCGCCCCCTTAATCTCTATCGTCACGTCGTAAGGCTCTGGCCATAGATCTTTTCGCATCTCGTTCAGCTATAGCATCTCGCTTATCATGTTCGGCCTTACCTTTAGCCAACGCTAACTCAATTTTTGCATGTTTGCCGTTTTTAATGTAGATAGAAAGGGGCACAAGTGTTAAGCCTTTTTCTCGAATCTTACTATTTAAACGCAACAACTCAATTTTATGAATTAACAGTTTTCTGTCTCGTTCGGGTTCATGATTATAATAGCTACCTTTTTCATAGGGGGAAATGTGCATACCTATCAACCAAAGTTCTCTATCACGGATAAGTGCAAAGCTATCTTTCAAGTTAACTCTGCCGTCACGTACAGACTTTATTTCGGTTCCACTGAGAACAATGCCGCACTCAAAAGTCTCAAGAATAAAGTAATCGTGTTTTGCTTTTCTATTTACCGCAACTCGATCTATGGCCACTCTACTTCCCTCCACTGCTGATTCTAGCAAAATAGTCAGCAATAGTCAATAATAGTCAATTTGAAATTTTACCTCTCCATACAAAAAAATCCCGGCTATAAAAGCCAGGATTATCCTTCTATATGGTCGGGGCGAGAGGATTCGAACCTCCGACCTCCTGGTCCCGAACCAGGCGCGCTTACCAGACTGCGCTACGCCCCGAACGGCGAGATTGTATCACGCCCGTAAAAGGTCGTCAAACCCCTAATGAGCTCTGTCGTCATCTCCCGAAGAACTATTTCCGTTCGACGTTTCCTGAGACCCTTTACGCAAATTCCGCCAATTCAGTCGTCCACCGGGACGCGTCGCATCTCCTACAGGAATCTCTGTCCAGCCCCAAGGAGTTATCATTATGAACCGGAAAACAATTCCCTGATTAAAGAGTGTTCGAATATGAGCCGAATACCGCAAAAGATCCGAAATTATGTAACTGTCGCTCATGAGCCAGACCCGCTGACATACGTCTCTTCCGAAGAGAGAGGCGTAATCTATAGCCATACGAACGCCATCCTCAAACTGCGCTGGGCCAAGAGCCAAAACAATGGCATCATCATGACCCGTCGGTTTGTGAAGCGAAGGAATTACATCCGCACACTGCTCCGCCCACTCGATTCGCGAAAACAAATTATCCATATCCACTTCAAAGGGTTCTTCCAGATATGGCATGAGTATATCTTTTTCGTTTTCTGTCATTTCTTCCCCAGATAGAATATCTTCCATCCAGGTCTGCACATCGGTAATAAATTTTAATATATAGTTCGGATACCCCTTGCCCGACATTGCAACAAGAACATCTCGCACAGTCCATTGATTAAGATTTTTTTCATCTTCGCCGTTAGGCATAGTCATTCATGTACCTCCAAAAGTGCTCTTTGCATGTTATTGAGGAACAGCATAACATAAAGTGTGTTAGATTACACGAGTTATATTACAATAAACTTTGACAATCAAAAGAATCTTTTTTTCAAGGAGGAAAAATATGAGTTCTTTAAAATTATCCTGTGAGAATACGCAGTTTCTCATGATCGATATTCAGGAACGCCTTCTCCCGGCAATAGATCACTCCGAAAATGTGAAAGCAAACGCCTTTAGACTTCTGGAAGGAGCGCGCACTCTCCATATTCCTGTAACATATACTGAACAATATCCCAAGGGCTTGGGCCCCACTGACTCTCTCTTATTAGAAAAACTTGAAGGAATAGACTCTTTTCAGAAAACAACTTTCTCATGTTGTGACGAAGAAGGGTTCATCAACGTTCTGAAAGATAAAAAACGAAGTAATATAGTTGTGTGGGGAATTGAGTCTCATATCTGTGTACTTGCCACAATTATGGATATACTCAGCCACGACTTCACTGTCTGGCTTGCCGCCGACGCCAGTGGAAGCCGCAATACTCGAAATCATGATCTCGCACTACAGGCCATGTCACAGATGGGCGTCATCGTGGTTCCCACAGAAACAATTCTGTACCAGCTTATGAAGAGAGCGGGAACGCCTGAATTCAAAACGTTGCTACCTCTTTTTAAATAAAAATCGAAAAGGGTTCTTTTCAAGGGGGGATTCTTGTGACTATTGATCGACAAAAAGCTTTAGAGCTCCACCGCAGAGCTCGCGGAAAAGTAAAAATGTATCCTACAATCAATATACGAAACGAAGAAGATCTGGCCATGGCTTACGTTCAGGGAAGCGCCTTCGCCGCCGAAGAGATTCAAGAAGATCCAGACAGAAGTTATGAGTACACCGGACGAGCAAATCGTCTGGCCGTTATCAGTGACGGAACAGCCGTTCTCGGCATGGGAAATATAGGACCCCGCGCAGCCCTTCCCGTTATGGAGGGGAAATGCCTTCTCTTCAAAAATTTCGGCGATGTAAGCGCCATTCCAGTATGCCTGGAAGCTCAAAACGCTCAGGAAATCATTGAGACAGCGAAACACCTGGCCCCCTCATTCGGAGCTATCAATATTGAAGACATATCGAGTCCCAACACCTTCGACATTGTCAAAGCATTACAAGCCATAGAGGTTCCCGTTTTTTCAGATGACCAGCAAGGAAGCGCTGCCGTTGTTCTCGCCGCTCTCAAAAATGCCCTTACCGTCGTAGACAAGAAACTGACCGAGACAAAGATTGTTATTCATGGCGCAGGAGCCGCAGGAATCGCCGTTGCCGACCTTTTCCTCTACTTAGGTGTAAAGAATATCGTCCTGCTCAATAGCAAGGGCATTCTCGGCCCAGACAACCCTTCTATGAACCACGTGCAGCAAAGCATGTCTGAACGGGTGAATCCAGAAAACCTCAAAGGGAACCTGAAAGAAGCCATCGACGGGGCAGACGTCTATATCGGCCTTTCGTCGAGAGGAACCCTGCCTTCGGAATACATAAAGAGAATGAATGACTCTCCCATCATTTTCGCACTTTCAATGCCCACACCAGAAATTTCAGCCGAGGAAGCTCAGGCCGCAGGCGCACGAATTGTAGCCATGGGCCTTAGCACCGGGAAAAACCCCATCCCCAACCTTCACATATATCCGGGACTTGTACGAGGACTTCTCGATGTACGAGCCACAGGTCTGAACAAAAACGTTATTATTGCAGCCGCCAATGCCGTAGCGGGAGTGGTCGATAAGCGGAGAATGAATGAGCACCACATTATGCCCGACCTTTTCTCTGACGAAACGGCACCATCTGTAGCAGAAGCCGTAGCTCAGGCCGCCATCGTTGAAGGTCTGGCAAGACGCTCAGTACCGCCGAAGAAGATTTACGACGATACGTGGCAGCGACTCTTCGGAGGATATTTGCTCCGCACCTAGTGAGCATAGTGAACACAAAAAGGGCCTTTCCCGGATGCATTTTCTGAAAGCAGTCGCGAGAAAGGCCCTTCTTCATGAAGCGTTGCATATAGATGTTACATAACAATAAGATAGATATTGTGCTATTCGAGAATCACTACAGGTTTAATCAAATCTCTTGGCTTATCTTTCATAAGCAATAAGGCTTCTTCCATCTTGTCAAAGGTCTTAAATTCATGAGTAACCAATTTTGACGGATCCAGGCGACCATACTTCACAAGGCTCGCTAAACGCTCCATACGTACTCTACCGCCAGGGCAAAGTCCGCCGCGAATAGTCTTGTGAGCCATGCCGCACCCCCATTCAAGACGGGGAATTAGCAAATCTTCACCTTCGCCATAATAGTTGACATTAGAGATAACCGACCCGGGTTTGGCCATCTTCACACCCTTTTTGATCATATCAATGCCAGGTGCAGCGATAATAACTCTGTCTACACCCTCACCGCCGGTAAGTTCCATAACCTGATCTACAATTTCTCCATCTTTGTAATTAATAATGTCAGTAGCACCGTAAGCTTTGGCAACTTCAACGCACTTGGGGCGGCTTCCAACAGCAAAGAGACGCCCAGCGCCAGCCAAAGCAGAACCAGCCACAGCCATGAGTCCCACAGGTCCAATACCAATAACGGCCACACTCATACCGAAACCAACTTCAGCCAACTCTACGCCGTGAAACCCTGTAGTAACCATATCGGTGAGCATGACTGCTGATTTCGTCGACACTCCATCTGGTATAAGAGCCAAATTCATATCAGCATCGTTAACGTGAAAATACTCCGCGAAAACTCCATCTTTAAAGTTTGAAAACTTCCATCCAGCTAAAAGACCATTGGAATGCTGAGGAAAACCGCGCTGCACAGCAAGTGACGCCCAGTCGGGGGTAATAGCGGGAACAATAACTCTGTCTCCAGGTTTAAAATCTTTAACTTCTGACCCTACTTCTTCAACTACTCCGACAGCTTCATGACCAAGGATCATATCTTTTCTGTCGCCGATGGCTCCCTCAAATACTGTATGGATATCTGAAGTACAAGGTGAAACAGCCAGTGGAGAAACTATTGCATCGCAAGGTCCTGCCACAGGTTTTGCCTTCTCGATCCAACCTGTTTTCCCGATTCCTAACATTGCAAATCCCTTCATGATACACTCCTCCTCTACAGATAAGGTCTGTCGTAAAAGAAACACTAATCCGCTTTTTGCTTTGTGATTTTTTTAGCTTTATTGCCTTATAGTTATTATATAATAAAAATGTATAAAATTTGATAAAAAAACATATTCTACTATACGCAATATTCCGAATCAATATGGCCAGACTATCTGCTTTTTGGGAAAACGGCTGTTTTTCTCTCTTTTCCTGAAAAATATAATCTTAGTTTTTTGTTTTGTTTTTTCCTGCTATTTACAGTCGAAACTGTGTTATACTTTTGTGAATAAATTATCAAAATCACAGAAAGGGAGAGATTTTTGTGAAGCGCCTTCTCGAAGGAAAACACGCCATTGTCACCGGAGCTAGCAAAGGAATTGGAAAAGGGATCGCAAAAACTTTCTTAGATCATGGAGCAACTGTCGTTATAACAGGTCGAACAGAAAAAGACCTCAAGGCCGCTGTGGAAGAACTCTCTGCCCACGGACCTATCTCTTATATTGTCGCTGACGTCAGTAAGGCTGACGAAATCAAGACCATGATCAGCACTTTCATTGAAAGACACGGACGATTAGACGTGCTTTGCAGCAACGCCGGCATTTTCCCCATGTCTCTCATCGAAAATATGTCAGAAGAAGAGTGGGACTATATCAATACGGTTAACGTAAAAGGTATGTTCTTAGCCGTAAAAGAATGTATTCCTCTCATGAAAAAACAGGGAGGCGGCAATATTGTCATTACCTCCTCCATTACTGGTCCCATTACAGGTTTCACCGGCTGGAGCCACTATGGAGCCACGAAGGCGGCACAGCTGGGTTTCATGAGATCTGCTGCCATTGAATTAGCTCGCTACGGTATCAGAATTAACGCCGTTCAGCCAGGCAATATTGCAACTGAAGGGCTTCTCAGCATGGGGGAAGACTACGCCAACACAATGAAGAAGTCTATTCCTCTCGGCACGTTGGGAGAACCTGAAGATATAGGAAACGCTATGGCATTCTTAGCTTCAGATCTTGCTAAATTTATTACAGGTCAGACAATCGTAGTGGATGGTGGTCAGATTCTTCCTGAATCATCTGACGCCATGGAAGTACCAATTGAAGGATAACACGACAAAGACACATCCCTAAAAAATTACTATCCGTAAGGCAAGAAGCCCCCTGAATTTGATTTCAGGGGGCTTCAAATATATGGTTATCACGTAAAAACTTTTTATGCAGCGTACATTAATTACCGCACTACTACCATTTAAAGCGAGAGAGAAGTAGTGCTGTTCCTGCAAGAGTCACCCACAACGAATGCCTCTCGCTCTTCCAGACTATAGACCATTCGTAATGACCGTTAATGCGCTTTCCAGGCCATGAGAGAGGAATAAAACGTCCCGTCGTTTTCTTATAATCTGTGTATGCCGCACCAAATTTTTCTTCCAGAAAAGATTCCTCATAGGGAACGATCCATATGCCGTAAATGAGGAAAAAGGAGAAAAGAAAGAGGGCGACAACCCAGGGGCCTGCCAATATAGACCATCCCAAACCGATAAGTCCATTTCCAACGTAGAGAGGATTCCGTACAAAGGAATAGGGTCCCCATGTAACCAGCTGCTCTGCTCCAACCTTTTCGCCTCTGTATTTCACTATGCAGCCCGAGGCCCAGAAACGTATGAACTGGCCCAAAGCCACAATGAGCAAAGAGGGAACAACCCGACTCAATTCAGGTCTGGCCAAAAAGAGGATAAGGAGGTAAAGAGCTGTCCACAGCCCTCCACGCAATTTAAATACCTTGGCTTGAAATGTGTCATGCGTCATGGTCTAATTTCTCTCTTTCATTCATAAAAATTTCTTCGCTGGTTCCCCATCCCAAGAGTCGGATGGCTACAGCTGCACCCATTCCTATAGCTAAGTATTCCGTAAAGAAACGCCATAGAATGGCCATTACTCCTGCAACATGCCAGGGAACGAGAAGTCCGAAAAGGGCGGCTCCTCCCCCTTCTGCAACGCCACTTGCGCCAGGAGTGGGAACAAAATAGAGCACAAACATGAATACAGCTTGTGCCATAAAAGCCTGAAGGTAGTGAACAGGAAGGCCAACTGCCCAGATAAGGCAGGGAAGAACCGAGAAAAGACAGAGCAAATGAAGGCCAGAAAGAATTATGGCGCCTACAAAGTGAGGAAATCCAGACGTGAAGAAGAGTCTGAAATTCTCGCTATAATTGTCTATTTCCCTATTGACCCTGCGTATTACAGAGAGCACCTTTATATGCTTTACAATCCCGAAACGTTTCAGCATAAGGGTCAATATCTGGCCCCATCTTTTCATCAGCTGAGGTTTCGTGAGACTCAAAACGACAAGAACCCATGAAATACCCACAAAAATTGCAACATATGTAAATACGCTTTTTACAAAGAGGCTTGTTCCCAAAAGCTCTGGTTCAAAAAGAATAGCCATAGGAACCACAACGCCCAGCAGCAAAAGGGTGAGAAGGGTGCGCGTTAAGGTAATTGCCACACCTTTCCCTATAGGCATATCGTGTTTATATAAGACAAAGACCTGAAAGGGTCCACCGCCACTTTGCATAGGAGTTACAGCGCATCCAAAGTAATGGAGCCACGTTAAAACCAATCCAAGGCGGAAAGTTACGCGCTCTGAAGCTGCTCTGGCTATGGCACAAAAACGCATGGCGTCACAGCACCACGCCCCAAAAACAAGCAGTAAAGCAACTACTAATGCAGATTTCCTTGCGGTAAAAAGCATTTCAACAGTACTCTCGTCCACACTTGAAATAAGAACCAGAGCACTTACTCCGAATGTCAAAGTTAAGAATACAACGAGTCCTTTTCGTAATGACAAGGGTAATGCACCCCTTACTTTCTCCTATGGGTTTCTTCTATAAGACATGCTGCCTCGTACAACCCATCGACGACATGTAGCGACAACATGCTTTTCTTCTCTTCCAACTCTGCCCCATATCCGCTTCGAACAAGAATGAATGGACAATTCACATTCTCGGCCAGAAGCAGATCTGGTTCATTGTCTCCTACGACCCAGCTTCTCCGTATATCTATTGAAAGATCTTTAACCGCTCCCAATACCATTCCAGGAGCAGGTTTCCGACACGTACATTCTTGTTTGTATTGCTCTATCACAGCCTCAGGATGATGAGGACAGTAATAGAAAGCATCAATACCGATTCCTTCCCTTTCCAATTCTTTCTGTATAAAGCGATGGCTCTTTTGAACAAAGGCTTCATCAAAATACCCACGAGCAACGCCGCTTTGGTTGGAAACCACCACGAGAAGATATCCCAGGCTTTTTAACTTTTTGAGAGCTTGCGCGGCAAAAGGCACAAGTCTGATCTTGCAGATATCGTCTAAATAAGGAACGTGTTCTATTAATGTTCCATCTCTATCGAGAAAAACCGCAGGAACCATTTACTGAATATAACCACTCGCAACTGAACTAAGTTCTTCAATATAAGGGTACAATCCTTCGAGAAGAGGTACGATGTCATCTCGGATACTGGCAGCCATCTCCTCGGTCTGATTGTTCTCCATATATTCCGATGTCTTCTCAAGAGCTTTTGTCAAAGCGTTGCGATGAGATTCAATCTTTCCGTCTCCCACGTCGCCATCCTGCACTGAGAGGAGAAATTGAGAGTGCAACATGACCTGCAACAGCCAGCTAATACCTTCCACTCCATCTTTGAGAGTCGCCATAGCTTCGTCCATCTGGTGATTCTCCAAAAAGGTGGCAACGCGCTTCATACCGTTGATCAGCGTAGGCAAATAGGTTTCCGAGCTTTCCAAAGACTCCATAACAAGTTCTCTAATGGACGTGCTCTGAAAATCAACGGCACCGACACTTTGAAGCTTTTCAAAGGCTTCTTCATCTAACGCAGCTCCATCTACTTCTACTGCCCTCAGCACTCGCCCCTTTTGGGAAAGTATCTGTTTCACCTCTTGAAGCAAAATTTTCTTATCTTCCGTTTCTGCCGAATTCAACTCAACTTTTTTCCCATCAATAGATATGATCAAATTTGATTTCCTCCTTCTTTCTCTGATTTTTTCAATTCCTCTCTCCACCACTCTACCATATCATTTACAGTGTCACTCAAAACGTGGCAAGGTTTCCAGCCAGTATCCTTCTCGATCTTTGATAAGTCATTCCAGTAGATCAATTCATCAACAGCACGCACAAGAGCCGGATCCCGCACTACGTTTACATCTTTTTCGCAACCTTCAAGAACAATGTCGAGAAGCTGCTGCATCGAAACGACATCTGATCCAGAAATATTATAAGCTTCTCCGCCACGTCCCTTCTCCTGAAGAGCCCAAAAGCCCTCTACAGCGTCTCGCACATCAAGGAAGGCCCGCTTCGTGTGCAAATTTCCCACATGAAATTCCGGCGGAATAATACCTAAATCTATCTGAGCGCGACGTCGGGTAAAGTCGGAAACAACTTCCCCCCTGCGGCGACGTCCTACGCAATTGCCTATTCGCAGGCGAATAATATCAAGTGAGTGAGCGTTGCCATACGTCACGGCAAGCAAATCCTGAGCCGCTTTCGACATACCATAGACGTGAGCTGGCCGAAATGGCTGATCTTCTGTTACAGGCGCCTCGGAAGGATCTATAAATCCGTAGGCAGCTGTAGATGATGCCAGCAAGACTCTCGTATCTTTCAATCCCAGATGAAGCATTGATTCAAAGACATTGAGCGTTCCCATAACGTTCGATTCTACTGTGAATTCAGGTTCTTTATACGAAACCATAGGGTAGCTCTGAGCCGCCAAGTGGTAAATAACGTGAGGACGAACTTGTTGAAGAGCTTCTTCAAGATGTGATCTCTGACGAACGTCAATATTAAAAAGACCTTTGGCATATCGTGTCGGAACACTCATATCGTTTGTCGGACGGAAATACGACCCCCACACTTCGCATCCCTTGCGGGCCAGAAACTCTGAGAGGTGACTTCCTATAAATCCGCCAATTCCCGTAATAAAAACTTTCAATGACATTCTACAAACACCTTCTTTATTGATCAAGGGAAACTATAAATTCAGGAATATTTTTTTGGCTTTTTTGATAATCGTCTGGAACGCCAATGTCAACAAAAAAACCTTCCGCTTCATGAGCGTACACGGGGGCATTTCTTTCAAGCAATGCGGGCAATACATCTTTTTCCCAGGAAAGCCGCCCTTCTGGCAAATCCTCAACCACTTTTCGTTTAACAACATAGAGTCCTCCATTGATAAGCCACTGGCCATCGTCCCCAGCCGCTATGGAGGAATCCCCAAATCGCAAGACTCTTTTATCTTCGTCTATCTCAACAGGATCTGTTCTTTCTATTGAAGGCCATTTGCGAAGTGCAATGACCACGTCGGCATCGAGATGCCGGCTCTCTTTAAACATGCTCTCTATATCCACATCGAGAAGGGTGTCGCCGTTAAGAAACAAAAAATCGTCTTCCTGAATGGAAGGCAGGGCATAACGCAGAGCTCCCGCCTTATCGAGAGGCTCAGGTTCCACACTATATTCTATCGATAATCCCCATGGCTCTCCGTTTTGGCAATATTCCCGGATCTGGTCGGCCTTATAGCCAAGAAGCAGAAGACATTTCCCTATGCCTCTTTGACGAAGGAAGAGAAAAAGCCAATGTAAGAAAGGCTTGCCACCTATAAGCGCAAGCGCTTTTGGACGGTCGGAGACAACCGACCGCAGGCGGGTTCCAAGGCCTCCCGCAAGAATAACGGCAAGTTCACTCTTCATGGGAACAGAGAGCCTCCTCTACGAGACCACATATTATATGTCCCCATGTAATATGCAATTCCTGTATTCGCGGAGTGTGAAGGGAAGGAGCCGCAAGAAGAACAGAGACAATGTCAGCTAATTTTCCGCCACCCTGGCCCGTCATGCCGATTGTCTTAAGTCCATTTTCTCTGGCCCATTCCAGCGCCTTCACCACGTTGGCACTTGTTCCACTCGTAGATATTCCTACAACTGTATCTTTTGAATCGGCCAATCCCTGCAACTGTCTGATAAAAATATTCTCATACCCGAAATCGTTGGCAAGGGCCGTTATCGTACTCGAGTTCGTCGTCAAAGCCATTGCAGGCAGCGCCTTTCTGTTCCGTTCAAAACGACCGAGAAGCTCTGCCGCCATATGTTGCGCATCGGCAGCAGACCCGCCGTTCCCACAAAAAAACACCGTTCCACCTTGAGATATGGTTTGAATTATATACTGGGAGGCTAACGCCACTTTTTCAGCTAAAGGCAAGGCTGCCCTCTTGACGTCTATAGATTCTCTGAGTTCGTCTTGTATTTTACCAATCATGAAACCAATCCCTTCACGATCTTCTCAACAAGATATTCTACCACGTAGAGAAACAAAAAACTTTTCCTCCTATAAAGATATACATATATTAAGAAATATAGCGCGCTACCCGATACATATTATGAAACCAATATATTCAAGGAGGAATAGCCATGGCAGATTCTAGTGAGCCTCTCTTTACTATGCCTGGTGTTGCTAGTGGTATGGATTGGGGAAGTATGCTCGATAAAGTGATGGAAAAGGCACGGAAGCCTGAAGAAGTCTGGCTTGAGCAGAAAGATACCCTTGAGTTGAAAATAGATCTCTATAAAGAACTTTCCGCTTCTATTAAACAAGCTCGAACGGCTTTGACTCCTCTAAAACTCGAGTCTACTTATCTTAATAAACAGGCAGAAATGGTCGTTCTCAGCGGGGGATCGTCAAGCGATGCCATTGTAAAAGCTACAGTGAAATCAACAGCAGCCATTTGTCGTCATGAAATAGAGGTTATTCAGAAGGCCACGAAAGAAACTCGCTTCGGTGCTCGTATCGAAGACAAGATGGAAGACCTTGGTCTTACGGAAAACCGCATTTTCTACATTTCAGCAGGTGGAAAACGGGCAAAGATAGAGATTACCCCAAGCGACACGCTTCAGAAAGTTGTAGATAAAATCAACGGAGCCACAGATATAACCCTTAATGCAGACGGTGAAGCAAAGGGAGAGCCACTGCCCATCGTCGCAAAAATTCTTGACAACAGGCTTGTTCTCGAAAGCACCGAAACAGGACTTGGAGAAAAAACTTTCGAATCAACTATTACACGGGGCGCCGACGGCGAGCCAGATCTATTAGACTTTTCCATAGACAAGCAGGCTCCTGCCAATGGAGCGTTGACTGTCACCCAGGCTGGCATAACCTATATTGAAGGTGTTAACTTCGAAGTTTCTCAGGGCGGCAATGAGATTACATGGCTCGCTGGCGGAAACAAACCGGCAGAGGGCATAAAATATAACGTTTCCTATAAAGTAAACGCCAATGTTTACACCTTTGATACTGAAGGAGAGGCAGACGGAAGCATTATCAACATTCTCGGACTGGATAGCGCTGATGCCAGAAATTACATCCCCGCTCAAGATGCAGAGCTTGTCATCGATGGAATGAGCATAACCCGATCGAGCAACACCATAGAGGGCCTCATTGACGGTGTAACCCTTGATGTGGCGGGACCAGGCACAGTCATGATGGATGTAACCCTTGACGCCGAGAAAGCTGTTACATCTACAGAGGAGTTTGTAACGGCCTACAATGACATTATGGACTGGATCAATATCCGTCTTTCCGAGGAACTCGTCAAAGACCCAGCTTCTGACTTCGAACGAAAATGGGGCAAGCTTCATGGAGATTCGACACTTTGGCAAATCAAAAGCCAGCTGCGTCAACTATTGGGAAGTTCCGCTCCTATCCCGTTCAACCAGAGAACCGGCACAGAAGCTATTCTCGGAACAATGGCCGACGAAGGTCTTACAAACGATACGGCCTTCTCTATTACCATAGATAACAAGAGCACTTCCATAGTCGTGAAACCTGGCGACACCGTACAAAATATAGCCGATCGTATCAATAGCTCCAGTGAGCTTCGCTACGATTCGAATGGAGAGCTTCTCTCCCCGCCTCTTGCCACAGCAAGAGTTACAGAAGGCCGCCTTGTTATTACTGCTGCAAGTAATAAACAGGCGACAGTTTCCGACTCAAGCGGAGTATTGGGACTTTTAGGTCTCAACGATCCCTACACACAGCTTTCTCAGCTCGGCATTACTACTGAAAAGGCCGACTTCGGAAAGAGCGGAAAACTGGAATTCGATACAGATAAGTTCATGACTGGCATGAAAAAGGATCCTAAGGCTGTGGAACAGTTCATGACGAATGTTATGAAAAAACTCGACGAAGCCATGGACGGACTTACCAGTTCTTCCACTATCGCCACTGGCGGAACATCTCAACCTAAGGGACGTATTTCCAGTCAGATACATTCATGGGAAACAGAAGTAAAATCGATAGATAAGCGAATCAGCAAATTCGAAGATCAGCTTTCTGAAAAACGGAAACGAATTTATAAGCAATATACGGCAGCAGAGCAGCAATTAGCCAAACTACAACAGCAGATAAGCTGGCTTTCCAGCGTATCAACGCAACTCGCGTCACAAAGCCAGTAATTCAACAGGAGTTATGCGTCGCATAAAACGGACAATATAACAAACACAGAAAAGAGGGCTTGTTGTTCAGCCCTCTTTTCTGTGTTTGTACCTTTCGTTTACGCATTCCAATCATTCAGTTTACTGATTCAGTCAGAATCTTACTTCGATGATAAAGAACCGCTAATAACCTGTCGCAAAGAATCTGGTTGCAGTTGTGCAAAACCAATGCGCCACGCCAAAATCGCTGCCTGAGTTCTATCACGCAAATCAAGCTTCTTTAAAACGTGACTTACATGATTCTTAACTGTTTTCTCAGAGAGAACCATCTTAGCTGCCACTTCGGAATTGCTCAGCCCCTGTGCAAGCCAGTATAATATTTCCTTTTCCCGGGGCGTCAATTCATAAAGCTGATCATTTTCCTCTTTGCGTCTTGAAAATGAAGTCAATAGTTTTCCCGCAACTCGCGGGTCCACATACGGTTGATTACGATTGGCAGAACGAATTGCCGACAACAATTCTACTCTGCCCGAAGCTTTAAGCACAAATCCTAAAACACCCGCTGAAGAAAGAGCTGAAAGACTATCCTCATCATCGTAAGCACTCACGGCAACATATTTAATGGCATGAGTATAACTGTTCAATTCCCGTACAAGCTGAATTCCGTCTATTTTAGGCATATTGATATCAAAAAGAAGAACATCCGGCTCTTTCTCTCGCACGACTTTTAAAGCTTCTTCACCATCTCCAGCTTCACCAATTACATCAATATCAGACTCAAGTTCCAGAAGTTTCTTTACGCCATCTCGAAAAAGCCTATGATCGTCAGCTATAACAAGGCGTATGGAATCCATGGCTCCACCCCCATAAAATACTCTGTGAGTCTTTACATATCCATGACAAATGTCTCTATGATATATAGACCTATGATATAGTTTAGGTACTTTTACAAAAAAGGAACCGTACTTACATCTTCGGGTTGATTAGGTCTATAGACCTAATTATATACCATAATGATCAAAGGAGCACTTAAAGAAAGAACATGACGGATAATTCAAAAGAAATAGTCAACCTTCAGCTTCAACCAATGCTCCGTAAACGCTTTGGAAAAGCTCTCGGCAATTTTTCTATGATTAAAGATGGAGACAAGATCCTCATCGGACTCTCAGGGGGCAAAGACAGCCTTGTTCTTTTAACAGCCCTGGCCGCTTTCCGCAAAAGATCTCCCCGCCACTTCGAGCTTGGAGCCTGTACCATCGATATTTCAGGGGGAGAGATGGATACGCAACCTCTTTCCGATCTTTGCGATAAACTTCATGTCGAACATTTCGTGACGATTTACCCTATTTCGGAGATAATAAAGAGACGAAATGAGAAATCGCCCTGCAGTTTTTGTTCCAATCTCAGACGAGGCATTCTGAGTTCCGTAGCTGTGGAACACGGATATAATGTACTTGCCTTGGGACACAATCTCGACGATGTATCGGAAACAGTTCTTATGAACCTCTTTCAGACAGGTCGCTTTAAAAGTTTCAGACCCAAGTTTTGGCAAAGTCGCACAGGGTTGTGGGTTATCAGGCCACTCATATATATTGGGGAAAAGGAACTTAAAAAAGAAGCGTTGCGTTTGAAATTACCTATCACACCTGAAATTTGTCCCTTTTCGCTCCATACGCAACGAAGTAAGACACGTTTGCTTATAGAGCAGTTAGAGCAAGAGAATCCGAGCATAAAAATGAATATTATTCACGCTCTTTCGTCAGTGCGGTCATCGGATGTATGGGGCATAGAGCAAGAAGATTGCGAGAAGGAGAGACGATAAAGCCGTGAACGATAAGACAGCAAACGAAAAGACAATTAGTGAGTATTTTGCGTGGGATCCACAAAACGACCCCGACTTTTCTTCTCTTATTGTAGGGGAAGGAAGTATCGGAGGAAAAGGTCGTTCCCTCCTCTTTGGCTTTCGCAAGATTCGAGACAGCGTTGATCCCGATCTACAAGAACATGTAACTATTCCTGTCTCACTCTTTATAGCTGTAAGCTCTTTTCGTGATGTTATTCGCCAGATTCCCAACCTTGAAGAACTTCAAAATGGGGATCCTGCCCAATTGGAAGAAGCCTTTTTGCGCACCACGCTGCCTGAAGAGGTACGAGGTCATCTAGCTGCTTTTCTGAGCAAAATGACAGACCCCATTATTGTCAGAAGCAGCAGTATACTCGAGGATTCCCTCAAATATTCCTTTGCGGGAAAATACCTCTCTCTCTTTGAAATAAATGGGGATGCCCCGTTGGAAGAACGTCTTGCCCGTGTCGAAGAGGATATTAAGAAAATTTACGCACGAACCTTTTTCCCCATCGCCACAGCGTACAGAAACAAGCATAAACTCGGAAATGATGAAATGGGAATAATTATAATGCGCGTTGCCGGAAAGTGGCGCGGAAACTACTACTATCCCACCATGGCCGGCGTCGGATTCTCTCGGTACTACAGACGGTGGACAACCCGTATTAAGTCGGAAGATGGCATTATTCGCCTCGTCTTCGGTATGGGAACAACAAGCACTAAGCGAGGGTACGCCAGAACCTTTTCACTGACAATGCCCTGTCTCCGCCCGGAGGGACAAAATCCATTTAACGTTATGCGGCACTCACAGGAGCATTTTCAGGTCGTAGATAAAGAGAAAGGAGAGCTTGTCACCGTTGATATAAAGCAGATATGGAAAGACATAGCTCCCTATCACGAGTGTTTCCCCGACTATGCGCAGATATACCGTTCCGACGACGAGGGAGGCTACTTCTCCCCTATGGCATCACGAATAGGATCCATCATAGAAAAAGGAGACAAGATCTGTTTCACTTTTGAAGAGTTTGCATGTCGCTCAAAGCACTTTTTTGAAAGGATGAAGAAGATTCTTCAACTTCTCGACCATGCCATGGGCGTTCCGGCAGATGTGGAATTTGCCTACCACCCAAGAGAAGATATTGTAGAGATAGTCCAGGCCAGGCCACTGTGGCTAAGCGATACCTTTGAGAAGAGGATTCCCGATCTTTCAGACAAGAAGGTTATTCTGCAAGCTGACCGGATGGTAACAAATGGCGCTCGGGAAAACATACCTCATATTGTGCTTATAGACCATCACCTCTACTCCAGGGAACGTCGTTTCTCAGATATTGCCAGAGGCATTGGAGAGGTTAATCAGAGCATGGGGGATAAGAACTTCATTCTCGTAGCTCCAGGACGTGTGGGATCGAGCAACCCCCTTCTAGGTGTGCCTGTACAGTACGATGAAATAACGAAGTGTTGCTGCATTGTGGAAGTCGGTATTCCCAAAGAAGGCTATATGCCCGAACTCTCTTTCGGAACCCACTTCTTTACTGACCTTGAAATTGATGGCATTCTCTACATGCCAGTCTATAAAGGAGACAGAAATAATATTTACGATGAGGAATTTTTTGAGACAGCTCCATATGCATTGGGGCCTCACCCTGCCATCCGCATCTATACGGGATCTTTCTCCGTCTATACAGATGGAGACCACAACAGGGGAATTGTCATCGTCAATTCTGTAACGAAGCCAGTATAAAAAGAAGCCTTTCCCGTCGAGGAAAGGCTTCTTAATTTTAGTTTCAATATGTTCCCGTTCTCTGCCGGCAAAAAGCTATTTCAAAAGGCCCGAAACAATCATGTCTATAGCTTCGTCGGAAGTAAGTCCCTTCGCCATGAGCCCGGCAATTTTATCATCAGCAATACGGCCAATAGCCGCTTCGTGAGTCACTTCCGCTTCCGGATGAGATGCCCTCACCACAGGCGAGGCATCGGCTATGGCATGTCCCTGAACAACTTCAGTACAATCGACGTGCCCCTTCGCACCAGGAGCAGCTCCGTCGATCATGCCCATGAAACTACCTACGCTATGATCTTTCAATACGGTTCTCGTCTTTATGAGAGCGGAGCTATTCTTCCCTGAAAGCTTCACGACATCCTGAATTTTTACAGAATCATCGGCCTTGCCGTAGACCTTCGATGTCAGCTCGACGCGGCTTCCTTCACCGACAGCATCTATATCTATATCTATGTCGAGAGAGCCGACCTTGCCTTCGACAAGAGTAAAATCATTAACGTAACGGCCTCCCTTATTAACCTTTACCTTCGTTACAGGACGAACTTCCATCTGACTTTCAGGACCATGATAGTGAAGTTCTTTGTAAGAGACATTCGCACCCTCGCCCACTTCTACCGTTCCTTCCATGGCGTGGAGAAATTTCTCCGCATGAGGAAAGACACAATGAGCGAGAAAATCAACTTTCGCTCCCCGTCCCACAGTAATGTGGCTCTCGATAACTTGACGGCCGTTCTTGCGAACATCTCCGAAACAAAGATGGACAGGCTCTACGAGCTGCACACCTTCCTCAATATCGATGAGAGCCTTTACGCCATCGTCTGTCTCGTAGGCTTCAATATGAACTCCCTCAATTTCATGATAATCTACAACTTTATTGGCGTTGATAAGAGCGTAGGCACCTTTTTTATGGTCAAAATGGTCGTATCCTGGCGTGCTGGCAGCAATTTTCAATATTTCCTGAAACTCTTCACTGATCTTAGCCACGGCGCATCACCTCTCCCACTTCACAACCATCACAGGGACGGCATTGAGACATAAAGTATCTCTTTACCGCTCCGGCACTCCCCTCAAGAACAATGCGGCCATCGCACATAAGATACGAACGATCACATCCAGCCGCCACATCTTCGCGGTGAGTAATAACCATGACGCCGCTCCCCTGATCGGCAAGCAGACGCAACAGCCCCAGAACCTCACGAAGGGCCAGGAGGTCAACTCCGGAATCAGGCTCGTCAAGAATGGCAAGGCGAGGCTTCATGAGATAGATAGAGGCCAACTCTATTCTTTTACGCTCACCACCAGAGAGGCTTTTGTCGATTGCCCGGTCAAGGAATGTCGTATTCATCTGAATAAAGTCCATGGATTCTTCTAAATCTCGTTCAGAGCACCCTTTTGTTCCTGTCCGCAGATAGTCTCTGATACTAATACCCTCATACCGTGCCGGAAGCTGCCACGCAAGTGTTAATCCGGCCTTCGCACGATCGGTAATCGACCATCTTGTAATATCTTTTCCAAGAAAGGTGATAGAACCTTTTACGGGAATATAATCGGGCAATCCCATAAGGGCATAGGCAAGACTCGACTTTCCCGCTCCGTTCCGTCCGAGAACGCCGGTTACTTCCCCGCTTTCAACTTTTAAGCTCATATCTTTCAATATAGTCGTGTTTTCTCTACGAACTGTTATAGAGTCAACACTGAGAAGAGTCGTCCCCACGCTTTCCCCAACTCCTTCTTTTTCAAATTCACGTGTATTGTATCACTTTTCGCAAAATGGCACGGTAATGATTCGGGAAGAAAGAACTTTTGAAAAGGAGTTCACTTCCTGTTTCTCTTCGTCGAATCCCTCTCTTCCCATTAGTCCATAGGTATATCGCTTTCCCTGCTCCACTCCCGGCTGATTGAAGGGATTGATCTCCATAATCAAACCGGTAAGGGCCGTCACATATTCCAAAAGGAAAAGAACTGCTCCAAGATAGAATGGGTCAAGAGTAGGAATCTGCAACCAGAGAACTGGACGACCTGCCTTGACCAGAGCCGACGCCGTAGAAAGCTCTTCTGCTGAGCGAAGCTTATGCATGGATTGACCAAAAAGGTATGAGAGGGGAAGAAGACTTTTTTCATCCCCCTGAGGAATCTCAAAATCATCTTTCACATCTTGAACGTTCAGAAACATAAATAATTTATCATCAGGACCCTCTGTATAAAGTTGCAGTTGAGAATGCTGGTCTATGGTTCCCAAAGCTTTTATGGGAGTGGAACCGCGCCCTTCCTTGCCGAGACTCTCACCCCACAGCTGGGCAAACCATTCGCTCAACATGGAGAGACGGTCGATATAGGGCATGAAGACGAGCATATTTCGCCCACGTTTCGCGTGAAGCCATGCCAGAGCAGATATAATCCACGCAGGATTTTCTTCAATATTTTGGGTAGCAGCCAAAAAGTCAGACATCTCGCGCGCCCCCGCAAGAAGACTCTTGATATCAATACCAAGAGACGCAGCAGAAAGAAGGCCCACAGAAGACAAGACAGAATAACGACCGCCTACTCCCTTGGGAATGGGGAGAACAAAGCATCCTGTCTCCTGGGCAAAGGCCCGTAAAACACCCTTTTCGGGATCTGTAATGACTACTGTTCGTTTTGCAGCCTCTTCCGCCCCTAGTCTTTCTTTTAACTTGTTCCAGAAGAAAAGAAAGTTGGCCATGGTCTCTGCCGTAGTTCCTGATTTGCTTACAACAATCAGAGCTGTATTCTGAGGGTCTACGTTATCCCATATAGACTTGTTCTCTTCAGGATCTACGTTATCTGCCATATAAAAACGAGGTCTGGATAGATTATGAGCAGAATCGTTCCAATAGGGGGGCAAAAGCGCATTATGAAGCATGAGGTTTCCTAAAGCGGATCCTCCAATGCCAATTTGAATAACGTCACTCATAGAAGCTAAATGAGAGGCAATTTCCAAAATCCGAGAAGGGGATTCATAAGGAAGAAGGAGCCACCCTGCACCTTCCATGCCATTTTCCTGGTGGCTCCTCAACAAAGAATCCGCCTTCTGTAAATGAGGCAGTAAATTTCTTACATTTTTAAATGTCACAGCTTCCGGGGCCGAAGGCTCTCCCAGCGCTGCACCATAATGGAATTCAAGACAACCTTTCATACAATGACCTCCCTACATGGAAGCTAAGGTTAGGCCACTATTATATTACGTTCCCCTTATTCCTGGTTACTTCCCTATTTTTTCAAGTTCAGCATCTATGGCAGGTCGGTCAAATCCTACTATATATACATCATCGAACTGAACAACAGGAACGCCCATCTGTTTCGTCTTTTTAACCATATCCATAGCTGCTTCTCTATCTTGGGAAACATCAACGACTTCAAATTCCACGCCTTTTGAAGTAAGATATTCTTTGGCTTTGGTGCACCAGGGGCAAGTGGGTGTTGAATAAACTTTTATCATTATTTATCCCTCCGTTTGAATAGGACTATTTATACCCTCTATGGGTATATTACATAGTTCCCCTTCATTCGTCAACCCTGAGAATAAATCATATTTTTCGTGGTTAAAAATAGTAAAAAAGATGAGGTACTGAATGTAAATATATGGCATAATTTGTAAGGGGCCATAGTTTGCTTCCTGATAACGTGATAAAGTGAATGGCGGGAATCCCAGTCCGTACGATTGGCTCCCGCCAATTCAAAGATAAATGGGCTCACCCTGTCCAATAGTAGTGGCGGAATGGAAGTTGCGGC
>NZ_JAYFQR010000029.1:0-27913 GCF_034926885.1 Aminobacterium sp.
CGCAACTTCCATTCCGCCACTACTATTGGACAGGGTGAGCCCATTTATCTTTGAATTGGCGGGAGCCAATCGTACGGACTGGGATTCCCGCCATTCACTTTATCACGTTATCAGGAAGCAAACTATGGCCCCTTACACATATGAGCCTCCACCTTCAAACGGAAGAATTTATTTTATTTTAATAAAAACAGACATTTTGCGCAACTATTTCATCTAAAACTCATGAACAATTTTACCTAGCATTAATAAGGAATTTAATTTTTAATATTCGGGATAATATGGTTATTGTCATTATATCAGGTGAGTGGTACAACAAAAAAAGACTTCCGCCTCAATTTGAAAACAGAAGTCTTTTTATTTTTATAACTAGCTAATTTTTGTAAAGTATTTTAAAGTCGTTGCACGACCATCGCTACTGCTTGTCCTCCACCGATGCATGCACTGGCAATGCCAAGCTCTTTGTCTGCTGTCTTGAGTGCGTAAAGCAATGTAGTAAGGATTCTAGCCCCTGTAGCTCCTATGGGATGCCCCAATGCTATAGCTCCGCCATGAATATTAAGCTTCTCCATGTTAAAGGGAAGAACTCTATGACAAGCTATAACCTGCGCAGCAAATGCTTCATTGATCTCGATAAGATCCATATCTTCAAGGGCTAGATTCGCCATTTCAAGAGCTTTAGGCATGGCAACAGTTGGCGCTATTCCAAACAAGCCAGCGTCAAGAGCCGCATTTGCATACCCTAAAATTCGCGCTATTGGCTTATGACCTTGTTGCTTGGCCCACTCTTCATTCGCTACGACAACAGCACTGCCAGCGTCGCATAAAGCTGAGCTGCTTCCTGCGGTAATTGTTCCATTTTCTTTAAAGATAGCAGGAAGACGGCCAAGAGCTTCAAGAGAGGTATCTTTTCTTGGAATTTCTTCACGGTCTACAACGATTTCACCTTTTTTACGATCACGATAGGTTAAAGACACAGTTTCTTCTGCGAACAAGCCCTCTTCCATAGCTCGAACTGCCTTTTGATGACTTTGCAAAGCGTATTCATCTTGTTCTTGTCTCGATATATTATATTCCGTAACCAGGCGTTCTGTTAGTGTCCCCATGAGGGCTCCTGCCACGGGACACACAAAACCATCCTGATGTAAAACATCTAAAGCCTTCTTTTCCCCCATTCTATGGCCCCAGCGTGCATCGGGAAGGAGATAAGGAGTATTCGTTGCGCTTTCCATTCCCCCTGCCACTCCAGCATTAATATCTCCAAGACGGACACGGTCAGCTATAAGCATGATAGTCCGCAAACCCGAGCCACACCGTTTATTCACGGTAAATGACGGAATATCTTGCGGTAATTTTCCCTTGACCATAGCGATACGAGCGGGATTGGCTCCTACACCTGCCTGCCAGCCATTTCCCATAATTACTTCTGAAATATCATCAGTTTTAACACCAGATCGTTTTACGGCTTCAGCTATAGCTACGCCTCCAAGATCAGGAGCTTCAAAAGATTTTAAAGATCCTCCATATTTTCCGCCAGGAGTTCGGCAGGCACTCAGAATAACAGCCTTTGTCATTTCGATGCCTCCTCGCAACAACATTCTTCTTCAATGCCTTTCATTAAGCAAAGATCACTGCTCACCTCAAAACTCATAGCTGTTTTTTCCAGCAATTCATTAACATCCACGTTGGGAGCTATCTCTGTTAACACCATGTGCCCGTCGCGCTTTCTTACAACACAATACTCAGTCACAATTGTAGAAACTACGCCTGCCCCTGTAAGAGGAAGAGCACATTTCTTTACAAGTTTTGACCGTCCTTTCTTATCAAAATGCGTTGTGGCGACATAGACGGCTCTTGCTCCGGATACGAGATCCATGGCTCCACCCATCCCTGGGATGAGTTTTCCCGGAATCCACCAGTTTGCCAAATTGCCTTCTTCATCAACTTCTAATGCACCCAAAACAGTGGCGTCGAGATGACCACCTCGAATGAGACCAAAACTCATATCGCTCGAAACTATTGATGATCCTGGAATAAGGCTTAACCCTCGTCCTCCCGCTCCTATAAAGCGAAGATCGTGTTCCTCTGGCGCTGGGCCTGCACCAACAACTCCATTTTCTGTCTGCATGATTACCCTGACACTACGAGGGATGAAATCTGAAACAAGCGTAGGAATACCTATGCCCAGATTGACAACGGCGCCATTATCAAAATCAAGGGCTATTCGTTTTGCAATTCGTTCTCGCACTACCTTTTCATCAAGTTCTGGAAGCATAGTATCCATCTCCTTTCAGCACGAGAATATCTACCAGAATTCCAGGTGTAACAACATCGTTAGGGTCAATTTCACCTTCACGAACAATGGAATCAACTTCTGCTATGACAATATCTGCTGCCGTTGCCATAACAGGGTTAAAATTCCGGTTCGTTCCAAAATACGTTAAATTCCCCCAACGATCAGCACGATACGCCCGAATAAAAGCAACATCAGCCCGCAAGGGGAGTTCAAGAATGTATCGTTTACCATTCACTTCTATTACTTGTTTGTCTTCTTCATAACACGTTCCTACTCCGGTAGGCGTCAATACGCCTCCTAATCCAAAACCTCCCGCTCTGATACGTTCAACAAAGCTCCCTTGAGGAACAAGTTCAAGTTCTAACTTATTCTCATTAAAAAGACGTTGCGTCTCTTTATTTAAACCGATATGAGAAGCTGTAACTTTACGAACCTGACCATTAACAACGAGCTGGCCTTGTCCAATACCTTCTGGATATTTATCATTGGCATATAAAGTATCATTGGAAATCAAGTGTAAATCATTTGTTTTCGAAGCAGCCAATGCATCCACTAAGGTGTAAGGAACTCCTCCGTAATTAAACCCTCCGACCATCAGCGAAGCTCCCGGCTTTACATAGCGAATTGCCTCTTCTGCTGACATAACAGGTTTAATGGTTTTTTTGGGCATATGCCGAACCTCCCTTTTATTGTTGTTCCGTGTTCTCTAAAATAGGTGAGACAACACGAGATGCTCTGCGTTTCTGAGTAATAAACATAAACGCAACGATAGCAACAGCAACGACATTGGCTATTAGGGTTGGATGAATTAACAAGAAAGGAACCGCAAGCAACGCAGCTCTTCCCCAAATTGGAAGATGAGTAACAAAGAACCCCTGAACACCTGCTGCCAACCCTATTATTCCCAGGAAAGCAGTTGCACAGCCAATAATAATTTTTATAAGGCTGCCCTGGAAAAGAAGATAGCTGTTATACACAAACATATATGGGACAATAAATCCTGCCACAGCAACGACAAGGGCCGTAAATCCTGTTTTCATAGCGTTGGAACGTGCTATACCAGCAGCAGCATATGTAGCCAAAGCTACTGGAGGTGTTACATCTGCCAAGACTCCAAAATAAAGGCAGAATAAATGAGCAGACATCATGGGAACCCCCATTTGAGCCAACGCTGGAGCGGCGAGTGTTGATGTAATGATGTATTGTGCTGTGGTAGGAACTCCCATACCGAGAATAATTGATCCGATCATTGTCAATAGAAGTGCCAAGGGAAGTATTCCGTGAGAAAGGCTCATAACAAAAGAAGAGAATGCAAGCCCAACTCCGGTTATACCAATAACTCCAATGACAATGCCAGAACACGCACAAGCTGCAGCGACATCGACTGCGCCAATAGCTCCGTCAATAAGAGCATTAAGTATTCGTTGCGGTGTCATACGATATTTCTTTTCTCCTAACCATGAGGCTCCAATCAGACAGACAATCGACCAGAAAACGGCCTTTACAGCAGAATATCCTGTTGCCAAAAAACCTATGAGAGTAATGATAGGTATTAATAGATGCCAGCCTTCTCTTAAGACAGGCCATATAGGAGGAACCTCTTCATTGGTCATCGCCCTTATACCCTTTTTCCCTGCTCTGAAATGCACCATGGCCCAAATTGAGAAGAAATAAAGTGCCGCTGGTATAGCCGCTGCAACCACTATTTCCCAATACGAAATACCAAGAAATTGAGCCATAATAAAGGCGGCTGCCCCCATGACAGGCGGCATAACTTGACCTCCTGTTGAAGAAGCGGCAACAACTGCACCTGCAAATTCTGAGCTATATCCTGCCGTTTTCATGAGAGGGATAGTAAAAGCTCCTGTCGTCACCGTGTTGGCAACAGAACTTCCCGAGACAGTTCCCATGAGAGCGCTGGCAACCACTGCCGCTTTTGCTGGACCTCCGCGGCTTTTACCAGTCAGTGCAATCGAAAGATCTATAAAAAACTGTCCAGCTCCCGACACTTTAAGAACAGCTCCAAACAAAACGAAAAGAAATATAAATGATGCTGAAACACCTAAGGGAACGCCAAATATACCATCGGTTCGTAAATACTGGAACGGCGCGATTTCATCGAGGGCAAAGCCTCCATGAGCTAAAATCCCTGGGAAATAGGGGCCTAAAAAGGCATAAATCATCGCAATTGTCGCCATAATTGGCAAGGGTAGTCCCATTGACCGTCTCGTTCCATCAAGAACGAGGAGGATCATCATCGATCCTAAGTAAATATCTGAAGTAATAGGTGCACCTTCACGCATAGTAATGGTTTCCCAATTCAAAATAATGTTGAGACAACCAACGATGAGCAGTGCTGCAAAAATCCAGTCCCACCAATCAATACGATTTTTTGGCCTTTTTTTCGATATGGGATATAAAAGGAACATTAACGCTCCCATAAAAAGCCAGTGGATACTTCTCTGGTACATAGCTGAACGTAACCCAAAAACAGCCGTATAGAGGTGAAAAACAGATGCTGACAGGGCTAGAGCAGCTACAATCCAATATTGCCAGCCGTGAAGTTCTCGTTTTTTTACATCTACATCTACTGGCTGAATGTTCTGCGGCGGTATTGAAGGATTTGTCATCATGTTTCCCTCCCCAGTCTCATCTCAAAATGGCGGGAGAGAGAGACTCTCCCCCGCAGTAAAAGAGACCTATTTCACCTCTATGCCTTTTTCCTTGAAATATTTCACTGAACCAGATGTAAATGGAATAATTCCAACGCTCGCTTCTTCTGGTACAAAGTGAGATGCCTGCTGAGTAATATCCATGAAAGCTTTGGCATTTCCTATAATTGTGCTAACCAAGTTATACCCCAATTCTTCGGGCATATTCTCATGAACAACAAGGAAGTTACCATCTGCTACAGTCATTATGTCTTTGTCTATGCCGGGGTATGTTCCTTTGGTTATGGTATATGGGAAAAGGAATGGATGGGTTTCAACTACCTTTTTAACGAGCTCTTCAGGAAGAGGAATGAGTACGATATCGCGAACAGCAGCAACCTCTAATACAGCAGAGCCTGGAGCTGCAAAATTCCAAAAGACAGCATCAACATTTCCATCTTTCAGTGCCATAACACCTTCAGGCTGAGTCAACTGTTGTTTTTGTAAATCTTTGTCCGGATCTATTCCAGCAGTTTCAAGAATAATTCGGCTTAAAATCTGGTCTCCACCACCAGGAGCTCCAAGAGAAACTTTTTTCCCTTTAATGTCTTCAAAAGATTTTATCCCTGTTTTAGTTGTTGTTACAAGATGCTGAGGGGCAGGATACATATGCATAAGAATCCTTAAAGGAAGTTTTCCATCTTGCCCGAATGCTTCGGTTCCCGTATAGGCCTGATATAAAGTCGATCCCATAGACATTCCTATCTGGGCTTTATCAGAAGCAACAAGGCGGCAGTTCTCTTTGGAAGCCGCAGTTGAACGGGATGTAGCTTTGACACCAATGTTGGCTTTCGTCAATATTTCAGCCATGGCCCCACCTAGGGGATAATACGTTCCTCCAACTCCACCTGAACCGATAGTAATAAATGTCACAGCTGTTGCGGCACTTCCAAATACTACCAGAGCTAAAACAGCTATCAGGGCTATCCATTTCTTATTCATACACATACCCTCCTTTAACTTTAGGCCCTCGACTCTTACCCTACAAACCAGACAACAATTTTTCGCTTGCTGCCCTCAATCCTTTCTCCAAACGCACAACAATTTCATCTATTTCGTTCTCTGTCACTATGAGAGGAGGCGCAACTAAAAATTGGTCTCCCTCTACTCCATCTATTTGTCCCCGCCCTGGATAAACAACAAGTCCCTGTTTCAGACACTCTCCGGTCGCAACACCAGCCGCGTTTACTGAAGATGGGAAGGCCTCGCGTGTCTTCTGATCTGCAACAATTTCAACGCCTCTCATGAGCCCCATTCCTCTTACTTCTCCAACGATAGGGATGTTATACAGAGACTCTAGTTTCTTTGAGAATCGATCTCCCTGAATGCGTGCATTTTCTACCAACTTCTCTCGCTGTATCAAACGGAGAGTTGCAGTAACAGCAGCAGCTGTGGCTGGATTGGCGTTATAGGTATGACCATGTTGAAAAGCACCGCTTCCCTGTTTCAATATCTCAACAATTTCGTCTTTGGCTATAAGAGCTCCTACTGGTGAGTACCCTCCTGACAAGGCTTTTGCAGAACAAATCATGTCGGGAATAACGTTCCAATGATTCAGGCAGAAATTAGCACCTGTACGACCAATTCCAGTCATAATTTCATCAGCAATAAGCAAAACATCGTATTTAGAACAGATTTCGCGAATAATTGGCCAATATTCCTTAGGAGGGTGAAGTCCACCAACAGTGGAACCTACAATAGGTTCTGCCACAAAAGCGGCAACATATTGAGCTCCTATTCTTCTGATTTCATGTTCTAGTGAGTGAGCGCAACGAATATCACAAGAAGGATATGACAATCCATAAGGACAACGGTAACAATAATGTGAAGATATTTTGGGATAATCCTGATACAAGGGATAAAAAGTTCTACGACGAGCCATGCTACCCGCTAACCCCATAGTTCCTATGGTACTTCCATGGTAGGAGTTCCAACGAGCAATCATGACATATTTTGAAGAACTCTCTCCATCACGTTCGATGAAATATTGTCTTGCCAATTTAAGCGCCGATTCGATAGCTTCGCTGCCGCCACTGACAAGCCAAACATAATTAAGCCCTTCTGGCGCAAACGAAGCAACTTCTTTAGCCGCTTCCATAGTGGCCTCGTTATACCACCGTGAAGGATGGGCAAACTCAAGAGAAGTAAGCTGTTTGTATATAGCATCAGCTATCTCTTTGTTTCCATGGCCTACACTGGAAAGCAATGCTCCACTACACCCATCAATGTAGGCTTTTCCATCCTCATCAAAAAGGTATATTCCTTCACCTCTAACAGCTTTTTTAAGGGCAGTTTTGTAGCTACGAGGAATCATCGCCCCATATTCTGGCACGCAAACCATCCCCTCTCTGTGTTTTAATACACATTCCAACTACCTCTGTTCTCGTCCGGCCGGAACTCACAGAGAAAATCCCTTAACTAAATAATTAGGATAAAACGATACGAAACATTACGTAGAAAATTAAGCAGGAATAAAATATAGATAAAGAAGGTTAACATGAGAAGTAATGACTACTAATTTTTTTATTTATGAAGGTTTTCCTTCGTCAATAATAGATTCTTCTAGATGGTTTGTCAATTTAAAATAAAAGAGAAAAAACAAAAGAGACCGTTTTTCAACGGTCTCTCGTAAAAAAAGGTTAAAATTAATTTTTATTCTCAGCAATTACTCCCCTAGGAGTAAAAACATACTTATCATCCATAAAAACTATCTCTTTTAAACGATATGTGCCCAAAACTTCGGAATAAAAAGGAACGAAAGCCTCAATTAATGTTTTTGCAGACCGCCCCACGTCTTTTTTCTCTAACTCATAATTCAACGTCATATCTATCAATGGGTGTTTTATATTCACTGAAATATTCTTCTCAGGTTTCCTCGCTATTGTATGATCTGCTTCGGGAAATTTAATCGCCACACGTTTTTTCTTTGTGCTTATGATAAGCTCCGGATCATCAAGAGATTCATAATGATGGGATTTATCCATATTTTCGTTAAAGATCCTCACATCAAAAGGAGCGTCTTCAATAAGCCACTTGTTAGGTATCGTTAAAAGATATGTAGGACTCATAAGCTCCGTAACGGCAGCCTCGTTCATAGCAATAAGCCGGATTTCTGAAATTTCATTCTTAAATCTATTTAGATAGGTTGCGTTACGGCATCGACCAATAAGATAGAGCTTGTCGCTATTCACAACTCGAGTGTCGTTGAGCATTTTATTGAGAGTTGTATTGAACTCCTTTATATCTCCGCCATCCAGCAAGAGCTCTGCAAGCAGTCGACCATTCAGAGACACCTCATATCCGTTGTCAATATTACGTTGCAAGTTTTCGCGGGCTTCTTCCAACATACCAATTTGGGCATATGTTAACCCGACAAAAAGGAAATTCTGCCAATCTGAATTGTTTGACTGGTTTATTATTTGCTCTAAATCTTCCCTTACACTTTGAATATCGTCACTGTTTTTGGAATCCGCTTTTTTCTGCAAACGTAGACGTTCCATCAAGACGCTCGCCCAAAGAGGATCCTTTCTGAAGATAGGTCGGTGTGTTTGTAAAAACTTATCCGTGCAATCAAGGAAAAACGTCTCGTTCTCCTTGTTGGAAAGAGCATAATAATACCAAAAGGGAGGGAAGTACTGAAAAGCAACATTATCACGAAGAAGTCGCGCCAATTTTCGATGCTGAACTTCTTCTCCCCCTGATTTCACACTTTCTACAAACTCATTGATCTGTTTTTCTGTCAATCTGTACTGATCATCAATATTATATTTTTTTACTATATTCCACGATGCCGTTAACAAATCTTTTCGTATCGCATTAATCGAGTTGAGCTTTTCATCGTCGAGAGCTTCGATCATTTCTTCATTTTCGCTCAAGTACTCCTCTATCTGTCGTTGATAGTTCACATACATAGAGCCCATTGAGGAAACCGCACTTACGGCAGCAGACACTACACTTTGCGGGGAAAGCTTTACCCCTGCAAGAAGGTTATATAATGTACGTTCCAATTTTCTCTGATAGCTCTTCTCTATACGCTCACGTTTACGTTCAGAAATAATTTCATCTTTAAGCGTATCCATAAGTTTGGCCAGAAGTTTAACAATATTTTCGTCAGGAATAGCATTTAAGTTCAAGTTATTTATGATATTGTCATACTCAAACGAGAGAACAACACGATCATTGTATGAAACAATTTTGCTCAGTGAATAGGTGCAATAATTAAGTGTTTGCAGAACTTCTATGGGATCATACTTTTTTTCTTCCTTTAAAGTAACAGCCGCTTCTGCCACAGGCGACACACACAAAAGAATCCCCCAGACAAACAGTATCAAAAACGAAGAAAACCGTTTCATTATTCGCAATAAACCTCCAGAAAAGATGATACCCAATACTACAACAAAGCTCTCTGGGAAGCTACGAAAATCTACCCAGAGAGCTTTGTTATTTTGCTATTAAGAGTCTATATAAAATTAAGAAGAATTATTCCCTTACTGAAAACTCTACCTTATCGCCGTCTTTAAGAAGCTTGCCACCAGCAACTACAACATAATCTCCTTCAGACAAACCTTCCGTAACTTGAACGGTAGAGTCAGTTCGTATTCCCAACTTTACAGGAATTATTCGCAACTGCTCGTCTTTAACAAGTCGTAACGCTACTCCCTCTTCACCTTCTATCAGAGCATCAGAAGGAACAACTAAAGCATCTTTTGCCTCTTGTCGTATTAAGAAAACTCGAGCAAACATTCCAGGTCGAAGAGATACCCCATTTTGATTATTATCTATAAACACTTCAACCTGTACTGTTCTCGTGTCCTCTTTTACATAGGGGCTTACCCGAGCTATTGTTCCCTCAAAAACTTTGTTGCCAAGGCCATCGCTGCGAACAAGCCCCTTCATTCCTGAAGAGAGACCAAAAGCTCGTGACTCCGGTACTCTGACAACGGCCTTAAGTGTGCCCATATCTGCTATTTCGACAACAGCAACAGAAGGGCTCATCATTGTTCCAATAGTATGGGAGTAATCATTTAATACTGTTCCTGATATTGGAGCCTTTATATAATACTCAGAAAGTTTAACCTCAAGATTTTTTAGCTCTGAACGCGCTTGGAGAACAGTCGCCTCTGCCAACTTATATCTGGCCTCTGTCTGGAGATAGGCTGTCTCTTTAGCATCAAGCTGCTGTTGAGTCGAGAAGCCTTCCTTTAAAAGTCGCTGATAACGTTCTCTCTCTATTTTGGCATTATCAAGCCCCGCCCGTGCTTCAGCAACCTGAGCTTCTGCCACAATAATACTTGCTTTTACCGAAGAAATTTGGGCATCAATGTCTCTATGGTCAAGAACAGCTATCGTTTGGCCTGCTTGCACCAAATCACCCTGGCTTACCTTGAGAGATTCAAGGCGTCCTGTAACTTTTGGATAGACAACGACCCTTTCAATAGCCTCTATTGTACTGTTCTCTTCAAAACCATCACGAAGGACAGGTGTTTTTTTCGCAGACATCACAGATACTTTTGCCGCTGTTGAAAGTGCGGAGGAAGTGTCTTGAGAAGCTTCTGGTCTATTTCTCAACGGGCCAAAAACAAAGAAGCCGGCACCGAGAAGGATAACGATAACGCCAATTAGTATTTTTTTTGTAGACCGCACTATTGAATCACTCCTTAGTCTTTTTAAGGAAGAACTGGTTCTTCAGTTAAAATGCCCTCAGCCTTGCGTAAACGTACTATAGCGTAGGCATAATCTTTTACAGCAGAAGAGTACTCTCGACGAGCATTCGTTAAAGAAGCCCGTGCATCCAATACATCTAATTGAATGCCTACCCCTTCTCTATATCCCACCTCAGACAAGCGCAATGTCTCTTTTGCGAGTTCCAAGTTGATCTGAGCCTCTTCCACAACCTGCGATGCCGTTTCTAAATCAAGATAAACACTATTTACTTCTGTAAGAATACTCTCTTCCTTTTTGTTTACAGCATGAACAGCTTGTTCTCGCACAGCCTTCTGTTGCACAACTCTACCATGCGTAAGGCCACTATCCATAACAGGAATATCAACATTGATACTTGCCTGCCATGTATCTTTACTATTGTAAAGAGTTTGTTCAGGGTCATCATACCGATATGTACCTTTTATTGATACAGATGGCCTCATGCCACTTTTCGCTATTTCAATCTGCTGATCGGCAACATTAACCTGTAGTTCTGCTCGTTGATAATCGGCACGAGACGAAAGAGCTTTCGTTAAAGAGGATTCCATATCCCCTTCAATAGGATTGTATGAAAGCGCCCCTTCTATTTCATATGATGTTTCCGGTCGTATATTCAGCAATTCAAGCAAATTTATTTTAGCTATTTCCAAATTATTATTTGCACGGATCAAGCCCGTTCTATTTTCAGCCAGCTGTTTCTCCGCACGTGTAATCTCTAATCCTGTCGCTAAGCCCAAGGCTCTCTTCTTTTTGACTTCCTCTAAATATTTCTCCGCAAAAAGGAGTGCATCCTCAGCTGTCTTAACATTTTCCTTCTCAAGCAATACGGAATAGAAACGATTGTAGACATTCAAAGCAACCTGTTCAAATACTTCTTTGTAATAAAACTCAGCTTGCCGTTGTTCTATGGATGCCTGACGCTTTGCTGCCGTGATCCGTCCGCCCTGATATATAGGTTGAGTTAGTGTTAAAGAAGCAGTATTTACATTTTCTTCATCCGAACCAGCATCAGGTTTTTCTCTACGTGTATAGGTAGCCCCAGCATCTAATGAAGGAAGTCCTCCGGCTTTTGCCTCTACCTGTTTTCCTCCAGCACGAATAAGTTCCTGGCGAGCTGAGAGGATATCCAAGTTTTGCTCTTCCGCTATAGAAAGTGCTTTTTCTAATGTCAAGACCATACTATTCTCAGAGGCTGCCCATCCAATCTGCCCCATTAACAATAGCAGCATAAAAACTAAAGCTGTTCTTTTTGCATATCTCATTTTTCCCCTCCACTCATACTCGTCACCGTAGACTTTTTTGTCAAACGTACAATAATCTGCGCTATTTTCTCTTTGGCATCACCTAAAATAACGTAGACTGCCGGAATTACAAACAGTGTCAGGAATGTCGATGTAAGCATTCCTCCTATAACAGCTGTAGACATGGGCTGTCGTATCTCTCCGCCTTCACTGAGCCCCAAGGCGATGGGAATAGCCGCTATAGATGTAGAGAGCGCTGTCATAAGTATTGGCCTCAGGCGTAAAGGTCCAGCCTCTTGCATAGCTTCCAATCGACCATAACCAGCAGCTCGGCGTTGGTTAGCAAAATCGACCAATATAATGGCGTTGTTTACGACAATACCGACGAGCAAAATAATTCCCATGAAACTCATCATATCTAAGTCCATGCCTGTAACTAAGAGGATTCCAAAAACACCTGTCGTTGCAAGGGGTAATGAAAACATAACCATTAAAGGATAGATGAAAGATTCAAACTGTACTGCCATAACCATATAAACCAAAATAATGGCAATAGCAAGAGCTTTGAAAAGTTCTTGAAAATTTTCTTTCATATGCTTCGAAACGCCAGTTGGAATAACACGAACACTGCCATCAGAAGGTGCATATTTTTTAAAGGAATCCATTACGAGAGTTACACCTTCACCTGAAGAAATTCCCGTTGCATTCGCAGTAATTGTTAAAGAACGTTGCCTGTTATAACGTTTTACAAGAGTAGGACCTTGCCCCTCTTTAACTTTAACAAGACCTGGCGCTTTTATGAGATTTCCATTTCCATCTTTAAAAGCTATATTCTGAATATCCTGGATGTTACGCCTATATTCTTCCTCTGCTCTCAGACGGATATCATAGCGATACCCACCATCTTTCATAACACCCGATTTGACTCCGCCGAAATAAGCCTGTATCTCCTGAGAAAGATCTCGAACATTTACATCCAATTCATCTGCCAGCCCTCTGTTTATTTCTACATTAATTCTGGGGCTATCAAGTCGAACGTCAGTAGAAACGTCTGTTAAGCGACCGTCTTTTTCAATATCTTTCTTCATCTTTTGAGCTACAGCATCTAATTGTTCGGTATCTTGACCTACAAGTGTAATACTAATATCAGATCCCCACGTACCAAATGTAAGTTGAACATCTTTATAAGTAGAAAATTGTTTTCTCATCTTTCCCATGACTTCCGTAGACGAAGCGCGTTTATTTCTCGGAACCAATGTAACATTAAGTTTTCCTTTGTTTACCTCTTGTCCCATCCCTGAACCTATGGTCCCATAGGTATATGCAACTTCAGGATAGAGACGAACAGATTCACCAATCTCGTCTAAAAATCTTTTGCCCTCATCAAGGGATGCTCCAGCTGGAAGCTCAAACCTGATTGCAAAATCGCCTCTATCTTCGTTTGGGAAAAACCCTGTGCCCAGCAATCCTGCCATAAAGATACCTAAAGCAAAGATACCTACTGCACCAGCCAAAACAATAAATCGATGTCTCAGACAACGTCCCAGCCACTTCCGATAGGTATTTTCCAGCCATTCCAGAAAAGCTTCAATTTTAAGAGCTACTTTTCCAGGACGATCTTTACGGAGTATTCTTGAACATAAAAAGGGAGTCAATGTCAAAGATAGAACAAGTGAAATAGCAATAGTTAAAACAACTGTGATTCCAAAGGCATAAAAGAAACGACCAATAACGCCACCCATTGATGCGACAGGGGCAAAAACGCATATTGTCGTCGCAGCTCCTGCCAAAACGGCAAAACCTACTTCGCTCGTTCCTTGTGATGCCGCTTCCATGGGTAATTTGCCATTTTCAAGGTGCCTATGAATATTTTCAAGAACAACTGTAGTTGCATCAACGACCATACCTACAGCTAAAGAGAGTCCCATCATGCTCAAGTTATTAATCGTAACGCCAAGCCCCTTAAGAATAATAAGGCTACCGAGCAAACAGACTGGAATTGTTACAATTGTTACAAAGGTTGCCCGCATCGTTCGCAAAAAGAAAAGCATTATAAGAGAACAAAGACCAATACCTATAAGAGTATCACTTCCGACTCCGGCCATAGATTTACGAACGAATGAAGAAGTATCAGACAAGACTTCAATATTGACATCTGATGGAGCTAGTTTTTTGAGGGAATCAAGTTCCTTATACACACCATCTGCCAAAGCAACTTCATTTGCTCCTCGCTGCTTAAGGATTTCAAGAAGTATAACCGGTTTCCCGTTATACGTCGCTATAGAGCGCACATCTTCGTATCCATCTTCGACTCTGGCCACATCTCGTAATCGTATAACAGCCCCGTGTCGTGAAACTATAGGAAGTTGCTCAAGCTCTTCAACAGACCCATATTCACCCTCAAGGCGTATGCTCAATTCTCTACGGTCAGATTCGAGACGCCCAGCAGGAAGTTCAACGTGCTTATCTTTTATGGCATCTTTTACGTCTTTAACTGTTAAATTACGTGATTCCAAAAGAGCAGGATCAAGCCAAACTCGTATTTCACGTTCGCGAAGTCCTATAGTATCGACACTACCAACACCATCAATAGTCTGCAAACGCTCTTTCACTACTTTGTCTGCAAAATGCGACTGCTCTTTATACGAAGCTACCCCTGTAATACCTAACGTAATAATCGGACTGTCACCAGCATTGAATTTTTGGACAATGGGTGTTTCTGCTTCTTCCGGCAAATCGGAAACAGCCAGATTAACCTTGTCTCGAACATCTGCCGCCGCCGCATCTATATCTCGCCCCAACTCAAACTCGACTAAAATGATAGAGCGACCTTCATATGTATTTGACCTGATATTCTCTATTCCTGAAATAGTATTTAACTGTTCTTCCAAAACGTCTGTTACGTCATTATCCATAACAGTCGGGCTTGCTCCCTGCATTGTCGTCGAAACGGCAACAAGGGGGAAGTCAACGTCAGGAACTCGCTCCATTCCCATGTTTTTCATCGCCAATAAACCGAAAAAGATAAGAGCAAATGTTCCTATTAATACAGTAACAGGTCTGCGTAAAGAGAAGTCTGTTATCTTCATAGTGTTCCTCCTTCAGGCGAAGCTAATAAACCACGTAGCACAAATGATGTAACATCCTGTGCTATTTTTTCTTCTGTAACATCGATCAAGCCTAAAGCGATTTGACGCGAAAGACCTGTAAAAAGGGCATGTATCATTGCCCCAGCTAACATAGCATCCATAGTGGAACGAAACTCTCCATTTTGAATGCCTTTTTCAATAATTTTTACTATAGCCAATTGCGTTTGCTCTAAAGGATGAATCTTAGGATCAAAATCACGGCGTAGATCTACATCTTCATGGAAAGCAAGTATCATTGATGAAATTATTCTTTTGTTTCTCACCATCCCTACTGTTACTGTTTCTATTATGAGAGCTAATGTTTTAGCCATAGAAGATATTTTTTGATTTACAATAAATTCAATCTCTTTGTTAAGAGGTTCAACATGCTTCTCCATAACAAAACGCATTAATTCTCTTTTATTTTTGAAATAGTTATAAACCGTGCCCTTTGCAATTCCTGCCTCAAGTGCAACTCTTTCCATAGTTGTACCCTTCCAACCATATTCCTCTATAACGGTGCGAGCTGACTTATATAGCGTCTCACGCATAAGGTCATTTAACATCTGTTTCTTTTTTTTCTGAAGCTGAGACATCCACATCCTCCTGTCGTTTTGACTATAAGGCCAAAAATATGACTTAATAGTCATATTCAACGGTAGGTATTATAAAGTTTTATATATACTCGTCAAGGTGGAATCTACTGACTTGAAGGAAATTGTTACATTTAGGGAAAAATCATTAAATTCTTAAATAGGCGTTTATAATTAACAATCTTTTGTGTAAAATGGAATTAGCAGAGTTAGAATGTCTTTTTAATGGAGATTACTTAATGAAAAATCTGCGGCAAAATTCAACAAATGATTATCGTGAGGAACTACGCTTTTTTCTTTGGCAACAAAACATACACCACATTCTTATATTCAGCCTTTTAGGACTGCTTATTGAAAGCATGGCATTTGGCTATGTCTATAAGGCTGGTCTCTCTTGTTATATCCCTTTGTATGTGACTCTTTTTCTTATCTATATTGTTTTTCTACCCGTAATAATCTATTTCAATAATAAAAAAAATGAAAAATTACCTCGATATTCTTCCTGGTTCTTATTTTTTTATTTCTTAGGACTTCTTACCTTTGCAGTAATGCTAAGTTTTGCCAATCAAATTTATACTGGAACCATTACAGTATATGTAATTGTTCTTTTCTGCATTGCGTCCTTTTTTTATATCCCATTTCCTCATATGATTGCTATCTTTAGTGCAGCTCAATGGATTTTCGTCACTTTTCTTCCTAAATTTCAGCATAACCCCGTTATTGCGCGAAATCATATTTTTAATTCTTTCGCTGCGTTGGTTTTGGCTCTTGTCATTTCCAGGTTGACCTATCAAATGAAAACCAAAACCTTTATGAATAAGAAAATTATCGACAAACAAATTCAGACACTCAAAAATCTGTCTATTAAAGATGGAATGACAGATCTTTTTAACCATAAACATATTTGTAGGAGGTTGGAAGAAGAAATACGACGAGCTAATCGCTATAAAACACCTTTATCTGTGGGAATATTTGACATGGATGGCTTCAAAAATATAAACGACACATTCGGACACCAGGAAGGAGACCGAATAATCATAAAAGCGACGGAAACAATGAAACAAACATTCAGGGAAACTGACCTCTTGGGAAGATATGGAGGCGATGAATTTTTAGTTATTTTTCCGGAAACACCGTTAGGCAACGCCGTAAAGGCAGCAGAGCGATTTAGAGAAAAAATATTACAGAATATAGCTGAAAAAGATAAAACCATCTCCATTAGTGGAGGAATAACATTCCTCCAAAAAGAAGATACGTTACAATCTCTTATTCACAGAGCAGACATGCTGCTTTACGACGCTAAAAATGCAGGGAAAAATAAAATAGCATGGTAAAACTAGAGAAAATTAATTATATTCATTTTTATTAGCTCTATTTTTTCTGCCAACTCTTTTGGCTATATATTCAGGCACCTTCTCTTTTGGAATATCAAGAGCTATTGCTAGTTCTCCAAAAAGCAGCTCTTCTGCACGTTTCATAAATTTATCGTCAATAGCCCCAAATTTATGTTTCTTTTGGTCAGCAAGCTGCTTCTTCGTATAAATAGACATCGTCAATTCTATTAAGTCAGCACAATCGTGTGTTTTAATTAAAGACTCATAACATTCTGTAAGTTGACTTGAAGTATAGTCTTCATATGTTTCTACCTGAAGAGTAGGAATCGTATCAATAAGCTGTTTAGCTTCGTCTTTAGAAATAACAGGACGCATAAATACTTCAGTTGTATTAACAGGAATAAATATTTTACAGTTCTGATACACGGGTTCTAAGACATAATAGAGTTCTTTATCGTTTGCTTTTCCTGCATCTCGTGTTGTAATACCCTTAACTTCACATACTCCTGTGTTGCCATAAAAAATTAAATCTCCTACCTGATACATTTCACATTACCTCCCAAAGTCCGTTCATTATCCATAGATGGGTACGTTCGTTAAAATTAAGCAACTCTAGTATATTTTAGTACATTTTTGGAAGTAAATGTAGGCAGAAAATTATTCTATTTATCTGAATACATACAAAGGGGCAACCTTACTATTGGCATCGTCAGTGTCAAAGTCATCGTCAACACATAAACTACACCCCAAAAGTAAAAGGGCACAAAAAAAGCTGCCCCAAAGGGCAGCTTAAATATTCATGGCGGAGAAGGTGAGATTCGAACTCACGGAACCTCGCGGTTCAGACGCTCTCCAAGCGCCCGCCTTCGACCACTCGGCCACTTCTCCTTACCTGCAACGCTCGGTATTATAACAACTTCTTCTATTTTTGGCTAGTCCTTTTTCATAAAAAAAGGGCAGTTCGGCCCTGCCGCCGACTGCCCAAGCTGAATGGAGGGGGTGCTCACTTCATACACTTCGAAGAAATAGCTATATAAACCAACGGGTAATTCCCTATATTTTCAAGGGAATGTTTTAAGCCTTTTTCCGTTAGGATTACATCCCCAGCGCCAACGCGCTCTTTTTGTTTGTCTTCCGAATATATTCCTATGCCATAGACTATTATTTTTATTTCTTCGCATCCCTCATGCTCATGTTCTGGAATGAGAGACCGCGGTTCCATTTCAACCCAGTTAATTTCGTGAAAAGCACTCTCTTCATAAAAATCATCTGGGTTAATAGAGCGACTCGATACCCCGTCAAGAACCCCAAAAAGGGGGTGGCTTTCAAGATCTTCTATCTGGCTCGATCGAATAATCATGTTTGTGCAGCTTCCTCCGTTTCTCTCGGCAGATGCACGAGAACTGTGCATGGGGCATGGCGAACAACTTTAGCCGCAACGCTACCGATAAAGAAACGTTCAAGATTACTAAGTCCACGATGTCCAATAAGAATTAGCTCATATCTGTTTTTCTCGGCCATCTTGATGATTTCTTCATAAGGTGTCCCCGTCGATAATACGAACTCAAAGGGCGTAGCTGTAACTCCAGACTCTCTCATCCCTTTCTCAATCATATTGAGGAATGACTGACGAATAGATTCCTCATTATAGTGGGGCGGATAGTCTACATAACCTGGAATAGAAAGATCGATCCGAGTTACAACATGAATAAAATCCAAGCGCTCTATACTATTTTTCTCTGCAAAACGAAAGGCGTAACTAATAAGAAACTGACTATTTTGACTCTGGTCAATCGCTACCAAAGCTTTTTTCATACATCACTCCCCCTTTCGTTGTACAGATACATTATAGACCAAATATACAGAAAATTGCAATGATGTATACTTATTAAATTTGTCCTATCACCTTTAAAATAATATGAGCGATCATGGCTGAGCCAAAGTATGTTCCCATAAACACAAAAACACTGACGACAACTAATCTCCAACCAGTCTTCTTAAAGGAATCCAGATCTTTGCCAACAGCGAGTCCCATAAAAGCAAGAATTGGCGTTGTCATCGAAAGAAAGTTAACATGTTTGGTGAAGTTGAAGATAAAATCAGCGGTAGGAACTCCAGGAATCGTCAAGATGCAACCAATGAGCACCATGAAGGCTACACTAGGAATTTTCCCGGGAATAAGGCGAGCAACGATAATACCTGCCATAGCAATAAAGACAAAAATCAACATTCCAGGGAATGCCGTGATAATTGAATGAGAAAAGCCTACTCTATTTCCTATAAGAGCCATACACCCCATAATGAGCAAACCAGGGAATGCAACTGCGAGTTCTTTGCCTAATCCTTTCAGTCCTTTTTTAGAAGATGCCCCGTTTTCACTATCGTTAGTAGACGTCAATATGTGCTTTTTTTCGAGCAACACCCCGTAACGAACGTAGTACATCTTTCTATAGAGCCACTCTGCAAAGGGCAATGCAACGAAGAGTGAAATATACATTCCATCAAGGCTTGTCAACATATTGCTGGTAGCGCCAAGAGCGAGAAGTTCGTCTCCCATGTTAGGGAATATCGCTTTGAGCGTTCCAGACGCAGCGGCCATCATACTGCTACTACCTACTCCAGAAGCCATAGCTAAAGCTTTGGGATGAAGAGGAAGAAAGGCAATAGAAAGAGAGGCCATGAGACTGAATATTATGGTTCCAAGTAATGTTCCTGTAAGATATACGCCCATGACACCCCTACCTTCAGGACCATCCATGCCATAAACATCAGCGATAAGGGCAAGGTTTCCTTCTCTCGCTATAGAGTGCGAAGCGCCTATTGTTTCTCTTTTCAAACCTAAGAGCACTGCAATGGGAACAGCAAATAACACTGTTCCTAAATTACCTAACTCCTGTAAAAGCAGAGCGGGACCAGCCTGAATAATTTTAGGAATGCTTGGCCCCACAAAAGTACCATACTCAGCCATGAGAATCATAAGCCCCCAGCTAATAAAAGGCGTTGCATCGTTCATATCTTTGTTGTTAAGAGTTTTAAAAAACTTAGGCCCAAGGAGCCCACCTAAAACAAGTGCATATAACATTGGGAGAAGAACTACTTTCCCTGGGCCAAACTGTAATACTTTTATGCCCATACGTTCAGCAATGACAATGAGGATTATTGCGATAATGTAATTTTTGACGTTTCTCATGGTGACGTTTTCTCCTTAAAAAGTAAAATTAATTCTTTATTGACAATTCCAATAGGATTCTTGTTGTTTTATATACTCTTCAATAGTAAAAGAAGGCTTGAAACGTTCTATTATGCCCTCCGCTTTTTCCGCCCCATTTGTCATTAAATCGATGATCGTCATGGCAACGGCTTTGGCAGGAAGTATTACGGCAGCGTTATAATCGGCAACTCTGTAGTCTGGCGTATGGAGAGTGCCGTCTACTCCTCCCATAAAGGCATGTATGGAAGGTATAAGTTGAGAAATATCTCCCATATCAGTAGATGCTGCAAAGTCTCCTATATTAGAAACCTTGTCTGACGAGATCAGCTGCCTCGAATTATCTAAAAAGATATCGTTCATTTCGGAAGAACAGGATAGTGGAAGATATCCCGGGATGGTCTGAATTTCTGTTTTTGCGCCAACGGCGTCACCTCCAGCTCGAAGGGCTCTGTCTACTTTTTTGTGAGCGTCTTCAATACTCTCAGGAGTTCTTCCTCGAACATAAGCTTCAAGACGAACATCTGCAGGAACATTGTTTACAGTATCGCCACCTTTGGTAATGATGGGATGTACTCTGATATGATCCTCGTCACGGAATGTTTCACGTAGAGCATGTACCCCCATTAATCCCAACATGGCTGCATTAAGAGCGTTGATTCCTTCATGGGGAGTTGCCGCAGCATGTGCCGCTTTCCCTATATAGTGAATCGTTTTTCCTACAAAACCGTTCGATCCGTTACATACGCCTAACGCTGCTTCTGGCATATTTCCAAGAGCATGAGTGATAATTGCCATTTGGACGTCATCAAAAATTCCTTGATAGACCATTTCTTGCTTTCCACCAAGGAAATGGAGTTTTCCCTCTTTCACCTGAGAGAGACGCCAATCAAGCTCCACATACTCCTCTGCAGGAACCCCCATAAACGTAAGCGTTCCTGCTATAGAATTTTGGATATTAGCATCGACAAAGGCAGCTGCAACAGCAAGCATAATGGCTACCTGCAAGTGATGTCCGCAGGTATGAGCAGCGCCCGTATCAGGGTTGGCGTAAGGACTTCCATATGTAGAGACAGCATCGAGCTCTCCCATAAGAGCTACATTCGGTCCCTTTTCCTTTCCTTCTAATGACGCAATAACTCCCGTCTGAGCGACATTACTTTTGACCGGAAGTTTCAGCGAATTAAAAAAGTGAGTTACAATAGAGGCCGTATGCTTCTCTTTAAAACCCAACTCAGGATTATTGAGAATTTCTTGAGCTATGCGAACAACTTCTTCTGACCTTTTATCGATAGCTTTACATACTTCTTTCTTCAGCTGCTCTTGATTCATAAGATATTACCTCCTCCTCTTTTGGGAATAGAATTAAATTAAAAGGATACCACGGTATGAAGATAAATAAAATTGCTTCATTTTCTGATTGCCGAAAAAAACAAAGAATGGTAGTCTTTCTCATGATCAATTTTTACACCAATTTTGACTGCATTTAGAAAGGGACGGAGATAACAGGAATGAAAATTCAGGTCAACTCAGAAATTGGTAAGCTACGCGCAGTTATTATGCAACCCCCCGGGAAAGGCATTGAAAGATGCACTCCTCTTAACATTGGTTCCCTTGCATGGGACTCTGTACCAAGCCCGCACAAAGCGGCAGAAGAACACAAGAAATGGGTAGCTGCTGTAGAAAGCTTTGGAGCAAAGGTATACCTTTTTGAAGATCTTTTACGCAAAGTACTCTCTATATCAACAGTAAAAAAAGACCTTGTATCTCAAATAGTACAAACGGAACACCAGTTTATTACGACACAAACAATGGAGGTACTCGAAGAATACCTTCTAGATCTCTCTGCTTCCAAACTTGTAGACCAACTTTTTTTTGGGATGACAAAGGAAGAGCTCAACAAAGCCACAGGAGAAGTTTCTCTTGTTGACCTGGTAGATAATAAAAATGAGTGGTGTCTTTTCCCGATGTCAAACGTGCTCTATTCCCGAGATCCTGCTGCCATATTAGGAAATGGAATAGTGTATGGGAATATGTTTAACCGAGACCGTATCAAAGAACCATATTGTATTCAGGCTATCTTCAAAAATCACTCTGATTTTAAAAATTTGAGTTTTAAGACATGGTATGGAGAAAGCCCCGACGATACAACACCTGTAGAAGGAGGAAACGTGCACTGTTACAGCCGTAATGTCTTTATTATCGGCATTAACGAAAGAACACATCCTGCTTCTATAGAAAAAATTGCCCAGCGGACAATGGCTGATGGAGAAATAACAGATGTGCTTGCTCTCATGTTTGAAAATCCGAGATTAAGCTCCACCGATTCTATCGGTCTTTCTGTTCATGTTGATATGTTCTTAAATATGATAGATCATGACGCGTTTCTTTTCTTCCCATATATAGAAAAGAAAATTACAGTGCTTCACATAACTCGAGGAAAGCAGGGACATCTTCGAGTCAAACGTGAAAGTTCACTTTTCGGAGCTATTAAAAAAGTGTTGAATCTTGATGGAATACGCATTATTAAAGTAGGCGGAGATGAAAGTGAAGCCGTTGCTTTTGCAGAACAACGCGCCGGCTCAGGCGGAAATACTTTCAATCTTGAACCCGGAAAGGTCTGTATCTGGGATCGCAATATCGCCACTATAAAGGCATTGGAAAAAGGCGGCATTGATGTAGTCGCAGTAGAAGCTGACGAGCTTGTGAAAGGCGGCGGCGGACCTCGATGTTCTACTATGCCTCTATGGAGAGATGATATATAAAAGGAGGGTTTCTGCCCTCCTTTTTGATTCGTTATTTGAAGTTGCATCCTTTATATTAGTAACTTCCCCGAACAACTTCACGACGTTGGCGGTTATAAAAGAATGAACAGTAAGAATCTATTTTTTGGATTTTAAAAACTGATTCCCAAATGCCAATTGTTACATTGGGGTAAATTACATTTCTAACTTTGATACGCGGATTATGTTGTCTTTCGCTATCCAGTACCTTACTTATTTCTGCTACTGAAACTTTTAATTGTTCTGCTGTTTCCTCTAGTCTTTTCATCTGCCGTATGAGCATGAAAAGCTTTTGACGTTCTTTTTCAGACAAATTTTCTATATCAAATGAGGTATCATTCGACGTAAAAGATAAAATTGCCTGTTCAATTCTATTTCTAAACCATAAAAGCTCCTCTATCTTTTTATCTTTCCGTTCTCGTTCTTCTACCAGAATAGGATCTACTCCCACCTGAAGATAGGTATATGGCTCCATAACAGACCCCACGGAAATTGTATCTATGCCACTCCCTGCGTGGGCAGTACCTCCTATTATTCCACGATAACGTTTACCCTTTACTATGATTTTATTCTTTGCTTTAAGAGTCGAAAAAAGAGAATAACCTGCAATTTCTATATCTTCCGCAGAAATAACAGTCGCATACTCAACATAGCCAGCCTGGACTATACCTTTAGCGCGAACGACGCAATTCTCACCTACAATTCCATTCCTGACAATACACTGTCCAAGTGAATTAATACGTCCGTTATAAATTCCGTTACAGATCACAAGATCCCCTGAACAACGGACACTAAATCCCTCATTAATGATTCCCTGTATTACAATTGACCCTTTAAAATCAATATCGCCAGTCTGCAAATCCACATTCCCAGGTATATTCAAAATAGGTAGAACATCAAAATTAACACCATCAAAGAATGGTTGCCCACTTCGAGTAGCGAAAACATGAATTATACCGCTATCATCAATCTCTCCCTCACTCCATCAAGAAGGGAATATCGAAGCACTTCTACTGGTTCTGGTGGAATTTCTCTTCCATATATATCAATACCGTGAGTTCCGCTATGTGGAGGAGAAATTAGTGCAAATTCCTCACCTTCATCAACAGTTGGGAGCTCCCAGAGCTTTTTCCAATCTATCGCAGCAGGATCATCTTCATCGTAGCGTCGTACTCTTTCTATAGGTTGAAGGAATTCTATCTTACCTGGAGTTGGTGGTGTTGGAGGGGTTCCTTCCGCAATGAGAAGGTCGTTTTCATAACATATATCAGATTCGTTGCATTTTTTTATACGCTCATAAATCATATCGTATGAATTAATCGGGATCCCTTCTTGCTGTAATGCATTAACAACATCCTCGGGATTCAGAGGTAAACCACTCCCTAAAGGGGGATATAAATCGAGGTAGACTTTCAACATATCTGGAGTTATACGAATACAATAACTCGCATCTTGAGCCTCAACAACTTCAAAGGGTTGATCTTCAAGATTTGAGAGATAGTTTTTTATTTGTTCAACGAGAGAATCCAAATTCACGGATCTCAAGTCCTTTTATAAGACCTCCCTGCTACTTCCCTTGTATTTTTATTATACACTAAAGATTAAACTTTCCTTCATGCATACAATAAGAGGAGGCTTTATGAGAACAGTAGCCTCCTCTTATGTTCTTATTTTTTTAGTTTTGGCAGGGTATTTGCTCCGTGAGGCATAAACCATGTCTTAAGTTGATTACCATGCTTATCATAAACCTGGTTAAGAGCTTCATCAAGGCTTTTAACCACAGTAATACCTGTACCTTCAAATTCTGTAGGCGACATTTCTGAAACCAAATAGAAATCCCAATTTTCAGCAACATAACCAATGGTGTAGCCAACATATTTGGCAATAGTAAATTCTCGACGAACTTCCTTTTCTCGTTCCGCTGTATTTGGAAACTTCTGGAGCATGAATTGGACTTCATCGTTACCATATCCTTCATTGCACGCACTTAATACGATAATAGATCCCCCTTGAGGAACCGCTTCCATGGCATTAAAAATAGTTTTCGATGTCTGGTAAAAGTTGATATCTTTGGGATATCCACCAGCTGTCGCTATAACAAGGTCTCCCAATTCTGAAATAACGACGCCATCTTTCTTATCTACAATCTTAGCCCCTTCGTAGAAAGCTTTTTCCCAATCTCCGGCCACGGCGAAACCTATCTTTCCATCGTTACCAGGAATAACGTTAAACATAAACGTTGGCTTGACCATTGCCGCTGCTTCCATCATATCAAGATGCATAAGGTTGTTTTCAAAATTCCCTGGTCTGCTGTTCATATTTCGGCCATTACCAGGAACAGGATCTAACGCCAAAGCGTGATTGGCCATAACGGTTTCATAAGAAGAAATTCCGGGTAAAATTCCTTTTCGACCGCCTCCCCATCCAGCCATAAAGTGATAAATAATGGCACCAGTAACAATGATATGATCGCATTCTAGAGCCCTTTTATTCACCTTTACAGGAGTCCCGTAGGAAGTCGTTCCAATATGAACCATATCGTCATGATCTAGACATTTATGATCGACAACCTCGAACGTTTTCGAAAGTTCCTCGCCAAGTAAAAGAGCGTGTTCCTCCTGAGTTTGTTCCCGATGAGTTCCCGTAGAGCTCAAAAAAAGTATGTCTTCGTCGCGAATGCCTGCATTACGAAGTTCTTTGACTATAAAGGGCAAATATACCCACATTCGCTGCCAAGCCCGTGTAATGTCAGAAACAATAATACATACTGTCTCTCCAGGTTTTACGAGTTCGCCAAGTTTTGGAGATCCAATAGGATTTTCAAGAGCCTGAACGATGATTTCCTCTTCAGAACCGATACTTTCGATTGGTTCGCTATCGATAATCCCCAGAAGATTTTTCTGCGGGATAGAAAAATCGATGTTCCCCTTTCCGTATTTCATGGTATACGAATACATTGATACTCCTCCTCATGCAGGAAAAATTACGTAGGTGTACACCATGGCTAAGAAACCAAAGAAAAAGAGAAAGCAGATAGATGGAAGAAGTGTTTTTCGCATAACTTCTCCTTCCCTTCCCAATATAGCCACACATGCACACACTGCCACCACGTTATTTGGGCATATCATGTTTCCAATAGCTCCACCTGTGTTTTGAGCTGCTACAACAGGCAACACATTTATGGAAAGATTTTTTGCAGCTTCCACATGCAACGGATTAAACATAAGATTTGACCCGAGGTTTGTTCCTGTAACAAAACTTCCTATTTGACCGATAAGTACGGCAACTGCAGGGTAGAACAAACTGCCAATCGTAGCAAAAGTCACAGCAAGAGTGCTGATTTGCCCAGAAAGTTTCATGCAATTGACCATGGCCAAAAGCAAGCCCATTGAAATGAGAGCAGGGATTACCCGCTTAAAAGCTTTAAGAGCAGATGCCAAGAAAAACTTACTGTATCCCAATAGTATAGATGCTAAGAAAGCGCTTGTTAAAACAACACAGCCCACCCAAACTGTGTACCCGCCTCCGAAGGATACGAGAGTTTTTAATGAGAAAGAAAGCCGTACAACTACAAGCAAAATACTTAAGATAAAGTATGGCAACAAAGACCGAAGAAAACTAAAACGAGGATTTTGTAACGTTTCATCGTTGTCTGGAGAAGAGAACGCATATTCTTGTGGAACTGAAGCATTTTTTCGAAGCCAAAGATACGCTCCAAAGACAAAAGTTCCTGCCATTCCACCGATTAGGCTTGTGAGTTCTGTAACGGGAATAAAGACGTTGCTCATCGTAAAGTTTATGCTCCCCATAACAAATCCCATAACAAGTACGTCTTTCCATATGCCTCTAAAAGCCTTTTTCCCAAAAACAAAACCAATGATCAGGATTGGGAGCAATATATATCCCAACGACATCATTTTACCAGTCATAACGGAAACTGGCACGAAATCAAGGCCGGCCGCACCAGATCCGACAACGGTGGTTACACCAGCTCCACCCCAGCTTACAGGACATGAATTCCCGATAAGACAGGCTGCCGCAGCAATGACAGGGTTCATACCAAGTCCAACGAGAAAAGGAGCCGCCAACGCAGCTGGAGCCCCTGCTCCTGCCGCTCCTTCAAGAAAGGTTCCGAAGGGAATAGCTAAAAATAAGACCATAAGTCTTTTATCTCTTGTAACCTTTGAAAGACCACGTTTTATGGAATCCATAGCCGTTGAATCCACCATAACGATGAGAAGAGTAAAGGCGGCAAATATAAGCCATACAATACGAACTCCGTCTAAAAAACCATTCCAACTCGTCTGCGCCAAATTCATAAGAGGCGTTTTAAAAACAACATTTCCGAAAAAGAGAGCTACAATCCAGCTTATCGGCGCAACAACCTTTGATGGGTAATTAAATCCTGCCATTCCGACAACAATTATTGCAATGGGCAACAACGCAAGCAAAAAGTTCATCGAATGCTTCCTCCAGACATGTTTTGATATGTGTGATCTGAGCTACGGAGTACTCCTTATATCTTCCCGGGATATATGGATATAAAAAAAGAGGTCGGAACCTTAAGGTCCCGACCTCTGTACAGCCCATACGTTACAGAACTGTCGCCCGAGGATAGGACCGACATCTAATAATGAGCGCAAGTATAAGAATAAGAGCAACTATAGCCTCTACGTTACACACCGTCTGTCCCTCCTCAAGTTCTATAAACTTTTTTCTACTGTTGGCTCGGAATGTTATCAAACCTTTAAAATTTTGTAAAGTGTAAAATAAAAAGAATTTGTAGATGGGCCAGAGTTTCGTTCCGTTTACTTAGGTAAAGTGAAAGAGATAATGAAAAAGGCGGGCACCTCTCCTTTATACTGGTGTTGCTCAAACAACCAAAATAAAGGATATAGGAGGTAAACCCGCCATGACAT
>NZ_JAYFQR010000037.1:0-8795 GCF_034926885.1 Aminobacterium sp.
AGAAGGCTTTGAGCTGACGGTGAGAGAAGTTCGCCTGTCGGCGGGAGCAGGTTTCATTATTCCCATAACGGGATCGATAATGACCATGCCTGGCCTTCCGAAAGTTCCAGCCGCTATGAGAATTGACGTTGACGATAACGGAAATATTACCGGCTTGTTCTAAAAGTGGGAGGCCATTAAAAATGAAAGCTCAAATACTTGACGGAAAAAAGGTAGCAGCAGACGTAAGAGCATCTATAAAAAAAGAAGTTGATTCTTTAAAAGCGGAAGGGAAGCACATTCCAGGACTTGCAGTTGTTCTTGTCGGGGAAAATCCTGCTTCAAAAGTATATGTAGGTCAGAAAGAAAAAAAATGTAAGGAAGTAGGGTTTAATTCTTTTTTACATAAGCTGCCAGCAACGACGACAGAAGAAGAGCTTTTAAAACTTATAGAAACCCTTAATAACGACAAAGCTGTAGATGGAATACTTGTGCAGCTTCCTCTTCCTCCGCAAATTGGTACAAATAAAATATTGAAAGCTATTGATCCGCTAAAAGATGTTGATGGTTTCCACCCTGTAAATATGGGGAATCTTGTAACAGGTTTACCAGCGGTGCATCCTTGTACTCCTAAGGGAATAATGTACATGCTTGATGCTTATAACATAGATATTGAAGGAAAACATGCTGTTGTAGTTGGACGAAGCAATATTGTAGGAAAACCTATTGCCCATCTTCTTCTTGATCGTAATGCTACAGTTACTATCTGTCACAGCAGAACGAGAGATCTTGCTTCAATCGTGCGGCAGGCTGATATTGTTGTAGCAGCTGTTGGCAAGCCTCATCTGATTACTGCTTCGATGGTGAAAGAGGGGGCAGTTATTGTTGATGTTGGCATGAACAGACTTGAAGAAGGTCTCGTAGGAGATGTTGATTTTGAGGCTGTAGCTGAAGTAGCCTCTTGGATTACTCCTGTTCCAGGAGGAGTAGGGCCGCTAACTATTGCTATGTTGCTTCAAAATACGCTGGAAGCTGGACAAAAAAAGTAGACGTAAAGAAGATTGAAAAGAGGTCCTCTTAGCAGAGGGCCTCTTTTTTATTTTTCTCTTGTGATACAATACGAAAATCTTTTTATGAGGAGAGAACGACTTTCTTGTCTATTGTACGAACATGCAAAACCCTTGTTAACACTTCATTACTCGCAGGAGAAAAAGGATTGGATAATGTCATTGAGAAGATAGTTCTTTTAGATGACATGAGAGCAGGACGTACCTGTGAGCATGGTTTTTTCATTGTAGGAGGTTGGATTCCTGAAAGTAGCAATAAATACAGTCAGGATCTGAATCTTTTGCGTAAGGCCTTCTCAGCGGGAGTAGCTGGGGTTGCCTTGCAAGGAGATCTTCCTCTGGAGCTTGTTCGTTTGGCTGACGAGTATAACGTGCCTCTTTTCCACATTTCTTCAGATCAGATTTTACTTGACATCCTTTTCGCTTTAAATAGCGAAATAAAGGCAAATGAAAGTGGGCTTTATTCATCTTTTTCCCCTTTTGCAGATATATTACTTAGCGACGGAGACATTGAACATATACTATGGGCTTTGCGTGGAGAAATACATTGTGGCATAGCCTATAGGGATTTAATACATAAGAAATTATTTGTTGCGTCTCATTCTGATGATTTTAAAGAACATGTAAAAATTTATCCCCTGAAAGAAGTTATTAGGCTTCATCAACATATGGAAGTTCGAGTAGGTGGAGTTTTAAGTGGCTACCTCATTCTTAATAGATCAAGTCGTTCTGACAGAAAGTTTTCCTTTTACGAAATGACGGCTATGGAAAATGCGGTCATAGCTGTCAAACTTTCAATAGAAAAAAAATTGTCAACGCAACAAGTTGAACGTAACTATATTGATGAATTTGTACGTGACCTTATTTATAACAAAATGCAGAGAAGAGAAGAACTAGATAGTCGTGCAAGGACCTTTGGTTGGAATCCGACAAATGGCGTTGTCGTTGTCTCTATTGAGGTAGAAACAAAGAGTGGAGAGTCTGGAGAGCGTGAGCTTCAGGTCTTCTTTTCCACAATAAGGTCTAAGTTTTTGGCTTTTTTCCCAAAGTCTATTTATACGTTGTTGACAAAATCTATAGTTTTTCTTGTTTCTCCTCCTGAACCGGATAATGGAATTAAAAGTCTTGAAACGAACCTATTGAAAGTTGCGGAACAATTAAACGAGGAAGTGGAGCGAGAGCTTCATTGTCAACTTGTCGTATCAGTAGGAGGATATAAATCTGACCCATTGAATACCCATGAAAGTTATAGAGAAGCCAGTAGAGCTCTTCGTGTTGCCCATCTTTCACCACAGCGTCAAAAAATCGTATTTTGGGATGCATTAGGAGCTATGAAGTTGCTTTCGATAGTTTCTCAAAGCCATGAAGCATCTCTCTTTTGCCATAAAGTACTCGAAAAACTTATAGAATTTGATTCCACGACAAACGGTGAATTACTTCAGACTCTTCGCGTCTTGAACAAGTGCAATTGGAATATAAAACATGTTTCGGATGAGATGAATTTTCACTATAACACCATTAAATATAGGAATAAAAAAATATGCGAACTCCTTGATTTTGACCCAGATGATAGTGATCAACGTTTTGATATAGCTCTTGCTCTTAAACTATATGATCTTGGCTCTTTCTAGCTAATTGTCAAAACTTGACAAGACAACCCCATAAAAGTTATCCACTCAAGCTAATGCCCTAATGGTTCTCCTCCGCTAAGCTACTATTGAAAGGGGGGAGATTCATGACGGGAGAAGTCTATATCTCAAGAGAAAAAGCAATTACAATTCTTCAGCAGCTTATTCGTATACGTACCTCTCAGCCCTCAGGCGATGAAAGAGATGCTGTAACATATATTTCCTCCTTATTCCCGGACGATCGTGTTGAGAAAAGAATAATAAATCACGGCAATAATAGGGCATCCTTGATTATCACGATTCCAGGAGAGGATAGAAGTCGAGGAATAGCTATTTCTGGCCATTTGGACACTATTCCTGTCGGAGATGTTAGGGAATGGACACATTCTCCCTTTGGAGCAGAGATAGTTGACGATGTCGTTTATGGTCGTGGCGCAGCTGATATGAAGGGTGGAGTAACATCTATTATTTTTACTGCTTTATCTATCCTCAAGGCTGAATTTAAACCTGCTATAGATATTAGATTTTGTTTTACAGCGGATGAAGAAGTTGGAGGCATAGGAGCGAGTGCTCTCATAGGGGGAGGATTCCTGAACAGTGTGGAAGAAGTCATTCTTGTTAAGCCGACCAATGAAAAAATTGGATTGGCGGAACGAGGGGCAGTGTGGCTTCGTGTAAAATCTTTAGGGAAATCTTCTCATGCTGCTATGACTGGTGCAAGTGTCAATGCTCTGAGTGTTTTTAATAGCATAGCAGAGAAAATTACAGAGCTTTTCAACGAGGAGAAAAAACACGATCTCCTTGGCCATTCAACCTGTGTTGTAACCTCTCTTCAAGCTGAAAGTGATTTATTTAATGTCGTTCCTCATTGTGCGATAGGAACACTAGATATCAGAACCCTACCTAGCGTTGACCATGATTGGCTTCTTCAAGAAATTTATACCTGCGTAGAAAACGTGGAAAAATTAAATGAAGGAATCCATGTTTCAGTTGAAGTTGTTAACAACAGACCACCTGTTGGCATGGATGAAGAAGCACCTCTTGTGCAATCTTTGAAGGGAATTTATTCAGACCTTGATATTCCCTGGGAAAAAACAGGATTAAATTATTTTACAGATGCATCAATCCTTATTCCCTCTTTAGGTGTTCCTTTTGTAATTTTGGGGCCAGGTGATGACCTTTTCTTTCATCAGCCCGACGAGTATGTGCGAATCGATTCTGTTATTCGCGTAGGTGAAGTTCTTACACAATATGTGAAAAGTAGGAAGTAAAACGGGGGATCATAAATGAAGCTTCTCTATATAATAGACAATTTGTGTGAACGTTTTGAAAAATTTGTTGTTTCGTGGAGCATTATTATTATGGCTCTTGTTGCCATAGTTAATGTTATTGGGCGCAATCTTTTCCACCATAGTCTTACTTGGGCGGAAGAAGTGACCCAGTTTACCATAGTATGGGTTACCTTTGTAGGAACCAGTTACGCTGCAAGAATTGGTGCCCATATCCGAATGTCTGCCCTTTTTGATTTCTTGGGGCCTAAAGCTCGTAAAATTTTGATGATTATTGTTTGTGCTGGAACGGCGGCTCTAATGTTTTATCTTAGCTGGTTTGCATATGTATATGTTGCTAAGCTTGCTCAAATAAATAAACAGACACTAGGGTTGCATATTCCCCTCTATTTAATCATGCTTTGGGTTCCTGTCGGTTTCGTTATGACAGGTATTCAGTATGTGCTGGCTCTCATTAAGAACCTGACATCCAGTGATGTCTACGTTTCGAGAACTGTTATAGAAGGGCACACTGAAGACGAAGAATCTTTCGACTTTTAGGAGGGGACGTAATGTTACTGACACTTATGGGCACAATGATCATATTGCTGATTTTGGGGTTCCCAATGATGGTTCCCCTGGCAGCTGGAGCTTTTTTAACTCTTATATTGAACTTCCCAGGAGTTAATCCATCAATGTTGATACAGCAAGTTATTGGCGGAATTCAACCGATCTCTTTAACAGCCGTTCCAATGTTTATCTTTGCAGCAGATATTATGACCTCTGGACAAATTGCAGATAGACTACTGAATTTCGTCGTAAAAATGGTGGGACACAAAAGAGGCGGTCTTCCTATAGCAACAGTTACTGCATGTACCCTCTTTGGAGCAGTTTCCGGTTCAACACAAGCTACAGTAGTTGCCATAGGAGGACCTCTTCGTCCCATGCTTCTGAATGCTGGCTATTCTGCTTCCTTTTCTACTGCTCTGATTATTAACGCTGCCATTATTGCTCTGCTCATCCCACCAAGTATTTACATGATTGTTTATGGTGTTGTTGGCGGAGCTTCTGTTGGGGAGCTTTTTATTGCAGGGGTTGGCCCTGGTCTTTTAATCCTGTTACTTTTCTCCATTTATTGTTGGTTTATTTCACGCAAAGAGAATGGTATGACCAAAGCAAGTTGGAGCGAACGTTGGGTGGCTTTCAAAGAAGCTATTCTTGGTTTTACATTCCCGATCATTATTTTTGGTGGTATTTATTCAGGAGTATTTAGTCCTACAGAAGCTGCGGCTGTTTCCGTTCTTTACGCTTTTGTTCTTGAGTTTTTCATCTATAAGTCAATCAAGCTGTCTGATATTCCTAAATTAGCATTACGTACTGGAATAGTTACTGCTATCGTTTTCATTCTTATCGCAGTTGGGCAGGCCTTTTCTTGGACAGTCTCCTTTGCCAGAATCCCGAATTTGATTTTGCCTCCTTTGCTGGGAACAGATCCCTCTGTCATTCGTATTCTAGCTGTTCTTTCTATTGCGTACTTCTTAGGATGCATGTTTGTCGATCCCATTGTTGTTATCATGATACTTACGCCCATTTTTAAGCCTGCAATTGCTGCTTCAGGGCTGGATAACGTTTTAGTTGGAACGATCGTTACGCTTCAAGCTGCTATCGGATCTACCACGCCTCCTTTCGGCTGCAATATCTTTACTGCTATAGCTATCTTTAAACAGAAATATATGGATGTAGTGCGAGGTGTTCCTCCCTTTGTATTTATCTTGGTTCTTGTTTCAATTTTGTTGGTATTCTTCCCACAAATTGCGTTGTTCTTAAGAGATTTGGCTGTTGCTCAGTAAATAGCCCAAGGAATAGAAGTTATTAGTTTAGGATAAGGCGATAAAAATATTGCCTTAATTTAATAAAACAGGAGGGTTATATCTATGAAAAAGCTGCATGTGTTAGCTCTGGTTCTTGCTTTTGTTCTTGCGTTTTCTGGTATTGCAACTGCTGCCGAGTATAATTGGCGTCTGGCTGAAGAAGAAATAGCTGGTAGTGTTTGTGACCTTTATGCAAACGAATTTGCTCGCCTTCTTGCAGAAAAGTCTAATGGCAGAATTCAGCTTGATGTGTATCCACAAGGAACCTTGGGAACACCCACAGAAATGTTCGAGCTTTGCCTTAATGGCGCTATTGAATTTGCACTTGTAGGTCCTGGCCAGTGTGGTGCTATTGTTCCTGAAAACCAGATATTTTCTCTTCAATTCCTTTTCTCTGACGATGATATGCTCAACGAAAAAGTTCTTGCCACAAGCAAAGCTTTAAACGAAGATCTCGCTAGTGTTTATGAAACGAAGGGTTTAAAAGTCCTTTCTTATTTTAGCGAGGGTGCCATGTATTGGACAGGCAACAAACCTCTTCTTAAACCCGAAGATTTCAGTGGCTTCAAAATACGAGTCATGCCTTCTGAAATGCTTGTAGAAACGTATAAAGCCTACGGTGCCAATCCTACACCTCTTTCCTTCACAGAATTGTATAGTGCTCTGCAGCTTAATATGGTTGAAGGACAGGAAAATGCTCCTTACATTATCCAGGAAATGAAATTTATGGAAGTTCAAAAGTATCTCATTGCTTCAAAACATAACATCTATGTTATGCACACCCTTGCCAACGCTGATTTTTACAAGAGCTTGCCTGAAGATATAAAACAAATTGTTGAAGAATGCATCGCTGAGCTTCGGCCTTTTGTTTACAAAGTACAGCAAGACCTTAATGACAAACGTCTCGACATGATGGTCAAAGCTTTCAAACCTGATCAGAAACTTTTAGAGCTTGAACACGATCAGAGAATGAGTTTCCGTGAAATCGCCAAAAAAGCCGATGAAAAGTATTTTGAGCTTTCTGGAAACCCAGAATTTGCAAAAAAACTTCTTGAAGATTTCAGAGCAGAAATGGCTGCAGCGGAGAAAGAATTGGCAACAAAGTAAAAAGGCAGCTCTCCGTGCAGGGAGAAACTGCCCCTAAATAAAAATACAACTATTTTACATTCTACCAATTGATTGGAGGAACCACAATTGTCTAAAAGACAGTATGTACAAGCAGTACCTAACTTTAGCAATGGAAGAGACAAGGATGTTATTGAAGCTATCGTTGATGAAATCCGCAATGCCAAAGGAGTAAAACTCATCGGATATTTCCCCGATGCAGACTTTAATAGAACTGTTATCGAATGTTTAGGAGAGCCCAAGCCTCTTAAAGAAGCTCTCCTCAAGATGGCAGGCAAAGCCTACGAATTGATTGATATGGAAAAGCAGGAAGGAAAACATCCTCGTATCGGAGCACAGGATACAATTCCAGTTTTCCCGCTGCGAAATATTTCTCTTGAAGAGTGCACCCAGCTTGCCGAAGAAATCGGTAAAGAAATTTGGGAGCGTTATCAGGTTCCTGTTTACTTCAGTGGCGAGAATGCCAGAACGCCTGAGCGCAAAGAATTGGCATATATCCGCAAAGGTCAGTATGAAGGCTTGAAAGAAGTAGCTCATACACCTGAGCGTTGTCCTGATCTTGGCCCTGCAAAGCTTCATCCCACAGCAGGTGCTACAATAGTCAGTGCCGCAACTCATAATCTGGTAGCTGTTAATATGATTTTGAACACGACAGACCTTGAAATTGGAAAGAAAATAGCCAAAATGATGAGAGGTCCCAGTGGCGGTTTCAGCACAATTCGTTCAGTTGCATTTAAGCCGGATGGTTACGATAATGTAGCTGTCTCCATGAATATGTTTGATACGGTCAATACGCCAATTTACAGAGCTTTTCAGGTTGTAGAAAATGAAGCTCGCCGTTTTGGACTTACTATAATTGGAACGCAGATTTGTGGTACTCTTCCGCAGGATGCTTTACTGAACTGCGCTGAATATTTCCTTCGCATCGTTGATTTTGACCGCAATCAGATTCTGGAGAATAATATTCTAGCACTTGATGATGAGGAGTAGATGCGTATGTTAGCGGAAATGGATTTACGAGCTTTTGTAAAAGAACTTGCTTCAGAATCACCGGCTCCAGGTGGCGGTAGTGTAGCTGCTCTTTCTGGAGCTTTGGGAGCTGGCCTTGTCTCTATGGTTTGCAACTTGACCATAGGAAAAAAAGGATATGAGGCCTATGAGGCAATAATGACAGATGCTCGTGCACAAGCGGATAATCTGTACACAAGTTTGCTTGAAAGAATTGACAAGGATACAGATGCCTTTAATAAGGTTATGGCCGCTTTTAAAATGAAAAAAGAAACTGAAGAAGAGAAAGCGCTACGTAAAGCTGCAATCCAGGAAGCCTTTAAAGGGGCATGCGACTCGCCTTTTGCCATAGCTGAAGAATGCCTCGCCGTTATTCATTTAACCGATAGTATTGTCGATAAGGGAAATACAAATGCTATGAGTGATATGGGTGTCGCTGCTGCACAGGCTTTAGCCGGTCTGGAAGGTGCCATTATGAATGTGCGTATTAACCTTCCTTCTATAAAAGATGAAGCGTATGTAGCGGAGAAAAAAACTGCTGTTGAGAAAATGCTTGAAGAAGGCATCTCTCTTCGCCAGGCGATTCAGGAAAAAGTAGATTCAAAACTTTAAAAATCCTTATATCTTATAGTGGTAATGTCCATAGAGGGGCAGAATACTTTTCTGCCCCTTTTTGCCCTTAAAATATCTTTCGCACGAGAAATGAGCAGAGGAGGTAAGGCAACGAATGATGCTAAGCGATATTGAAATAGCACAGCAGGCCCAAATGAAGCCTATTGTGGAGATAGCTTCTCAGTTAGGTATCGACGAAGAGGAATTGGAGCTTTACGGAAAGTACAAGGCGAAGGT
>NZ_JAYFQR010000033.1:0-14578 GCF_034926885.1 Aminobacterium sp.
AGCCGCAACTTCCATTCCGCCACTACTATTGGACAGGGTGAGCCCATTTATCTTTGAATTGGCGGGAGCCAATCATACGGACTGGGATTCCCGCCATTCACTTTATCACGTTATCAGGAAGCAAACTATGGCCCCTTACAAACTCCTCACCAATAACTGGGACAACTGCTTTCAAATTATTCTCCTGAAGAGATGCTGCTAAAGCCTGGGATGATTTGGGTTCGCCGTGGGTTACAAAAAAGACAGGCGATGTTTCGAAATTTCCAGCCCATGCTAAAAGATCTTCCCGATCTGCGTGAGCAGAAAAGCCATTTATAGTATGAAGTTGTGCATTTACTGTAACCTCTTCACCGGCTATTCGAAGTATCTTCTCACCATCGATAATGCGACGACCCAATGTTCCACGAGCCTGATACCCCACAAAGATAATTCTATTATCGGGGTTCCATACTCCATGCTTTAAATGATGCACTATTCGTCCACCGTTACACATTCCACTTCCGGCCAAAACAATGGCGTGCTTTATATCGTTAATTCTCCGCGAATCTTCAACACTTTCTACATAATGAAGTTGATTCGGAGTAAAGGGATCATCTCCCTGTTTTACATGATTCTGTATCTCCCCGGAAAAAAGGCTTAAATGACTATTATAAATTTCCGTCGCCTTGACTCCCATGGGGGAATCAAAAAAGATGGGAACGTTGTCTCTTAAAATACCCTCTTTCTGCAACAACATCATTTCGTAAAGAAGACGCTGTGCCCGATCAACAACAAATGTAGGGATCATAACTTTGGCTTTAGACTTTAACGCCTCCGTAATGACCTGTCTGAATTCTTCTCGTGTTTCCTTGTTCGATTTATGCGATCGATCTCCATATGTGGATTCAATAATGACATAATCAGCCCGTGAAATATCTGCAGGGTTGCGTTCCATTACTGTCTGTTGAGGCCCCAAGTCTCCGCTAAAAACAACTTTTACTTCTTTTCCATCTTCTTCCATCCAGACTTCTATAATGGCACTTCCGAGAATATGGCCTGCATCACGGAAACGAACGGTAATGCCAGGTGCCACTTCAATTTTATCGTCGTATGTAGCCGGAGTTAAAAGATGAGCAGCCTTTTGGGCATCTTCTTCTTTATAGAGTGGCTCGACAGGAGGTAGTCCCTTTCGTTCGTTCTTTCGAGTCTTCCATGCCGCTTCTTCCTTCATTAAGCGAACTGAATCCTGCCATAAGACACTGACTAATTCCACAGTAGGAAGTGTCGCCCAAATTTTTCCCTTAAATCCCTTCTGTACTAAAAGAGGAACTCGCCCAGAATGATCTATATGAGCATGGGTAAGCAAAACAGAGTTAAGACTCGAAGGAACAAAATCAAACTGTGCTCTATTTTTCTCGTCGTCACCTTTTCCCTGATACATACCGCAATCAATCAATACTCGACTTGATCCACATTCAAGCAAATAGTTCGAACCAGTTACTTCTCCTGCTGCGCCTAGAACTTTTAATCTCATACTGTTCGCCCCGTATGGGCCTGCCTCCCTTCCTAATCCTAATTCTCATCGTTGTCTTGTACAATAGGTACAAGACAACGCAAAAGAGTTCCTTTGCCTGGTACCGACTCTACTTCAAATTCACCTCGAAGCGTCGTTATACGTTCCATAATGTTCGCTAATCCGCGATGACCGTTAAGACGAAGTTCTTCATAGCTTTTATTAGGTTCAAAACCTTTTCCGTTATCCTGAATTTCAAACATCACTGTCGTATCATCAAGTTGGCTTACTTCTCCCTTTACCTGCGTCGCCCTTCCATGATGCACAGCATTCGAGACACCCTCTTGAAATATTCTGAAGAAGGCCAACACAACTTCCGACGGCATGTATATCTGCTCATCTACATCTATTGTCACATCAATGGCATTATGCCTAGATAAACGATCGGCCAGTTCTGTAAGAGCATGCTCTAAACCGAGATCAAGCCATGGAGGTGAAAGTTCATCGCAAAGTTCCCGCAAATCCCTTACGGCTATCTGAGCCGCTTCTTCAGCCAATTTTAAATGAGACGTCTCTCCAGAGGGACACGAATTCATATTGAAAAGACGCATCTGCTGGATCATCGCCGTAATATCCTGCAGCGGGCCATCATGAATATCTCTGGCTATCCTCTTCTTCTCTTCTTCCTGCACGCTTACAACATCATGAACGTAACGATTCCTTAAATCGTCACGCTCAATAGCTGTTTTGGCAAGACGGTAAAGTGCTCTGCGAAGACGTCCAAGTTCAAAGACTGCTTGCGGATCATCTTGTTCTGGCAATTCCTTTCCCCAGATGAGAGAATCAACTTCTATTACCATTTTTCGAAGAGGAAGAATCAACCAGTGCCACATCGCCCATACGGCAATAAGAGTGGTCAGTGTCATGAGCACGATGAGAACAGGCCAAATATGCCCAAAGCGAAGCATTGGGCCGATAAGCTGACGCCACGCCACAGCAGCAATAACTAGATGGTTGCCCCCATCTAAAGGATACACAGCTATTGTATAGCGATCTCCCTGGCGATCACGAACCTCTACCGCACGCCCTATAGGGATACGCGGGTCCCAGATGGCTGCCAAGTTGCTAACGCCAGGAGAAGCCATCAAGATTTTTCCTTCTGACGTTATTACAGCCACCCATCCAGGCAAAGAAGGCCCCCACGAAAAGACTCGAAGTTTCTTTACTATCGATGAAAAAGAATCTCTTCCCCCCCACAATGGTGGTTCGAGATTAAGCCATGATGCTACATTCTCAGCCAAATCCTCAACATATGAATGGGTAACAGCCTCCATAGCCCATTCCTGATGAATCATAGCAACACTTGAAACTACAAGAACAGCCATGGTCGGCAAAGTAATGGCCAAGACAAGAAGCAAGAGCAGATGACGCCTCATTCCAGCAATTCCTCAAGAGTAACAACACCATATTTCAGCGCTAAAAGAAGCGCTTCCGTTTTATTTCGAGCTCCAAGTTTGTCGTAAATGGAAGCCAGGTGAGTTTGAACAGTTCGCTCACTAATAAAAAGTTCTCCTGCTACTTCTTTGCTCGACAATCCCTTCGATGCCAAAACGAGAACTTCCCTTTCTCTTGCAGAAAGAGACTCTGGCACAAGCTCTCGCTCACCCACAACTGTAGCAACTTCAGAGTCAAGGTAAAGCCCTCCCTGTACTACAGTCTGAATAGCTCGAATTAAATCTTGTGGCGTCGCAGTCTTTAAAACAAATCCGCGAGCCCCTGCCCGCAAAGATGCAACAACATACTGATGAGCGTCATAAGAGGTAAGCATTACCGGAATGACTGGAAGCTTCTCTTCTTTAATACGTCGTGCTATAGAAACACCATCTTCACCTGGCATTCGTATGTCAAGCAAAGCTACATCTGGTTTAAGTTCATTAATAAGCTTCCACGCTTTTTCCCCATCATCTGCTTCTCCAACAAGCTCTATGGTGCTCTCTTGTTGAAGATACGCAGAAAGACCCGCTCTGGTAAGGGGATGATCGTCTGCCAATATGACACGTATTGTCATAGTACTCCCTCCAAGGTCTATATATCTCGCTTAATATTTTTGATTCCCTTTTATAATAGCGAATCGACCTTATTTGACAATCAGCGAATTGACTGAACTATAGCTCCGCCGTTATTACGCTAACCCCAATCCGAGTTCCTGCTCGATGGGACGAAGTGCCTCTAAAACTCCGTTAACCATTTCTTCTAAATTCATATCGAGCAAATCTACTCCCTTTTGGATTACATCACGATCGACACCTCGCGCAAATGCCTTATCCTTCCATTTTTTCTTTACTGACTTTACGGTAAGATCCTGAAGAGACTTGGAAGGTCGAACAAGGGCCGCAGCAATAATAAGACCAGTCAACTCGTCAACGGCAAAAAGTGTCTTCTCCATAAGAGAACGAGGTTCCACATCTGACGTTATTCCCCAACCATGGGCTTGAATAGCTCTGATAATATCGTCAGCATATCCCTTTGCCTTGAGCCATTCAGCTGCAAGATGGGTGTGCTTCTCAGGCGTTTGCTCAGTCTGTTCCCAATCAATATCATGAAGCAAACCGACAAGCCCCCACTTCTCTTCGTCCTCTCCAGCTTTTTTAGCGAAATATTTCATGGTCGCTTCAACAGCCAGAGCATGTTTAATGTGAGCGTCTTCGTTGTTATATTCTCTCAAATGTTCCATAGCCTGTTCACGAGTAAATGTCATAATATTCCCCTCCTAATCTATATTCTAACCTTATTGATCCAAGAAGGCTTTGAGAGCTCCATCCATCTCCTGAAAAACTTCCTCAGAAAGCTGACATACTTCCAATTTTGCTTCTTGGCGCATTTGAGCCGCCAATGGGTCGGGATACCCGAACACAAAGACAATCCGATGGATACCCGCGTTTATAATGGCCTTGGTACAAAAGGAGCAAGGTTCATGGGTACAGTAGAGAACCGCACCCTCGGTACTAGTTCCTACAGCAGCCGCTTGGGCAATTGCGTTTATTTCTGCATGGGATCCCCTGCATATCTCATGTCGTTCTCCTGAAGGGATACCTAATTTTTCTCTTAAACATCCTACTTCTGAGCAATGGGGTAATCCTTTGGGAGCTCCATTATAACCAGTACTGATAATTTGAAGATCTTTAACGATAACAGCCCCGACCTTTCGCCGTAAACATGTTCCCCGAGTAGCTGCCACCGCAGCAATCATCATAAAATACGAATCCCAATCTGGACGATGAAATGTCATCATAACCTCCATAATGTTTAAAGTGTTTAAAGTTTTCAATTAATCGACATTATATCATTCAAAATATATCTGCACTGTCATCCGTCGCTATGGTACTATCAATTATATTCCCTCTATAGGAGGACTTTCGTGAAAAAATTGAGGCGGATACTTCCCAAAGACAAAAAAACAACATCATGGTGCCTTTATGATGTCGGAAATTCGGCTTTTGCAACAACAATCATGGCAACCATACTTCCTGTTTATTTCAAAGAAATTGCGACACCCTTTCTTAAAGGCAATCTTTCCACTGTATATTGGGGATATGCTTCTGCTTTAGCCCTACTATGCAGCGCCATCGTCGCACCTCTCCTCGGTGCCATTGGAGATATCAGCCAAAAGAAAAAAAAGATGTTGGGCCTCTTTACATTATTGGGGATTATCTCTACAGCTGCACTTTTTTTTGTACAACACGGTCACTGGAAAGCCGCGCTTTTTTTTATGGTTCTAGGTACAATCGGTTTTTCAGCCTCTATGATTTTTTATGACTCTCTCTTGCCTCACATTGTTCCTCTTAATGAAATAGATATGGTTTCCTCTCAAGGCTATGCCCTTGGATATTTAGGTGGTGGCATATTGTTAGCCATCAATCTAGTTATGATCTCTATCTTTCCAGGAACACTCGGCCCCCGGCTCTCTTTTCTTTCCGTAGCTCTTTGGTGGGGACTTTTCTCTATACCTCTCTTTATTTTTGTACCTGAGCCCTACGCGAAACCTCTTATTAACAGGCGTCATAAATGGATTGCAGGAGAAGCCTGGCTTCGCCTTCGACAAACATTTTCTGAAATTAGAAAATATCGCGACTTATTCAGATTTCTTATAGCTTTTTGGTTTTATAATGACGGCATTGGCACCATGATACGGATGGCTGCCATCTATGGTGCCAATGTAGGTATTTCCAAGCTTCACCTCGTAGGAGCGCTTCTTATGACCCAATTTATAGGCGTGCCGTTTTCCCTTTTCTTCGGTCAATTCGCTTCAAAGGTCGGAAGCAAAAAGGCTATTCTTACAGGGCTGAGCGGCTATGTTTTAATCTCTATAGGCGCCCTGTTTTTATCAAAAGCATGGCATTTTTGGCTCTTAGCTCTTGCCGTAGGAACAGTTCAGGGTGGAACGCAGGCTATAAGCAGAAGTTTATACGCCAGTCTTGTTCCTCCTTCGCGTAGTGCCGAGTTTTTTGGCTTCTACGACATTTCAAGTAAATTTGCAGGAGTAATGGGGCCTGCACTTTTTGGCTTCATTACCCATATTACAGGATCAAGTCGAATGGGCATCGCTGTTATAAGCACAACATTTATTATAGGAGCCATTATTCTTTTTGGAGTTAATGTAATGCGAGGTATCAAAAATGCATCGCTCCAAAATTCTTTATAAGCATTTTTGCTGAAAGGTGGTGCTGGTTTTGAATCGTTTTCTTGTTGTTTCCACAGGAGGAACAATAGCCTCTGCGCAAGGAGAAGATGGCCTTGCCCCTGCGTTAACAGGTAATGAGCTTTTAAACTATATTCCTGCGTTGCAAGATTTCGGAGATATTGATATTCACGATCTACTTTCTAAAGACAGCTCGAATATGTCGCCCTTCGATTGGAAAAGAATCGCGTCTTTTCTTCTCGAACAAGAGAGAAATTACGACGCCTTTATTATTCTTCATGGAACAGACACTATGGCTTACACAGCTTCTGCCCTTTCTTTCATGATTCCCTATTTTTCCAAACCTGTAATTATTACAGGCTCAATGCAACCTATCCTAGTCCCAGGAACAGACGCTGTAGACAACATTTATACGTCTTTCCTATTTGCCCAGGCCATGGTAGAAAACAAGCGTAGAGGAATAACTATCTCTTTCGGAAATCAACTCATACATGGACCTCGATCTCAAAAAATTCTAAGCCATGACTATACAGCCTTTTCAAGTATTAACTATCCTCATTTAGGCCATATTGAAAGAGGGAAAGCTATATTAACACATGTACCTAACCTAGAAATGGAACCTTTTCCGTTACGTACGAAAAATCATGATTTCGACCTTGAAACAGCTGTCTTTCTTGTAACTCTTTTTCCTGGATTTCCCGCCAAGTATCTGGAATATGTTGTTAACATGGAACCTAAAGCTATCGTCATAGAAGCTCTCGGTCTTGGAGGTGTCCCTTACCTTGGAGAAAGCTTGCTCCCTCCGTTGAAACTTTCTCAAGATATGGGAATACCCGTCGTCATCACCACTCAATGTGTCTATGGCGGCGTTGATTTGAATGTGTATGAAGTTGGACGAAAGACCCTCAAAATGGGGGTTATTTCAGGAAAAGACATGACGCGAGAGGGCATTATTACTAAACTTATGGTTTTATTACCTCATATACGTCCTTACGAAACTGAAAAATGGTTACACACTAATTTTTGCGACGAGATTACTCTCGAATAGAAGACGACACGCCATCATTGCATTGTTTAATAAGTTCAGCTATATGTAGTTCTGAACGGATTCCAAAACGGGTTAAAGCAAAATCGTACCGTGTAGGATCGTGGGGAGCTATTTTCTGAAAGGCACGAGTTACTTCTATAACGGTTTTTAAATCAGCCTGTTTTCGTTCTGTAAAATGAAGAGACCGCGCAATTTTATGCATATGTGTATCTATTGGAAAATATAGATCAGCAGACGAAACAGCAGACCATCCACCAGGATCAACAGCATCGTGCCGTATCATCCACTTAAGAAAGAGAAAATAACGTTTGCAGGCACTCCCATCAGCAGGTGAAGCGATAAGAGAGGTTGCTCCTCCTGCTGCTTTTTTTATGCTATCTGCAAAAGCAGTCAATCCATCAAAAATGCTACTGTTTGAAGACAAACAAGCAATAATGCACTCTTCCAGAGATAAGTACCTTTTCAAAATTTTCTGTACCCCTAATAAAAACTGTACCAATTCACTGCCCGAAGTAAAACGATGTCTAAAATCAGAGTAGAGCCTTTCCAACTCTTTTTCGGACGTAGAACGTATAAAAGAAGCCGGTTTATCTCCCATGGGGGTAAGGACTTTGCTTACACTGTTATGAATCTGCTGAACTCTTCCGTATGCAAGAGATGACGCTATAAGCGCCACAATCTCTCTATCTCTTACATCTGCATACCTCCGCGGGAACTCCACGGGGTCTGGATAGATAAGTTCGGCTCGTGTGTAGGTCTTATATATATTTTCCAACACGGTATGGAAGCATTCAGGGGAAAATTCTCCCCTGAATGCTGATATCGCTACTTTATCAGGCTTTATTTGCTTCATAAATTGCTTCAGCTACGCTCTCTCCCATAGCAAAACATTCATGTAGATCGCTTTCCCGGGGAACATATTTTACCTTTATTCCTGGATGAACGATGTTGATCTTCATAGCTTCCAATTCTTGGTTGAGAAGTTTAAGCGATTCGCCTGCCCATCCGTAAGAACCAAAAGCAGCTCCAACTTTTTTTATGGGACGTAATCCTTTCACGTAGCAGACAAGATCGGCCATTCTCGGTAAATATCCAGTATTTAATGTCGGGGAACCGAGAAGGAGTCCTCTCGCATCAAGAATTTCTGTCATTACATCGCTATGGTGCGTCACCCGTAAATCCATAACATGAGTTTCGATACCTTTATTGATAAGCCCCTCTGCAATATGGCGTGCCATGTTCTCTGTACTATGCCACATCGTATCGTATGTTACTACAGCTTTATCGAGACATTTCCCTTCAGCCCATTTACGATATGCAGATAAAATTCCAGGGATGTGGCTTCTCCAAATAATGCCATGGTCTGGGGCTATCATATCTATTTCTATATTCATAGATCCTATCTCGTCAAGTTTCTTAAGCATTATGGGAGAATAGGGTAATAGAATGTTCGCATAATATTTAGCCGATTGGTGCATCAACTCTCCCCAGTCAGCTTCGTCATCAAAGCGAACACTTGTGGAATAATGCTGGCCGAAACCATCGTTGGAAATAAGAACGCGGTCTTCCTTTATATACGAAAACATGCTATCGGGCCAATGAAGCATACGCGCTTCAATAAAAGAGATAGTTTTTCCGCCGAGAGAGACTTCATCTCCTGTGGCAACAATCTGCAAGGGCCAACTTTCAACAACATCTCCAAAGTGAGCTATAAGTGCATCTTTGCAGGGTTTAGAAAGAAAAATTTTCTCAGGTTTTACTCTATCTACAACCATAGGAAGACTACCTGAATGATCCATTTCCGCATGATTGACAACAATGTAGTCAATCTTCTCTACGTCTACTATTTCTTCTAATCTCTCTATAAATTCGTCAAAGTGGGTTGTCTTTACTGTATCGAAAAGGGCTATTTTATCTCGCCCTTTAACAATATACGCATTGTACGTTGAACCTTTTTCTGTAGAATACCCATGAAAATCCCTTAAGGTCCAATCCAAAACGCCTGCCCAAAAAATACCAGGTTTTATCTCAAGTGGTGTCATTCTTATCCTCCTTGCTCTTTACCTATTAAGATTATTCTTATTTTATAGTATTGAATATAGCTGAGGGAGCCTTATCTGGAGATTTTCCCTTTTTAATAGTGTGATAATCTGCATAAAGCAAGGGTTTACCTTCTTTTATAACCTCCGCGGCTTCAACTTGCGCTATAAACAATTTATGGGTATGAACTTCTGTTACAGAAAGAACACGTGCTTCAATAGAAGCCAACGAATATTCTGTAACTATGGGAATTCCTGTTTCTCCTCTTTTATATATACAGGCACTGAACTTGTCAAAATCCCGTCCGCAACGGAAGCCAAATACTCCTATAAATTTTAAGGGAACTGTTTCTTCCAAAACTGAAATCGATAAGCGTCGACTTTTTTCAAGTAATTCCGTAGTGTAATTATCTCTATGAAGACACGCAGCTATACAGATAGGCTTACTTGTCAGCTGTATCAAAGCATTGAGAATTTGTCCATTTTTTTGACCTTCATATTCCGTACTTAAAATATACATCCCATAACTTAAAGAGAAAAGAGCTTTGGCATCAATATGCGCCATTGTGTAACCCTCCCTTTTCACAAGAAAGGGGCACAAGCATAATCTGCTTTGCCCCTTGATCATCTATTTCTTCGTTAATAATAGGAAGTTATTCTTCTTCAGTTGCAAGTGGAGTATATACCCTTGCTCCCAATTCTTTATCAAGCATATATATGCCATGCTTAGACTCAGAAACAAACTCTAGTTTATGAATAATTTCTTCAGCATTTGCTTCTTCTTCCACTTGCTCCGTCACATACCACTGAAGGAAAATGTTACTTGCATGATCTTTCTCTTCTATGGCAAGATCAACTAAGTCATTAATGCGCCGAGTAACATAGCGCTCATGGTCAAGTGCCGCTTTGAAAACATCAATACATGATTTCCATTCAAAGGGAGGCTCGGCAATAGCCTGTAACTTTACTCTTCCTCCACGCTCTACAATGTGATTATAGAATTTCATTGCATGGTCTTTCTCTTCTAAAGCCTGGATATGCATCCAATTTGCCATGCCCATAAGATTCTCTTCTTCAAAATAGGCAGCCATAGCTAAATATAAATAAGCGGAATAGAGCTCTGCATTAATCTGATCGTTTATTGCATCCTGCATTTTTTTAGATATCATATTCTACTTACCTGCCTTCCATAATCCATGAACATTACAATATTCTCTACTCATCTCTGGAGTAATTTCACCAAATTCTGCTTCGGGATCCTCTCCTGGGTTCAGGAATTGACGATAAATTTTATCTCCAGATATAACCTCAATCCATTCAATGTAATGCTCGTCTTTCATCGGATGAGGAACACTTCCTACCTTCACTTTGTTACCTTCGACAACAGGAACGTGTTTTTCTGTAGCAGAATCTGCTGTCTGCTCTTCAAGAAGTTTCATAGGTTGGCCGCAGCAAACGAGTTGGCCTGCTCCGGCATGAAGAACTTCAACAATGTTGCCGCACAACTCACACTTATATACTTCTAATCTTTTAGCCATCCTTGTACCTCCCTTAATCCATTTTCAAACATTTTTTTCATTATAACATTTTATTGAATGGCTTACCCTACTAAAATAGTAGAGTTAATTTTGTTTATATACACTATAGGGGAGATGGGTATTTTTGTCAAGTTTTAAAAATTAAAAAGCTGCCTTTAAAGGCAGCTTTAGATCTTCGTATTAAGAAATTGTTCTTTAATTACGTTTTGTAATGTTAGTCTGTTATTCCTCGTTCTTTATTCGTTCCAGGAACAATCGAATCCCAAAAAGCTGCGCAAATTCCTGCCACTGCCATGGGGGTTTTCATAACGGCCCAAAGAACCTGGCCACCGATACCAAGTGCAAAAAAGGCATCCTTCTGAGCTTCTACCCAGCCAGGAAGACCTAATGCCATAAGAAAAGCAAAACCAACAATAAGAACGTTTCTCTGACTCGTCATATCGGCTCGAAGCAATACCTGAATTCCCAACGTTCCGATAATGCCGAAAAGGGCAATATAAGCTCCTCCAATAACTGGACTAGGTATTGTTGCAATAAGAGCTCCAATTTTTCCAATAAAGCTCATTATGATGAGAAGCACAGCTCCTGTACGAACAACCCAGCGAGAAGCAACTCCAGTTAAGCCAATAAGACCAATATTCTCTGTATATGAAGTGGTAGCAACTGCACCAAGTGTTCCAGCTATAGCACAGTTGAGACCTTCCGCACCAATTCCTCTATTGATTGTAGATGGTTCAGGATCTGGTAAACCAGCCACATAGGAACAAGAGTGATAATCTCCAATCGACTCGATCATAACCGCGAAAAATCCAGCAATAATTGCTCCGAAAGAAACGAGATCAAACTTAGGAACCCCCCAGGGCATGAAACCAGTGAAACGGAACCATGGAGCTTCTACAACACTGGCAAGATTAATAAAAGCGGGATGATCAGCCGGGAAAAAGCCCGAGAGAGAACCAGCAAGTGCTACCAGATAAGCAATTGTAATAGATGCAAGAATTGCGAATATATTAAAGTATTTATTTTTGCTCATGAGGCTAAAGAAAAAGACGCAAAAAACAACAATAAGGGAAATAGGCCAATAATTGGCAGCGTTGAACTGGATGGCAACAGGCGCCAAAGAGAAGCCAATAGCCATAATGGTTGGTCCGATAACAACGGGAGTGATAACTTTTCTAATAATACCCACTATCCGACTGTACCCGATAACAGAAAGAATAAGTCCTCCAGCAATGAGTGCTCCACCAACATGCTGCATAACAACTGATGGTCCAGAAGCACCATATGCAGCGATGATTGTCATAATAGGAGGAATAAAACTAAAACTTGACCCTTGAACGATAGGAAGCCCCGATCCTAATTTAGGGTGAGTCTGTATAAGAGTCGCGATTCCCATCGCTAGATATACACAAGAAATAAAAAAGCCTATTTCTGCCGTTGTCATACCCATGGCAGGTCCAAAAATAAGAGGAACAAGAGTAGTAGCACCAAACAAAGTTAAGACGTGCTGAAATCCCGCCAAGACCATAATAGGGAAAGGCGGCTTATCATCAACACCATAAATGAGATTTTTTATAGCCATTCTATAACACCCCCGTTATTAAGCTGGCGATATTGTAACAAATTGGTCAATCGGTTGCATAAATTTTTGATTAAAAATACAAAGAAATATTTTGAGATATAATGTCACATGGAGGTGATCGGAGTGGAAGAAAACATAGAGACACTCACTCAACAATGCGCAGAGGCACTTTCAAAATCACGAAAGGTTGTTCTTCTCAGCGGTGCGGGCATGTCTACCAATGCTGGCATTCCTGATTTCAGAGGTCCAAATGGTGTTTATAAAAGGAAGATGAAGACCGACCCCGAACTTATTTTTGATATTGATTATTTTCGCCAAAACCCTAAATTCTTTTACGAATTTCACAGAGAATTTCTTCATACCATAAATACAATACGCCCAACGTTTTCACACCACTTCTTCGCAGAGCTTGAAAAGAAGGGAGTACTGAAAGGAATCATTACACAAAATATCGATGCGCTTCATCAAAAAGCAGGCTCAAAGAAAGTTTTTGAAATCCATGGCAGTACATGGGAAAGTTTCTGTACCCATTGTGGTCAAAGATACGATTATGATTTGTCATATGAAAAAACATTTAAAGAAGAAGTTCCTCATTGTGATAAATGCGGTGGCATTATAAAACCTGACATAGTGTTTTTTGGCGAAAACGTCAAATATCTTTATGAATGTCAAGCTCTTGTAGAAGATGCAGACCTTCTATTTGTTGTAGGGTCATCTCTGACGGTAACCCCAGCAGCATTTCTTCCTTCTATGTGCCACGGGAAAATTGTTATTGTCAATAAAGGGGAAATATCTACGTCGTATATTAGCCCAAGACGTCTCTTTATTCGTGCGGATTGTGATATTGATGAATTTTTTAAAGCTCTAGATAAAGAACTAAATCACCGATAAACAAAGGAGAAAGAGTAGATTTTTCCTGGGGTGAAGAGATGAAAATATTACGTTGCTTAAAAATTTGGGGACTCTCTATGTTAACAATCACGCTAATAACAGCAAGTGGACATTCTAGAGAGCTTCAAAAAGCGTCTATTTCTGTAGAAGTTATGCAAACGATGAACACCAGTGGTTATGAGGTTTGGCATAGTCGCTTTTATCCAATTGATGTGTTGGAAGAAAAAATCACCTCATACTGCATTTCCCAATTGAAGAGATCTCCATTTATTAGGATTTATAATGAAACGGCATCAACTGGGCAGGCTAAAAAAGATATATCTCTTCAGCTTGAGATTTATTCGTTGTTAGAAAAAGATAAAGATTTTTTCGTACAAGACAAGAGAAGTACTGTACGTATGAGAATGAAACTTTACGACACTTTAGGAACAGAAATTCCTTATGTTACAAGTGTTGTAAAAAAAGATCAACGTATTATCCCCTCTCCAGGAGATGACCGGTTATTTTTTCTCTCAGCTCGAGGCTTCTCTCCTTTTGATCCCTTATATAAAGATGGTATAGATCTGTTCAGACTTGCTCCCCGAGAAGACAAAAACAATTTTACTCATCCGGTCTGGGATGACTTTAAGCACTCTACAACATGGGCTGCCTGTAAAAAAGCAATAGATGCGATGCTCGACGAAGTTACAGAAGGCTTTACGGGTCTTTACCATACGGCAAGCATTTTGCGAAGTATAGCAACTAATGATGTAAAGGGGAAAGAAAAATCTACTCCTCATGTGCAATACATCATTTCAGCAGGTCACTTTGAAGGAATTAAGAAAGGCGATATTCTTACAGTATTTAGAGAAAAAACATATAAAGGAATCTCTTCCAATAAGCACGAAACAACATTCCCAGAAGAGGTAGGCAAAGTTGTGGTTGTTCAAGTATCAGCACATAATGCCATTGTAGAAACGGTGTTAAAAGAAGAAGGAGAACGAGACGAGGTTACTCTCTCTGATATGGTTTTTATCCCCGTTATCAGGCAGTAATAAAATAGACAATAAAGAAAATAAGTCAGAAGAATACATTAGGGCATCTAGCCACTTTTCAAGTTTAAAGGTTGGTTAGATGTCTTTTCCTATATCAAAGACTTCATAATTATAGAATTATCATAGGAAATTATAGTAAGGAAGGATGAGGGTATAAAAAAAGATCTCTGGCGGCGACCTACTCTCCCACAGATAGCCTCTGCAGTACCATCGGCGCTGGAGGGCTTAACTTCCGGGTTCGGCATGGAACCGGGT
>NZ_JAYFQR010000009.1:0-95868 GCF_034926885.1 Aminobacterium sp.
GATGTCATGGCGGGTTTACCTCCTATATCCTTTATTTTGGTTGTTTGAGCAACACCAGTATAAAGGAGAGGTGCCCGCCTTTTTCATTATCTCTTTCACTTTACCTAAGTAAACGGAACGAAACTCTGGCCCATCTACAAAGAGGAGCCGCTCCACCATTGACAAATATTGGTTTTCGGGAAAGGAAAAGATTTTTTAGCACATTCGATTTTTCTTTAGAACCTATTAACATCTCGGCAGCAAGAAACCCCATACCATGCGGGATGTAAAGAGCATCTGCATTATGAAGCTTCTTTTCGTCTAGCTCTGAAAATTTCTCCACGGAGCATCCCAAATACGAAAAAAGCTGAGTTGCGTTATCGCCATTGAGGCAAAAAGCCGGGTGATCATAAATACCCACTGTTAAAGAAGGCAACTGTCGTCGATTTGAATCACTCACTGCCTCAAACTTCTCATCAATTCTCGACAATGTTGCAAAAGTAGCCCATTCCACTTGGTCAACAAGAGCTATAAGTTGGGCTGCTGCTGTCTTTAAAGACAATGCAACCTGTCTTCCCCTGTCTTCAAGCAAAAGGTGTAACAAAGAAACACTCTCTCGCTCCAGATATTTAGGAATATAGCCAAGGCCAATTAAAGGCGTTTTTCTTCCCTGTTCAATCTCTAAAAGCTGATACTCTCTGGGATTAAAGACAGACATATATAAAATAGCCAAGATAGAAGCACCGCCACCTGCTATGCCATTGCATTGAGAGACAATGTGTTCAACTGATCGGGCAGTAAGAGTCGCAGATGTATCTCCGTAAAGGACAGGAACAATTCCACATCCTAAAGCTCTTGCAATTTCAAGAGTATCAGACGATACTGTCAACGTATCTTCACGTTGACGTTCTCCGAGTGGCGCAACAATGAAATTGATTGCATCTTTTTGAGCAGCATGTTGAAAAAGGATTTTTAACGTTTTTTGGCTACCACAAAGAAAGGGATCAATAACTGTAACAGGTTGTGAGCATACAAGTTGTAAAATCTGGATGAGTTCTTCATCTGGCTCGGAAACGAAGATACGAACAGGATATCCCATTTGCTGCATTGCACTGATTATTAAAACTGCAGGAGGGATAAAACCCGTTCTTCTTTCATCCGCAATTATAAGTCGGGGAATATCCAAAGAAAACGCTCCTTTTTACAGATATGTGACTTAGTGTATCATATAAGTCACTCGTAATATACATGACAAGACGGAGGTTGGTCTAGATGTCCGAATCATGGATTTATATCAAAGATCTGGTCAAACATGAAGGCCAAAAGGTTACCGTAAAGGGATGGATGTACAACAAACGAAGTTCTGGGAAAATACACTTCCTTCAACTTCGAGATGGTACAGGAACAGTTCAAGGCGTTATGGTAAAAAAAGAAGTATCAGAAGAAGCTTTCGAAGATGCCAAACGGCTCTGGCTTGAAGCATCTGTGGAAGTCGAAGGCATTGTTCGGCTTGATGAACGGGCGCCATCCGGGGTGGAATTGACTGTCACAGCTTTACATGTTATTCAAAACCCCACTGAAGAATACCCGTTAGGGAAAAAGGATCATGGCATCGATTTTCTTCTCGATCACCGACATCTCTGGTTACGCAGCAGCCGCCAGCAAGCTATTATGAAAATACGGGAACGAGTTATTTGGGCAGCAAGAGAATACTTGCACAATGAGGGTTTTATGCTCATAGACAGCCCTATTTTAACCGGTTCTATAGGAGAAGGTGCATCAGGGCTTTTCGAGCTTGATTATTTCGAGGATACAAAAGCCTATCTTGCACAAACTGGACAGCTTTATGCAGAAGCAGCAGCTGCTGCTTTTGGAAAAGTCTATTGTTTTGGCCCTACATTCAGAGCTGAAAAATCCAAAACCAGACGGCATCTAACAGAGTTCTGGATGCTCGAACCAGAAGTTGCCTACTATGATCACGAAAAGAACATAGAACTTCAAGAGAATTTAGTCTCTTACATCGTGGAACAAGTGCTTCTCCATTGCAGGAAAGAACTTGAATCTATTGACCGCGATATAACGAAACTGGAAAAGGTAAAAGCTCCTTTTTATAGGATAACCTATGACAAAGCCATGGAAATGCTTCACGAACTCGGAAGTTCTACTCCCTATGGAGATGACTTTGGAAATGAAGATGAGACAATTCTTACTCAACAATTTGATAAACCTATCTTCGTAGAATGCTATCCCAAAAAAGTCAAAGCATTTTACATGAAAGAGCATCCTGAAAATCCAGATTTAGTATTGTGTGACGACTTGCTTGCACCTGAAGGATACGGAGAAATCATCGGAGGTTCTCAGCGAGAAGATGATCTAGAACGGCTTCTCGCCAGAATTCATGAAGAAGGTTTACAAGAAGAATCTTATGACTGGTATCTTGACCTGCGAAAATATGGAACCTTCGTCCATAGCGGCTTTGGAATGGGTATAGAGCGCGTTATAGCCTGGATTTGCGGTCTTGACCATATTCGGGAAGCTATTCCCTGGCCCAGAACTATTTATAGGATAAAACCATAATAATGTAATTATTATTTTATTATCAACGTAGAAAGGAGGCAGGAGGGCAATGTCATATCAAGAATTTGATCCCATTCCTGTTTATAGGCATTATAAAAGACTTATAGGCACAGGTAAGGTGGGAGGTAAGGCCAAAGGGTTAGCCTTTGCTCATACCATCATAACAGGCAGCACCTTCGAATCCTTTGTGGATCTGCCTCCTATAAACTACGTGATAACAACAGACATTTTTCAAGAATTTGTCGAGGATAATTTGATTAAAAAAATTCTTGCTGACGCAATTGATGCCGCTCCTGAAAGTAGTGAGGAAGACGGTGCTGAATATATCTTTGCCGTTGTTTCAGAAGCTTTTCGAAACGGAAAGGTCAGAGAGTCTTTCAAAAAAAACCTAATTAGTGTAATAGAAGAGATTGGAGACATTCCTCTGGCTATTCGTTCAAGCTCTCTTCTCGAAGACTCAAAAAAACTCTCTTTTGCAGGTAAGTACGGAACTCGTTTTTCTGCCAATACAGGGTCTATAGAAGAACGTTACGAAAAAATTGAGCTGGCTATACGGGAAGTTTGGGCGTCTCTTTACAATCCCGCTGCACGGGCATACAGGAAAAAACATGGTTTCTGCGACGAAAATGAAGCAATGGCCGTGATTATTCAACCCGTGATGGGAAAGCCTCACGGGAACATGTTTTATCCCGAAATAGCAGGAACTGTCTTTTCTAAAGTGTATAGAAGACCATCTACTCGCATAAAAAAAGATGATGGTATTATGCGCTATTGTTTCGGTATGGGAACTCGAACAGTAGACAGGGCAAAAGCATGTCAGGTTTTCTTGTCTCACCCCTCTCTGCGCCCTCAGGGGAACCAACCAGAAGATATTGCACAAACGAGCCAGATTGAATTTGACTTTGTTGACCGTAACAGAGGTGAATTTACAACAGCAAACGTAGGAGATCATCTTTCTTTTATTTTAAAAGAACATCCTATGGCTTCATCCTTTATAGAAATTTACTGTGATAATCTTCTATATTGGGCAGGATCAAGTCTTGGAAGAAAAGATGGATTACCTCTTTTTACATTTTCATCCTTTCCTCAAAGACATCCTAAATTTTTCTCTCGCATGAAGGATCTCGCCCACTTTTTGGAAGAATCTATGGGAATGCCTGTCGATTTCGAGTTTACCTACGACACAGCAAGTGAGCAATTGTTCATTGTACAGTTGCGTCCTTTAGCAGCCTATGAAGAAATGGCAAAAGTACGCATTCCAGAGGTCAGAGAAGATCAGATCATACTTAGAGGGAACAGAATGGTCAGCAATGGCCGTCTTGAACATATAAAACATATTGTATATGTAGACCCATATTTATATGGCAAAGATGACACTTTTTATCAAGTTGCCCGAGAAATAGGGCGAATTAATGAAAAACTCGCCGGAACTAACTATATTTTGGTGGGTCCTGGTCGATGGGGAAGTTCAAACCCCAAATTGGGAACACCAGTACGTTACAACGAAATCTGTAATTGCGGCTGTCTCATAGAAGTCGGAATCACAGAAAAAAACTATACACCTGAACTCTCTTATGGAACTCATTTCTTTTTAGATCTCGATAACGATGGAATTCTTTATTTACCTGTTTTTTCCGGTTTCAAAGACAACATCTTTAATCATGAATGGTTTAACACTGCTCCATACGAACAAAAGAGACACCCTGCTGTTCGATTTTACACTGGAGATTTTTCTGTTTTTTTGGATGGTGACAAGGAAAAGGGCGTTATCATAGTAAATGAATAAACCATAAAAAAAGGAGCGGCTAAAAACCGCTCCTTTCTCTGTACATAATTAAAACCTAAAGGAAAATACCTCTCATACGAACAGCATCTGCAACTCTCTGAATCGCTGCCATAAAGGCTGCGCGACGCATTCTTACGTTCTTCTCCTGAGAATAGTCCCAGACTTTCGCAAAGTTGCCCTTCATAATGCTGATCAGACGCTCGTTGTACTCTTCGATGCTCCAGAAATATCCACCAAGATCCTGAGCCCACTCAAAGTAAGATCCGATAACGCCACCGGAGTTGGCAAGGAAGTCAGGAACAATCATTACGCCTTTTTCATCAAGAATTGCGTCTCCTCCTGGAGTGAGAGGGCCGTTAGCTGCTTCAACAATATATTTTGCCTTTACTTTATCTGCGTTCTTTTCATTGATAACGCCCTCAAGAGCGGCTGGGATAAAGAGATCGACATCAAGGAAAAGAATATCGGTAAGACCCATCTTCTCAAGGCCAGGCTGCTCGTAACCTTCAAGAAGTCTCTTTGGATGAACGTTCTGTACATAGTTCATAGCCTTATCGATATCAATACCATCTTTACAATAGTATGTTCCTGTAATATCGCTGATACCAACTACTTTTCCGCCGGCATCCTGCAAGGTCTTGGCTGCGTAGGTTCCAACATTACCAAAGCCCTGAATTGCAAAAGTAGCGCCTTTTACGTCTTTTTTCAAAGCCTTGAAAAGCTCAAGAGCACATGTAGCAACACCGTAACCTGTTGCTGCTGTACGGCCCTTTGAACCCCACATGCCTATGGGTTTACCTGTAAAAATCGCAGGCTCAAGACGGCCTCTCATTTTGCTGATGGTATCCATGAACCATACCATCTCGGGACCACCTGTGTTCACGTCTGGAGCAGGAACGTCTGTCCATGCACCAACCATGGGCTCTATACGAGCAGCATATGTTCTTGCCACACGCTCTTTCTCTCGTTTTGACATTTCGAGAGGATCGCAGCAAACTCCACCCTTGCCGCCGCCGTAAGGAATACCAGCCAAGGAACATTTCCAGGTCATCATCATTCCAAGAGCTTCACATTCATCAAGGCAAACTTCCGGATGGAAACGGACTCCGCCCTTGGATGGCCCTATAGCCGAGGAGTGCTGTACACGATAGCCTTCAAAAACTTTGACTGTACCGTCATCCATCTCCACTGGAATAGAAACCGCTAATTTCCTTTCGGAATGACTTAAAATTTCGATAAGTCCATCTTCAAGACCCATCTCTTCAGCTGCTGCATAAAAGTTGTTCAGAGCTGTGTCAAGGAGCACATTAGAGGACGTACGCTTAACCACGGACATCTAACAAACACCTCCTGATATGCTGACGGCTCACGCCGCTAGTCGTGTTCCATTGAATGGAGCACTTTGTTGATAATGATATCACGAATTTTACATACCAACCAATAAAATACGCACTTTTCCTGCAAATAATCCTTAATACCTAAAAAAGGACTTCCAATCTGAAAAAAGTATAAATTATACTGTATTCTTTATTCAATCCTTTACATCAAAGAAGGGACTGTCCTTTTGAACAGTCCCTTCTTAATAGTTTATATTGTATCTCTTTTTAATGGCAGCTGCAACTACCACATCCCGAGCCTCGACTTGAGAGGGCAGAAACAACAACTAAATTTGCTGCCCACAAAAAGCCCTTCAAATCTATTACTACCTCGTCATTCTGAAAAGACATGAAATCAGGAATCCAAAGAGTTACACCATCTACATTGTATGAAGAATATCCTTCTTTTGCAGGTGGTTGTCCATTCTCAACGAGAACGGCTCGAACAGCGGCTCATCCTCCGCCTATATTTCTCTCAATAAGAAATCCTTCTCCCATTTTTGACAGTCGTTCAAAAGCCTTGTCAGAAACCGATATTTTTAAATCTCTCATTCGCTACACACCTCCATACCCCTTGTCTGTATGTATTATACCCCCTTGCAGTATTTCTGCCAACCCTTAATTTGCAAAAACTTATAAAAAAGGTTGTCAGGCTCCGCAGGAAATACTCTTCCCTCTAAATACTCAAGAGGTGCTTTCATATTATGAAAGGAAATGGACCAAGCATGAAGAAGAGGGTGACTCAGGTGGATTCGCCTATACCATTCTTTATTGACAGCAGACGCTCCATATTTGACATCGCCAACGACAGGGTAATTCAAAGAGGCCAAATGCACTCGTATTTGGTGAGAACGTCCCGTCAATAAATGCACCTTTAGAAGAGAATATTTGTCATCTCCTGCTATCTTCTCAAAATGGGTGTGAGCCACCTGCCCCGAAGGATCAACTTTTACAATATTTTTATCCCTATCTTTAAGCAAGGGCAATGTAATATCTCCTTCCTGAGGCGTTTTTCCATATACTGCAACTAAATATGTTTTTCGTACATCATCATCCCTAAAAGCTCTTTGAAGCTCCCTCACTGCCTGCCCATGAAGAGCCACTACAACAAGACCAGTTGTATTCCGATCAAGACGATGTACGGCACAGGCACGAAAATCTTCTTCGGGAGGCACTTCTGCCCAAACCTGCTCAATAAGACTCTCTTCTCCACTTTCGTCAGGTTGAACAAGAAGGCCAGCTCTTTTGTTAAGAACCATAAGAAATTGATCTTTATAAACAACAGCAAGGGGAATTCTTCTCTGTGTTGTCTTTTTCTTTTCATTTTTTTGCATTGCGAAACTATGATTATGTTCTTCTGGCCTCTCCCAAGGGACATAAACAGATTGTCCCTCCTCCAAACGGACAGAGCACGCAACCTTTTTCCCATCTACTCGAACAAGCCCTTTTCTAATTCCCTTCATCATTGCTCCAAGGGGAAGAGTTGGCCACAATGTTCGAATGACTTTATCCAACCTTCTTCCGTCATGATGCTCGGAAACAGTAAAGGTATAAGACATTTAATTTTGCTCCCATTTCCAGAAACGCCGCTGAGCAGAGTAGTTCCATTCAGATATCTCTTTGCCATCGTCAATCTGATCAACAGCATCACGCCAACAATAGAGCTTAAAGTCAAGTTCATCTGCGGCTGACACAATCATCGCCTCTGGAGTGGCAGGAACGACTGGAGATCCGAATTCTTTGCTTCCATGGTGACTTACGATGATATGACCTAAAGCTGATGCATATTTATCTTCGAGGCCAAACTCTTCTACGAGGCGAGAAAGACGATGATACCCCAAAACAATGTGATCTATAACTGTTCCCTCTACCGTCATTTCTGGAGCAGGAGAGAGTTTATACGAATCGACTTTACCAATATCGTGAAGGAGAGCTCCTGCTACAACAAGATCTCGATTCGCCCCGTACCCTGATTTGCTACTGGCATCAGCCATGGAACAAGCCAACCGCGCAACACCGAGTGTATGCTCTAGCAATCCGGAAACATAGGCGTGGTGGTGAGAAACAGCCGCTGGCCAATCCTTAAACTGTTCCCAGAAAATACCGCTAAAAACAAATTTTAAGAAGTCGTGAACTGGAGATGCACAACTATCAATAAGAGACCCAAATTCAGCTTCCATCTCATCTAAAGGGAACGGTGACCTTTGCACAAAAGAATGAGGCGGATATTGATTTTGATCTACATAATAAATAGCATTGAAGTTGTATTGTAGCTGCCCCCGGAATTCGGAAACTTGCCCCAGCACTCCAATAGTCTGACCTGAGAGATCAGATACTTCTTCCCATTCCAGGGGATCTATTGTTTTCTGAGGATCCGTTCTCCGATCCCACCACTGAGCATTGCCCCATATTTTCCCTTCGATAACTCCGTCGCTATCCATAAGAGAAAGTTCCCAATATGTTTTGTTATTTTTGTCCTTTTTAGAAATCAGTTTGCTAACAACACCGAGACAATAAAATTTATTGTCTTTTTGTAGTTTTTTAATCGAACTAGTACTCAAATATCCTGATTCAGCCACGATAACACTTCCAATCTTCTATGCACCATATTTATTAAGCTTCAAACCGTGAGCCATCATAAGGCCAATAAGTTTATCTCCCTGCATACGTCCCAACGTCCCTGCTGAGCAGGCTTTCTCTCCAAATTCTACAGCATTGCAACGTCGTGCAAAGGGGCTCCACAACAAAAGAGGAACTTCATGCCAAGAGTGACCAGAAAGAAAGGAAGGCGTGCTGTGATCGCCAGTAATAGCTAACACATCTGGTTTCAAATCAAGAATTTTGGGCAAGAGACGGTCCACTTCTTCTATAATTTTTACCTTTTCAGCAAAGTTACCATCTTCTCCACGGCTGTCTGTATATTTTACATGAACATAAAAATACGAGTAATCTTTCCAGTAGTTCCCAACAGCGTCAAATAACTGTTCCAGCGTCTCTCCGGCATTTCCGATTTCCATGCCAACCAAGCGTGCAAGCCCTCTATACATAGGATATGTTGCCAACGCCATAGGTTTTATTTTATAAAGCTCCTTCAATGACGGAATGTGAGGGGCAGAAGAAAATCCTCTCAACAAACAACCATTGGCAGGATTCTCATCCTTCAAAACTTCCCATACTTTTCTAATAAAAGCATTTATAATTTTTTCCGTACGAAGAGCTTTTTCATTACGTGCTTCTGCCCAGCGCATAGGGAGCCCTTCTTTTTGTGGATCAGCGTCATTTACTTCCTCAGAAAGGTTTTCTCCTGAAAAGACAACGACGAAACGGTGCTCTCTACCTGGATAAAATGTTACTTTCACATTTTCTATACTCTTTATTTCCTTCTGAAGCTTTTCAACAACTCGGGCACTCTCCTCTGAAGGAATCCTCCCCGCCCGTCTATCAAGAATAACGCCATCAGCATCGACCGTGCAGAAATTTCCCCGAGCGCAAATGTCCCCAGCCCCAACATGGGCTCCTACTCCAAGAGCTTCGAGAATTCCTCTGCCAATAGACCATGTCAATGGGTCATATCCAAAAAGAGAAAGATGCCCCGGCCCGCTTCCTGGAGTAATGCCTACATCAACCATAGAAAGAAGCCCTAGCTCGGATTCCGCGGCAAGGCGATCCATCAAAGGAGTTTTTGCTTTTTCAAGCTCCGTCAGACCATCTTCCCCAGGAAGTCCGCCAAGACCGTCCATAACAAGTAAAACCATCTTTTTTTCGTTCTCAATCGCTAATGATTGCAATAAATCCATACGGGAAATCATGCCTACACCTCCAAAACATTGCATTATATATCCTTCGGCTCTATTTTTCTTTACTGTATTCTATGCTTTGAGAATGAGTTAACGTTTTCACTCTCTTATGCTATCATTCAAAAGAGGTTCTGCTTCAAATTATACGTATAAGGGGGACGTTGTTACATGAGGTTTTCTAACAGAATCACCGCTATGCAGTCTTCTCCTATCAGAAGGCTCATTCCATACGCAGATGAGGCAAAAGCAAAAGGGAAAAAAGTGTACCATTTGAATATCGGACAGCCGGATATCAAGACTCCTCCCTCTTTCCTCCAGGCTATTAAAGATTTTGCACAGGATGTTATCGCCTACTCCACTTCTCAGGGCAGCAATGAACTTCGAGATGCCATGAGAAAATATTACGAAAGCTATGACATCCACTTCGAAAGAGATCACATTCTCGTAACAAACGGCGGAAGCGAAGCCATTATGTTTTCTATTATGGCTACATGCGACCCTGGTGATGAAATTCTTATTCCCGAACCTTTCTACGCTAATTACAACGCCTTTTCAAGATGCGTTAACGTCAATATTGTCCCAATCACTACAAAAGCTGAAGAAGGATTCCACCTTCCTCCGCAGGAAAAAATCGAAGCGGTCATTACTCCCAAGACACGATGCATTCTCATTTCCAACCCCGGTAACCCCACAGGTGCCATCTACACAATAGAAGAAATGAAGATGCTAGCCGACATTGCCAAGAAACACGACCTGTATATCATAGCTGACGAAGTCTATAGAGAGTTCGTCTATGACGGACTTAAATATACAAGTTTTGGCAATCTTCCTGACGTGGAAGATAGAGTTATTATCGTTGATTCCGTGTCAAAACGCTATAGCGCATGTGGAGCTCGCATCGGTTGTATAGCTTCGAAAAACGAAGCTCTTATGAAAGAAATTCTCAAGCTTTGCCAGGGTCGTCTCTGTGTTCCTACCATTGAGCAGGTAGGAGCTACTGCCCTGTATAGCACCCCCGTTTCATATCTTGAAGATGTAAATAAGGAGTATCAGACACGCAGAGACACTCTTTACAATGCACTGAAAGAAATACCCGGTGTCATTTGCGAACAGCCTAAAGGCGCTTTCTACGTTGTAGTCAAAATGCCCGTTGACGATGCCGAAAAGTTTGTCATCTGGATGCTTCTGAATTATGACATCAACGGAGAAACAATGATGGCTGCTCCAGCTGAAGGCTTCTACGGCACTCCAGGCCTGGGCAAAAACGAAGCTCGCCTTGCCTACGTACTCAACAATGAAGATCTTGTAAAAGCCATGAAAATTCTTAAAGGTGCTCTTGAAGCCTATCCAGGACGTGTAGAGCCTGTATCAGCTCAGTAAAAATCGGTAATTAAAAGACTAATAGAAACTTCTTTAAGGCCCTTTCCGGAAGATTCACCGGGAAGGGCCTTTGTGGTAGCATATACTCTGGTTGATTTTTTAGAAGGGAGCGCTTTTGAATGCCACTACGAGTCAAAGAAGCTCTATCGAAAGATGTGGGAAGGTGTATTGCACGAATAGACCCAGAAGATATTAAAAGATATGGACTGTCTGAAGGTCAAATCATAGAAATTGCAGGCAAAAGAAAGACTCCAGCCAGAGTATTGGCTTGCGATTCTGGCGATATGGGACAAAAAACGATACAAATCGATGGAATAACCCGAGAAAACGCTCGCGTAGGTCTCGACGAAAAGATTTCTATACGGAAGACTGACCATCACTTTGCGGGCAGCATTACTCTCCGCCCTCTGACGTCTACCCCTCTTCTCGAAAAAGAACGGGATTCCGTCTATCTTAGTTCTCTTCTTGAAGGTCTGCCTGTTGTAGAAGGAGATCGCATACGAACCAACCTTTACGGTACGAGGACATGTGATTTTCTTGTTGTTGACACTACGCCTAAGAATATTGTTCTTATCAGCAGTGCTACCTATATAAACGTTGAAAAACAAATGACAAAAGAACAAAAAGCTACACGTATCTCTTATGAAGACATCGGCGGTCTTGGGCCTCAAATACAGCGCGTTCGAGAAATGATTGAGCTTCCCCTGCGTTTTCCTCAAGTTTTTGACAGACTCGGCGTTCAACCACCCAAAGGAGTACTTTTATATGGCCCGCCAGGAACAGGTAAAACTGTTATTGCCAGAGCTGTCGCAAACGAAACAGATGTATATTTCACTCATATTTCAGGGCCTGAAATTATAGGAAAATTTTATGGAGAAAGCGAAGAGCGCCTTCGTAATGTCTTTGATGAAGCACAGGCACATGCTCCAGCTATTATTTTTATAGATGAAATAGATGCAATTGCTCCCAAACGAGAAGAAATGGGCGGGGAAAAGCAGGTGGAACGACGTGTCGTTGCGCAACTTCTCGCTCTGATGGACGGACTTGAATCTAGAGGACAAGTTATCGTTATAGGTGCCACCAATATTCCCAACACTTTAGATCCAGCACTTCGTCGTCCCGGACGATTCGACAGGGAAATTTCTGTTCCTATTCCCGACCGCAATGGACGTTTTGAAATTTTACAAATTCATACACGGGGAATGCCGTTGGCAGAAGACGTTGATTTAATGCGTCTCGCCGAAATTACCCACGGTTTCGTAGGTGCAGATATTGAAGCATTGGCCAAAGAAGCAGCCATGTCTTCCCTTAGACGTATTCTTCCCAGTATCGATTATGAAAAAGCCGATATTCCTTACGATGAACTCCTTTCAATGAATGTCTCTATGGGGAATTTTCTTGACGCATTGAAAGAGGTCGAACCATCTGCAATACGCGAAGTATTTGTTGAGGTACCTGACGTAACATGGAATGATATTGGAGGACTTGAATCAATAAAGCAAGAGCTTATAGAAGCTGTTCAATGGCCTCTTGAACACAGTAATGTTTATGAAAAATTTGGAATAACTCCACCACAAGGTATCTTGTTATACGGACCTTCCGGAACAGGAAAGACGTTGCTTGTTCGCGCATTGGCACACGAAAGCGGCGTTAACTTCATTCCTGTAAAAGGTCCTGCCCTTATGTCTAAATATGTTGGAGAAAGTGAAAGAGCCATTCGTGAAGTCTTCAAAAAAGCTAAGCAAGCTTCTCCTTCTATTCTTTATTTCGACGAAATAGAATCCCTCGTTCCTATTCGTGGACGAGATAGTGGATCTGGGGCCAGCTTCACAGAGCGTGTCATAAGTCAGTTTCTCGCAGAAATGAGTGGAATTGAAGAGCTTAAGGGAGTGACAGTCCTGGCAACAACCAACAGAATAGATCTTATTGATCCCGCTCTTCTGAGCAGCGGTCGATTTGATGTTGTTCTTGAACTTCCCATGCCTGATGCAAAAGCTCGACTTGAGATTTTCCAGATACATTTGCAGAAAAAGCCTCTAGCGGAAGACATTCATATCGAAGATCTGGTCTCTGTCACAGAAGGTCGAAGCGGTGGCGATATAGATTTTATATGTCGAAAAGCATCAGCTCTCGCTATTCGAGACTATCTTAAAAATGGGAAAAGCGATATTCCTCGTATTGAGAAAGAACATTTTGAAACAGCCTTATCCTTTTTAAAAAGCAATCTTCAAAAAGGATAAAAATCCATACTATACTAAAAAAGTAAGAGGGATCTTTCGTTAACGAAAGATCCCTCTTACTTTTTAAAAACACAGTTAAGCATATATGATCCGAAAGCCCTAGTAAAGCATGCGATAAATAAAGAGATTTCCCATTACCTTCCGCACATAATTCCTCGTTTCATTATAGGGAATATCTTCCATCCATTCATCGAAAGGACGTTCCTCACCCTCTTTAATCCAACGTCCTACTGCACCACTTCCAGCATTATAGGCCGCAACAGCCCACTCCAAGCGACGGAAACGCTTCTGAAGTCTTGCCAAATGAGAGGCACCGAGCAGAATATTTGTATTTGGATTCCATAAATCAGCGTTTTCCATACCAATAAGACGAGCTTCTTCCTTCCCTGTCGCAGGCATAAGTTGCATCAGACCTATGGCGCCAACCCAACTATTTACTTCTGCATCAAAAGCACTCTCCTGGCGCATTACAGACCAAATGAGGTTTGCTTCAACACCAAATCGGGTTGTAGCCTGCTGCACAAACCCCCCAAAGGGACGTGGGTATAAAAAGCGAATCCCCTCTTTGGGCAAGGGCTGAAATTTTAAAAACAAAGACATTAAGGAAGAAGCCGCACTATAGGCCCCTGGTTCATCTTCGAGCCATTTGGAAAGCACTGCGGCTCGATAAAGTGCCGCTGGACTTCCTTCCCGTAGGAGTCTTAATCTCGCATAAAAAATGAATCCCCAATCTTCGAGAATATCCGGTCTTTTTTGCAGCTCCTCGGGTGTGTCTGAAGTAAAAGATGGCCCTCCTGGCGAAGCTAAAAAGCTATAGATCGAAAGAGGATATTCTGAGAGTAGTGTATGAAATACCTCTTCTGCTTTTTCTTTTCTTTCCAATTTTTCATACCCTCTGGCCGTCCAATATAAGAGACGTTCTCTCCAAATTCCGCTACTCTGTGAAAGAAGTTTTTCCCATATGCCGAGAGCCTCGCTTATCTGTCCTTTTTTCCAGGCACGCCAGGCATCATCCCAAAGGATAGATTGAGCGCCTTCCGAAGTAGAATACTTCTCTATAAGTTCTCGCTTAAAGAGTTCCTTTTTCTCTTCCTCCACAAGCGTATAAAGAGAATATAGAGCCCTGGCTCGAACAGTCTCATTTCCCTCTCTGACTATATGTTCCAAAGCAGAAAGAGATTTCTCTTTTTCGTTTCGACCGGCAAGTATTCCAATACGACGCACAGAAGACTCTGCATAGCCTTTACCATGTAACGCCAGCCACTCCCAAAGATCTAGCGCCTCTTCATACTGTTCAAGTCGATAAAGAGAAACAGCCCTGTAATAACGAGATTTAAGTCCTTCCTTTGAATTCAGCGGAACAGCCAAAAAGAGAGGAATAGCCTGAGAGTAGTTTCCATTAAGATAGGCACCATATCCCAACGCGTTGGAAATCGGGGCACTAAATGGTTTTTTACTCTTTTGCAAAACAGCTAAAGCCCGTTTATTCATCGGCTCGAATTGCAACAATTGCAGCGCATACGCCATATTATCTCCAGAAGTTTCAAGCAGTTCGCCTAACGTTTGTGTAGTTTGAGATCGATTGGAAGCTTTTTGAAGCATTATTTCTAGCCAATGCCGGTGAAGAGCCGGGTCCGAAGAGAGTCGAGCAAGAGCATAAGCCACATAATAACTTAACTCTTCAGGGGCCTTGGGTAAAAGAATTTCTGCCGCTTCATATGCCTTTTGTTTCTCGCCGGTTCTTTCATATGCAAGAAGAGTCATCATATCTCTATAAGGAGAGATCAAAGATGGAAGTTGTTCATCATCCATAGATTCCATAAGGGAAAGAGCCTCTCCCCAGCGACCTTGTAGCCAGAGAGCATTTGCAGCCAAAGACTGCTCTTTTGAAGAGAGAGAAGAACCTTCTTTTAGAAGAAGCATGTCTACTGTCTCCCAATCTCTGTTCAAAAAAGCCTCTTCCATAGAGAGCGCATTTGGCAAAGCTGAACTATGAGCTACTCCTTCTCCTATGAAGACAAAAAGAAACACTATCACCAGAACATGAAGTTTTTTTATCATCCATATCACTCCTTCTTCCGCTCTGGGTCGTGGTTTCCCATTATAGATGATGAACGAACTTCTATCGAAGTAATTTTACTTATTTCATACCTTTACTTTTTCCTGGCAATAGCCGCCGAAGCAACAGCAGCTGCTGTTTCAAGGGAATGGAGACACACTATAGATCCGTCGAGCGCTGCTTTACGAATTTTTGCACCATCCGTCAAAGGCTCTATGAATAAGCCAGGAATATTGACAATCAACTGCCACCGACCGTTCCGCACTCCTTCAAAAAGGGAATCATCTTTTTTAATGGGGTTCACTGGCAAGCCCCATCGTTTCAAAAGTGTAGCTGTTCCAGGAGTAGCATCTATATCCCATCCTAACGCTGATAACATGGAAGCTACAGGATAGACTCTGTCTTTAACATCATCACGAACGGAGAAAAGGACTCGACCCTTTTCTGGTATGGAAAGATCAGCACCTTGTAATGCATCGAAAAGAGCATCTGAAACCGTATCGGCTACGCCTAAAGATTCTCCTGTGGATTGCATCTGTGGGCCAAGTCGTGAATCTATTCCCGGAAGTTTTTCGGTGGAAAAGACTGGGGCTTTAACACCAAAAGGCCCTGTATAAAGATATAGGCCTGTCCCCCATGAAGAGTTTACAAGTCGTTCTCCCAAAGCAACTCCCACGGATAAGTCAACCAAAGGAATACCTGTTAATTTGCTGCCAATAGGTACAGTTCTGCTGGCACGCGGATTTGCTTCAATAACGTAAAGAGTTCCTGAGGAAAGCACAAATTGGATATTGAGCAAGCCATGTACGTCAAGGGCTTCTGAAAGTTTTCTGGTTATATCAACTATTTCTTGTCGCTGTCGCTGATTCAAAGAGATATCGGGAAAGATGCTGATTGAATCTCCCGAGTGTATTCCGGCAGGATCAAGATGTTCAAAGATACCAGGAATCAAAATGTCTTTCCCGTCGCAAACGGCATCAACCTCAAATTCTTTGCCCGGAAGGAATCTATCGATCATGACAGACTGATCGGGTTCCGCTGAAAAGGCCATCTCCAAAATTTTTACACAATCTTCAAATCGTGTTGCTACATGCATGGCAACGCCACCTATAACAAAGCTTGGCCGCACCATAAGAGGAAAACCAAGTTTTTCTATTAAAGCAATTCCTTCTTCCAAAGATGTAACAGCATCGCCTTCAGGATAGTGAATTTTAAGCTGGCGAAGGAGTTTGGCAAAGGCTCCCCTATCTTCGGCCATATTAATTGAATTGAAAGACGTACCAATAATAGGAGCTCCCTGAGAAGCTAAAATTTGTCCTAAACGCAGAGACGTCTGACCACCATAAGAAGCCAGAATTCCTTCCGCTCCCTCTTGGGATAAGATATGATCCACATCTTCTTCGGTAAGGGGTTCAAGATAGAGAGCATCGGAGATATCGTAATCGGTACTCACTGTTTCAGGATTATTGTTGATCATAACGGCTCGAATTCCTCGACGGCGAAGTGCTTCTACAGCTTTCACGCAGCAATAGTCAAACTCCACTCCCTGAGCTATACGGATAGCACCTGAACCAAGAACGGCAATTGTTCGTTCTGACGCCTCTTTGTGCTGAACCTCTGCCTGATCGTAATATCCAAAGTAGTATCCAGATTCTGCCGGCTCATCTGTGGCACAACCATCTATTTCCCTATAAATCATATTTATTTTCTGACGGTTTTCTTCTTCTCTTATTTCTTTTATCGAGTGCTTCGTTAAAGCGGCAATAACGCGGTCAGAAAAGCCTAGCTTTTTGGCTTCTGCCAAAATGGAAAGACCTTCGTCTCTCAACTTTTTCTCCATTGCTACAATATGACTCATAATTTCTATAAAATAAGGAACAAAAGCGCTTCGCTGTGCAATCTCAGAAACAGAAAAACCTTTTCGCAATAAGTCGAACATGGCAGGGATTCTCTGAGATGTTGGAGTTGTAACGTGGTCCCAGAGATCTTCATTCGCCAATTCTTTCAGATCATCACCAAAAAGCTGGTCTCGACCATCAATAGAACGGAAGGCCTTGAGAAGAGCCTGGGGAAGGGTTTTCCCTACAGCGACTACCTCTCCTGTAGCTTTCATTTTCGTTCCAAGTTCCATATTGGCTGTTGGGAAAGCATCAAATGGCCAACGAGGTAACTTGAGAACTATATAGTCAAGGTCAGGTTCAATCATGGCATTTCCATTGCCCGTCATTGGGTTGGGAATTTCTGGCAAGGTCTTCCCTAATGCTATTTTCGCCGCAATACGAGCAATGGGGTATCCTGTAGCCTTACTTGCCAGAGCACTGGAACGGCTGGCACGAGGATTGACTTCTATTACGGCATATTCTTCACCATCGGGGGAGAGAGCAAACTGAACGTTACAAGCCCCTTCAACTTCAAGGCTTTCCACTATATCAAGAGCAGCTTTTTTTAATCTTAGCCACTGATCGTCCGTCAATGTTAAAACGGGAGAAACAACAACTGAATCACCGGTATGAACTCCCATGGGGTCAATATTTTCCATACCGCAAACACAAATTTTATTACCAGCTTCATCTCTGATAACTTCCGCTTCTATTTCATGCCATCCCTCTAAATATCTTTCGAGGAGTACCCTATGAACAGGGGATGCACGTAATCCTTCTTCAAGGCGCTCACTTAGTTCCTTCATGGTGTAAGCAACACCACCGCCCGTTCCACCCAATGTATAATCTGGACGAATAATCAAAGGGAATGACGTCTCTTCGGCAAAAACTACTCCCTCATCAATAGAAGAAACGTAAACGCTCTCGATGATGGGCTGCTCTGTTTTTATCATGAGCTCTCTAAAAGCCTGTCGCCCTTCTGCCTCACGTATTGACGTAACGGAGGTTCCCAAAACTTTGGTACCATATTTTTGCCAAATTCCACGTTCTTCACATTCTACACATAGATTCAAACCAGTTTGCCCTCCCAGAGTTGCTATAACTCCATCGGGAGAATGAACCTGAAGAATCTGTTCTACTGTTTCCACTGTAAGAGGTTTGATGTACACATAATCTGCAAGTTCAACATCTGTCTGTATTGTTGCAGGGTTACTATTGAGCAATATAACTTCGCATCCCTCTTCTTTTAATGCTCTACATGCCTGGCTTCCAGAATAATCAAACTCTGCTGCTTGTCCAATACGAATGGGGCCCGAACCTAAAATAAGAACCTTCTTATACATAATAAAAGCCTCACTTTCAATGAATATAAAAAAAAGGCCTCAAAGCCTAACGCTTTGAAGCCTTATTTCCAAAAAAGAAAACACCAATTCCTTCTCCCATTATATTTTCTTTATTTGTCGAAAGAAGAACATCAGGTTTCTTGTATACAAACATTTTATCATCCTCGGAATATAAAGTAAAGGTCAATAGAATCTGATCCGAAGAGGTTTTATACCACGTAACGTTATTTTCGTCAATTCCTTAATATAAAAAATCTACAATTTTACCTATTGGAGAGCAGAACTATTCTATGATAGCATTGAAAAATAGAGGAAGAGGGTGAGAATATGAAAAAACACCTTACAGTAACCACTGTGTTGATAACCGTTGTGCTTTGCCTGTTTGCAGAAGCTGCCCAGGCTGCGCTCTCCCCGCAACAGCTTGAGCGAGCATGGAAACGAATTTCAGAGGCTGCTGGCATAGAGACAACGTCGATAACAATAGAAGATAAAAAGGAGCCTAATGCATGGGTTCGCTTTTCAGGAAGCGATCACGCTGTTTATGTCACGACTGGCTTATTAAAAATTCTCAATAAGGAAGACGAAATAGCCGGTATACTTGGTCATGAAACAGGACATATACAGCTTAACCACTATGGAAGCACTATAGGTAGAAATTTGCTATGGGCTCTCCTCTTTAAAAATGTTAAGGGAGATCGCAACTCTGAGCTTTTGGCAAGTCTCGGAGTCGGCCTAGCAGAATCTGGTTTCAGCAGGGAACAGGAAATTGAAGCCGACGATTACGGAATTAAACTTTCCGTAAAGGCTGGCTATAGCGCTTGGGGACTCGTCAATGCTCTTGAAAAAATGAGAGATGCCGGATATGAAACATCTCCAAGCGGCTTCAACTCACACCCACCAACAGAACGTCGCTTACAACATATACGTGCTACGGCACGAACATATAGTCAGCAATAGGCTCTCTCTGTATACTTTATCCTTTCTTCTAAAAGCATTTATTTTCTTTTTTCAATGCTATAATTGTCGTGTACTGTCTTGTCTTTTCTTATTTATATCAATGTAGTCTACAATTTACTGCCTTTTACTTCATCGTTTTCAGAATTGATGTATTTTATTAAAAGCTGATGGGGAGGCGATATGCGTGAGTAAGGTTTGGGAAGGGAATTTTAGCTACAATGCTAAGAATGTCAGGCCTTCACCAATAAGAGAAATGCTGGCTGTTATTAAACAACCGGGAATGATTTCTTTTGCCGGTGGCATGCCTGCACCAGAAGTATTTCCTGTGGACGAATTTTACGAAGGGGTACATATTCTTAAAGAGGATGGGAAAAATATTCTTCAGTATGGAACAACAGAAGGATACCCTCCCTTAAAAGAATTCCTTGCCGAGTGGACAGCCCCTCGTATGGGGAAAGTTGCAACCCTAGAAGAAATGTTGATCACTACAGGATCACAGCAAGCTTTAGACCTTTTCTCGTGGGCAATGATCGATAGAGGTGATTATGTCATCACCGAAGATCCCACGTATCTTGCAGCTCTCACCACTTTTTATAACCATGGAGCTAAGTTTTTAGGAGTCCCTATGGACAAAGATGGTATGCAGGTTGATCTTCTTCCTGAAATCATCGAAAAAGCTCGTAAAGAGGGTAAAAACGTAAAGTTTATCTATACCATCGTCAACTTCCAAAACCCAGGCGGCGCTACAATGACCTTAGAACGGCGCAAAAAACTTGTTGAGATTTCACACAAATATTCTATTCCAATTTTTGAAGACGACCCTTATGGCTATGTTCGCTATGATGGAGAACATTTGCCGTCTATCTTCTCTCTTGACGATAATGATGGCGTTATTTACGCTGGTTCATTTTCGAAGATTCTTTCTCCTGGAAGCCGCATAGGATGGGTTACCGGATCTAAAGAAATCATCAGAAAGATGACTGTGTTCAAACAGGCTACTGACTTGTGCACCAGTACCATCACACAAGCTCTTGTCGCTGAATATTGCCGTAACGGATATCTTGATAAACATCTTCCTGTCATAATTGATAACTACCGCGTAAAACGTGACGCTATGCAAGAAAGCTTTAAACGCCATCTGGAACCACTTGGCGTAACATGGGTTAAACCTGAAGGCGGGTTCTTCTACTGGCTGCACTTCCCTGAGGTCAATACCAAGGATCTTTTCAATAAAGCTATTGAAAAGAAAGTTGCATTTGTCATTGGTGAACCCTTCTGTACTAATCCTGGTAGCGGAGCTCACAATGCTCGACTTTGCTACACTTTCCCGACGCCGGAAGTCACAGAGGAAGGAGTCAAACGTTTGGCAGAAGCCATACAAGAACTTGCACAAACCGTTACCGCATAGATATTCCAGGGGCCTTTTCAAAAGGCCCCTTATTCTATAAGGGAGGGAAATCAGAACTAGTGAATACCTATTGGGATGCTTTGTATAGTCATTCAGCATTACAAATCAAACCTTCTCCCATTAGAGATATTTTCCACGTTATACGCAAACCAGGCATGATTTCTTTTGCAGGAGGTATGCCTGATCCTGACATCTTTCCTATTGAGCAATTCTACGAAGCAACCTCAATCATCAAAAGAGAAGGACGAGATATTCTTCAATATGGCATTACGGAGGGGTACCCTCCACTTAAAGAATTTCTAATAGAATGGCTGAAACCACGACTTGGGCACAAGGTAGAGATGGATGAGATGCTTATAACCTCAGGGTCTATTCAGGCAGCAGATCTTCTTACCCTCTCTACAATAGACAAGGACGATTATGTTATTACTGAGGAACCTACATTCTTGGGCACAACCATTGATATGTATAACCACGGAGCGCGTTTTATCTGCGTTCCATGTGACTCTGAAGGCATGCAAGTAGAGCAACTTCCAGAGCTTATAGAAAAAGCTCGTTCTGAAGGCAAAAAAATAAAGTATATCTACACTATCCCTAACTTCAACAATCCCTCTGGCGCCACTATGAGCCTTCTGAGGAGAAAAAAACTTATTTCTATAGCCAATCAGTACGGCATTGCTATTTTGGAAGATGACCCTTATGGATATATTCGATTTGAAGGAGAGCATTTACCTTCACTCTTCTCTCTTGATACATCAGGACTCGTTATTTATGCAGGATCTTTTTCCAAAATTTTAGCGCCTGGAACCAGAGTAGCCTGGTGTTGTGGAAATAAAGATATTATAAGAAAAATGGCTGTTTTCAAGCAGGGAGTCGATACGTGTACAAGTGTTGTAGCCCAGGCCTTAGTTTACGAATATTGTCGCCTAGGTCACCTTGATAACTTTCTACCACGCATAGTCGAGCATTACCGTCAAAAACGAAATCATATGAAAGATGCTCTTCAATTTCATATTCCCCAAAAAACTGCTTCTTACAACATTCCATCAGGTGGTTTTTTCTTTTGGGTAAAAACTCCTGACATTTTGGCAGAGGATCTTTTTGAAAAAGCTCTCGAAAAAAATGTAGCCTTTGTTAAAGGAGCGCCCTTTTTCCCCAATGGAGGTGGAGAACATCATTTTAGGCTTTGTTATACTTTTGCATCGCCTGAAATGATTGATGAAGGAATTCGACGACTAGCAGAATCGATGGAAGAGCTTCTTTAAATTTGTTTTATTCAATTCAAGGGCCGCTTTCCAGAAGCGGTCCTTTTTGTTATAAGATACTGGCATGGAGAAACAAATATAAACCCGAAGATGGGGAGGAGACATTCATGTCAGAAGAAACAATAGCTGCTATATCTACAGCCTGGGGAGAAGCAGGAATTGCAATTATAAGACTTTCAGGACCAGCTTCCCGGCAATTGGCTGACGAAGTGGTTCAAGGAGTCCGCCCATTAGCAGAAACCTCTCCTCGTTTTTTGCGAAATGGTTTTTTGCTTGATGAAAATAAAGAACCAATTGATCAGGTTCTTTTTTCATGGTTTAAAGCTCCTAAAAGCTACACCGGTGAAGATATGGTCGAGATATCCACCCATGGAGGAACATTAGTCGCTCAAAAATGTCTTGAACGACTTATCAGCAAGGGAGCCGTTTTGGCAGAACCAGGGGAATTTACAAAACGAGCCTTCCTAAACGGGAAAATTGACCTTTCTCAGGCAGAGGCAGTATTAGGAATAATACGATCAAAAAGTGAAGAAGCCCTTCGCGCCGCCACTCGTACGTTACGGGGAGAACTTTCCAGCTTTGCTCGTGATATTTACAACGAAATTATGGAAATTTCTGCATCTATAGAAGTCGGCCTTGATTTTCCTGAAGAAGATATTCCCTATATGGATAGCAGTGACGTTGAAGCATCTTTATCCACTCTCAAACAAAGTCTTGAAGATTTGCTTGATCGTTGCAATACGGGATTCCTTCTTCGTGAAGGTATCAGAGTAGCTCTTGTTGGCCGCCCAAATGTGGGGAAATCATCTCTGCTTAACGCATTACTTAAAGAATCACGGGCTATCGTTACTTCTGTACCAGGAACAACGCGAGATGTAATAGAAGAAGTGCTTACATATCGCGGAATACCTATTCGTCTTATTGACACTGCCGGAATTGATGCCCCTTCTGATGAAATTGAAGCTATAGGCATTGCCCGAGCTGAAAAAGCTATGGCAGAAGCTGATATTCGTGTCTGGGTAATAGATGGGAGTGAACCCTTCACACCTGCAGATCTAGCTTTCATTCCTAAACTATCATCAACAAACCATATAGTTGCAATCAATAAGTCAGATCTTCCACTCGTCATAAGTGAGGAAATGGTGAGCGGCCTTTTACCCCAAAGCCTGATTTGCAATATTTCAGCAGAAAAAAGAGAAGGCATAGAGACATTAAAAGATACCATTGTGGCAAATATTGCTGGTGGAGGAACGCTAACTTCCGGTTTAAATGCTTCATCTCGACAAGTTGAGGAAATTAGACGAGCTATTCAATCATTAGCTCAAGGCGTAACAGCTCTTGAACAAGGTCTTGGGCAAGATATTGTAGCAACCTGTTTATACGACGCGCGAGGATGTATGGAGCGTCTTCTAGGGCTTTCCATTGATGATGCTTTGCTTGATACAATTTTCAGCCAATTTTGCGTAGGCAAATAACAAGAATATGAGGAGGCCTAAAAATGGAAAAAAGCGCAGATAGTGCATATCCTATTCACGAACTCATCCGAAACAGATGGAGTCCGCGATCCTTCACAGACATGATGCCAAGTCAAAGCCAACTTCTTTCCCTTTTTGAAGCAGCACGTTGGGCTCCTTCATGTTATAACGATCAACCGTGGTTTTTTATTGTCGCCACAAAAGAAAACCCAAAGGAATACGAAAAAATGCTATCCTGTCTTGTTGAGCAAAACAGGATATGGGCTCGACAAGCACCTGTACTCGTTATATCTGTGGCAAGAATAACATTCTCTCTTAACGGCAAACCCAACGCTCATGCATTTCATGACCTTGGAATGTCCATACAAAACATTGCCCTTCAGGCAACAGGAATGGGATTGGCGATACATCCGATGGCCGGTTTTTCAAAAAAGTGTACTCGGGAAACGTATAACATTCCCGAGGGATACGATCCTGTAACAGCTCTTGCCATAGGATTTCCAGGAGATCCGAACACTCTTCCCGCTGCTCTTAGAGAAAAGGAAATGGAGCCACGACAAAGAAAAAGTCTAAAAGATTTTATTTTCGCTTGCACATGGGGCGAAAACTTTATATCAGAATAGAGCATAAAAAAAGGGGGAGCAAAGTTATTTAGCTCCTCCTTTTTTATAACTATATAACAGTCTTTTTAAACGCTACTATCTTTTCTGAATCCACTGCGAAACATCTGATCCGAGGGCAGGGATACTAAGAAGATCCCCCGACTGTCGTGTCAGCTTGAATTTCTTTTCGATCTTCTTGATAACGTTTTTTTGTTCATCCATGATTTCTACATGAATCTGATGAGTTTTTCCGATGACAAAAACAACGTCTCGTCCGCCAGCTTTCAATAGAACTGGCTTTTTAGATGTGCTCACATCCACATTGACCCAAGCATAGGGCTGTAGTTCCTGCCCATCAATCGTAATAGCCTTATTATCTACAAGTAAGTTATATCCTTTTCCTGCGTTATAAAGAAATACGGAAATAATCACAAAAAATATGATTATCCCCACATTAACCGCTGATCGTCTCATATCTTATGCCTCCTGTCTATGCCTTGTCAGGCATTCCCACGTAAGGCTCGCCGCGCTCTATCTTTATCTTGCTGACGACGCCACGCATGCAAAACAAGAGCTATGGCTATAATTCCATACGAGACAAAGACTCTGAAGTATTCTCCTAATTGCGCCTGTCCAATGAGATATTTCCCTGCCATAGGAGAAACAACAAACATAAGGTGGAAAAGGATAACACCTATAAACACATTGGGAATAGTCGCTTTAGTAACACTGGCGCCACCAACGAGAAGAGCAGCTATAGCAAACATCCCTGCCTGCTCGTGACTATTATATGTATTCATAGTACCAATGTTCTGCAAGAAAATAATCTGGCCGTAGCATGCGAGTACCGTTGAAATTACGATAGAAATAATACGAGTTCTTTCTACCGGAATACCTGCTGCTTCGGCTACATCCATATCTTGTCCCACAGCTCGCATATCTTGCCCTAACTTTGTCTTGCGGAACCATACGACAAAGACGCAAAAAGCAGCGATAACAAGAAATGTCGCAATAGGAATAGCTACGCCACCAATTGAAAGAGGAATAAGGTTATCGAGACATTTTCTGATATTCTCAAGGTTCGTTACATTTCGAATACCAAAACCTCTCGATAAAACAAGATCTGGACTCTTTATCGGAAATACACTTCCAAAACCATAAAGAACGATAAGCTGATATACACCATTCATAAAGAAGCCCAATATAAAGGATGTAACCATCTCCCGCCCTTTGGCTCTGTTCAAGATAACTCCGCACATCCAGCCTAACAAGACAGCAAGAGGAGTAGAGATGATCATTGCCAGAACCATTCCAGGAATACCAACAATGTTCCAGTCAGTAATGAGAATAAGCCCGATCTCTCCTGCCATTGCTCCCAGCACCATTCCAAAATTAAGGCCCATTCCTGCCATGATAGGGATAAGCAGGGAAAGGACAAGGAAAGAGTCTCGCGCCAGACGAACAAGCATTTCCTGTACTAGATACTGAGTCGAAAAGCGAGAAATAGGGATAGCCACTGCGCTTAGCGCCAAAAAGATAATTGGCACCGCGTTACTAACAAAGAAATGGGATAAATTATCCTGAAAAGACGATTTTTTAGTCATCATGATTTCACTTTCACCACCCTCGTGAGAGCATACAGAATCATACCGTTAGAAACGATGATTCGTATAACTTCTGACATGTCAGTCTCAATGAGACTATTGATAACGGATGGAGTCATTGTCAGGATTCCCTGAAAGAGAATCGTACCAATAACAACATTGAGTATAGACGCTTTATTTACTGATGCGCCCCCGATGAGGATAGCTGCTACTGCAGGGAAAGCCATATAAAAAGGCCCCATATACAGCTGTATGAATCCGAAACTCTGCTCGTACATTATGATACCTATAGCACCAAGAACTGTTGACAAAACAACGGAGAGAGTTCTCATGCTATCGACATTTACTCCTGCTGCTTTTGCATATTCAGGATTCGACCCCACTGTCGTCATAGCCGTGCCTATTTTTGTCTTCATAAACATCCACATTGCAAAGCAAAGAAAAGCGAAGAAGAGCATCATCCCTGTGGGACAATAAAAGAAATCGCCTATATTAAAGGCCAAAATGTCACTAATAGCCCTACTCCAGTACCCATCTACCGAAATAGTCGTACGTAAGCCTGCTCCGGCATATCCCCAAACCATATTAGGACTTTTGTACGGAAGAACCAGCCACATAATGCACATAAAAGCAACAGAGGAAAAGCCTACATAGGTAGCAATCATCATTTCGCCACCTTTTACTCTGTTTAGAAGCTGGCCGTACAACCATCCTAGAACAATCGCTATGGGAGTAGCGATGAGCATGGCTGTAAAAATCCCGGGAAGACCTGTTACTCCTAATTCAATACTAGTTACCGCGCCAAGCAAGCCGGCGATAATACCCAAAGGCAAACCGAAGTTAAGACCACATCCTGCCTGTATCATAGGTACCATAGCAAGGACCATGACTCCGTTCATGCCAAAACGAACGAGAGTATCGCTAATTGAAGTGTCTACCCGAACCCTAACAAAGGGGGCCATGACAAAAAGTCCGAGAAGAAAAAGGGCTATAATAACCCTTGGCCAGCCGGCTTTTTCAATAAAACTGCGTATGTTGTTCATCATACACCCACCTTCTCCACACCATTTTTAATTTCACCAAGCATAAGAAGTCCAAACTCAGTTGATGGGCATGTAGCAGGACGTGTGCCACCGATTCTGCCTTCATTGACAATAGCTATCTGGTCACAAATAGACCGTAATTCTTCAAGTTCTGAAGAGATCATGACGATTGTTGTGCCTCTCTTCTGGTTGTATTCTCTCAATGTATCGAGTACAACTCTCTTTGCTCCCACGTCAATACCTCGTGTAGGTTCTGAAACAAAGAGTAATTTAGGGTGAAGCGCAAAGGCTTTCGCCAGACAAACCTTCTGCTGGTTACCACCTGAGAGCTCCTGCACGCGCTGATGCTCACCTGTGCACTTGATTTCAAGAGCCTCGATATACTTTTGTGTAGCTTCTCTTATGGCTTCTTCATCACGAATTTTAAACAAACCGCCAAAAACTGGTTTCAAAAATCTACTTTGCATCTGAAGGGTTGTAAAAATAATGTTCCATGAAATGGGCTCTTCTAGTAGTAAACCAACACCACGACGATCCTCGGAAACAGACGCAATTCCCATAGAGAGAGGGGAACGAGGATCATTTAAAACAACTTCTTTTCCATCAAAAACAACACTGCCGCCTGAAGGGTACATTCCCATTATGCCATTAGCAATTCCAAGTTTACCTTGACCCGCCAATCCCCCGATACCAAATATTTCTCCCTCTTTTACTGAAAAAGAAACATCTCGCACCGTTTCACCTGGCATATCTACCCAAAGGTGCTCTACTTTGAGAATGTCTTTAGCAAATGATCTTACTGTTTCTTCCCTAGCAAAAGCAGACTCAATATTCCGTCCCACCATATGAGTGGCTATTTCCATTACGTTTGTTTGTGCCGGAGTCGTTTCATGAACAACTTGTCCATCACGTAAAACAACAATCTTATCGCACACATCAATGATTTCATGTAATCGGTGAGATATAAAGATGATGGCAATTCCCATAGCTGCTAATTTTCGCATGGAAGCCAAAAGTATCTCTGCTTCTGATTCTGTCAACACCGCCGTAGGCTCATCAAGGACAAGAAGTTGGGTCTTTTCTTTATCAATTTCCCTTGCTATCTCGGTAAATTGTTTGTGTCCTACAGGCATTTCTGAAACGAGAGTATCAGAGTCAATAACAACGTTAAGTTTCTCTATTGCAGTTTTTCCACGAAGTTCCATTTCATCTGTGTTAAGAGTGCGAAGACGATCGCCAAAAGATTCTACGAGGACGTTATATTGTGTAGGCTCTCTGTTCAATACAATATTTTCTGCAGCGGTAAAACCAGGGATCAAAGAGAACTCCTGGTGCACCATTCCGATACCAGCATCCAGAGCATCAAGAGGATTCTTAAACTGAGCTTCCTCCCCATTAATGAAGAATTTACCTTCATACCCTCCAGTTTCCTGGATTACAGACATTCCGAAAAGGATATTCATTAATGTAGATTTCCCCGCACCATTTTCTCCAACAAGCCCGAGAATCTGGCCTTTCTCGAGGGTAAAGCTCACATCCTTCAAGACTCTGTTGCCAAAATACGCCTTGCCTATCTTTTCCATCTTTAATAAGGGCTCAGATAAAGCCATTGTTGTCACCTCTCCACTTCCAAGCCTTGGAAAAATTCTCCTGGAAAATTAGGAGCAGAAATAAAGGGGAGGAAAGGATTTTCCTCCCCTAAGAAAAGGCTCGTTTTTAGGTCGCTATTTCTATGGGGCCTATTTGACTATTTAATAGAGAAATACTTTTCAGGAACCGTAACATCGGTCATGCCAAGGTAGCCAAGGCCAAATATATAGGTATCCTGATAAACGAGAACGTGATTCTTCTTGACAACGCCAGTAGCGATATCTGTGTAGAGACTTCCGTTCCATTTTGCGCCAGGCGTATATTTTCCGTAGCATTCAAAGAGAGCATCAGAATCTTCGAGTTCAACAGACCCTTCAACAACCCGTTTGGCAAATTCGCCAAGAGCTGCTGTTGTGGTGTAACCATAAGAGTAGGCCCATGTTCCCATTCTCTTGGATCCGCCCTTAGCAGCAACTGCTTCTTCTACTCTCTTAAGTATTGCAGGCCAATCGCCTTTAACGTCAGAGAGTTCTATCCCCAAAGCTCCGGGATATCCCATAAGAGGAGAAGGAAGGTCTGCTTCTACAAAATATCCACCCTCTTCAGCAATACGCTTCAGCAATGGCTCTGTATGAGCGTCATTCGTACAGAAGAATGCTGTGTCTTTACCATACTTTTCAAGCCAGGCAGGAACTTTCTCAAGAATAAACTGCTGAGCTCCGGCAACTCCCACGTCACTTGTTGGGTCTGGAGCTGTTTCAAAATGGAATCCCATACCCAGATCCTGACATGCAACTTCCATAATGTTTCTACGGCGAGAAAGAAGTTCGTAGCTCATATGTCTCGGGAAGGAAATGTGAACAAATTCCTTGGCACCCATTTTCTGGGCAGCCGCTACGATCAGATAACCACGGGCGATATTATCGCAGTTAATTACAAGATCAGCAGCAGACTCGATAACACCTGGGTCCTCATGAGCTTCTCCGGCAAAGAGAAGGATGTCAGGGCGTTTTTCCCGAACTCTTCTGAAAGCCTCGGTTGTTCCCGGAATAGCCTGGTTAACGATAATGGCTTTCATCATGGGATCATCGGCCAAACCAGCTATCTGAGCAATAGTGGTTTCCATTTCAACCATGAAATTATCCGGATAAGTAATATGCTGAATCATTCCGCCGTCACTTACACTGCCGTACTCTTCAATAAGCCGTTCTGCACCACGAAGGTCATCTTCAGATTGAGAAACGGTACCGGTGCAAATACCAATATGGAAAGCCGCTTTTTCCACTGAAGTTTCAGCCGGCTTCTCCGCCGGGGCTTCAGCTGTTTTCTCAGCTGGCTGCTCAGCCTGCTGTTGAGGAGCTGGAGCCTGTTCCTGGGGTTTGTTCCCCACCATCATCCAACCACCAAGTGCTACTAAAATAACGATAACTAAAATGACAAGTTTCTGTTTCTTCATTACCCTACCCCCCACCTATAGTATAGATCTATACACATGATTGAAGAGTCTACTATAGTATTTTATTGTCAAAGCATAGAAAAGACAAGAGAATTGTTATTTTAACTATTTATTTCTTTACCAAAGTAAACAAATTTAAGAAAAAATAAACGGGAGGACACTTTTGTCCTCCCGTGGGAAAGGGGAATATATTTTTAATGGCACGGCCAGGCCATTCATAAAGAACCAATCCTCTACCTTATAGTTATATAACCTCTGCTAAACCTGCCATAAATACGACGCACAGAAAGGCTATTCCGGCACAGGCTGACAGAACAAATCTGTCATTCATGGTTATTGCCTCCTTAGTAACAAGTTGTCTTTTTTATTGCTTAGTTATATTATACACAAGAAAGACACGAAGACATGAGACAAATGAACAGTTATTATGTATTATAAACACATATATTTGTGCTTTTGAACAATATTTTTCCACAACAAACTAAAAGGAGCAGCTACCAATGCTTGATAAAATTGCGCAAAAAATAGCATCTTCTACAGCAGAACTCATTAACATCGACATTATCATTACAAACGAAAAAGGAATTATTATTGGAGCCAGCGATCCTAGCCGAAAAGGAAGTCTTCACAAACCCTCTCTTGATGTTATAAGAACGGGAATAAATTCAATACAGGAAGAAAATGAAACGTTACTTCTAGACGGAATAAGACCAGGAGTCACTTTACCTATAGAATTCGCAGGAAAAAGAATTGGAACAATAGCTCTTGCTGGGATGCCCTCAAAAGTTACCCAATTTGGTTTGCTTGTAAAAAAACACACAGAACTTATTTTGAGTGAAAAAATGTTTTCTGAAGCTTTTTTTCTTCGAAGTCGGGCTATACAAACTCTTATGGAACAAATTGCCGCTTTCGACCCTGAAAAAGATGATGAAACATCACTTTTTGTTTCCGCTCGCGGATTAGGTTTTGAACTTCAAATTCCTCGGATTGCTATTGCGGCAGAACTGCTCTATTCTCGAGCGACCGACGACGAAATTGGCGTTGGTTCTACTCCATATACACAAATGGATGTTCTGATGGCTATACGAACAGCTTTTAACAGACCACAGGATATTTCAACAATGATTGATCCCGACCGTTACGAAATACTTCGAGCGGCAAATGCTTTGCTCAACGAGAAACAAGTGGTGGAAAGAACGCGAAAGGAATGTGAAACGTTACAAAATCTTTTAAACGAAAAAGGATTGGAAATTGTTATCGGCATAGGAACTCTTGCTCACGATACATCAAGACTTCCTGCTTCACATCGAGATGCATGGAAAGCTGTCACTATTGGCAAAAATATTTATCAAAAACCAGGAATCTACTCTATTAACGAAATGATGTTGGAAGATCTTCTGACAACTGCCAGCCGAGATGTTGCTGAACGTTTTAGGGCATCTCATCTGACCCCTCTGAAAAAAGCCTCTGATGGTGAAGAACTTATACACACCTTCAGAGTTTGGTGTGAGCATCGTTTCAGCCCCAGTGCTGCGGCCCGCACGCTCAATATTCATAAAAATACCCTAAACTATCGAATCAATAAAATCGAATCCATATGTGGACTTGACTCTCAAAATTTCAAAGAGATACTTTCTCTCTATACAGCCATTCTCATCAATGAACTTTTCAATAGGAGTGACCATCAATTTTTCTTGTGATAATTGACAATTCCTACACCCACTAAAACTAGCAATCCTCCCAAAAGACTGGAAAAAAGAAGGGGTTCTCCAAGAAATAACCATGCAACTGATACTGCAACTATAGGATTGAGATAAAGAAAAACGCCGACTTCTGACGCGGGAAGAGCCTTGAGGGCATCGTACCAAAATACATAAGCGACAGCAGAACAAAGAACGCCCAAAAAGGCCACACTTCCCCATCCTGCAACATCAAGATAGGAAATATCGTGTAAACCATGAACAAATAAAGGTATAGAACAAAAAATCCACCCAGAGGCAATAACAAAAAACATGGACAAAGCAGGTGGAAGAGTTTGCACAGTTTTTCTCGATAGAACTGAAAAAAGCGCCCATGTAAAAGCTGAGCAAACAACAAGTAATTCTCCGAAATTATAGTTAGCCTTCGTAAAAAAGTGTATATTCCCCTTCGAAAGAATCACCAAAACCCCAAAAGCAGCTAAGATAATTCCATAAGATTGTCTCTTTGTAATTCTTTCCTTAAGAAAAAAACTACCAAGTAAAGCAATAAGAATGGGAGTCCCGGCAATAATCAATCCAGAAATCCCTGCAGCAGCCGTTCGAAGTCCAGCAGACTGTATATAGCTATGTAAAAAGACTCCCAAAAAACCTAAGCCACACAGTTCAACAAGCTGACGTGTCGGAAGATGTATAAATGATTTTTTAATGTAAAGGATGCCACCTAAGACAAAAGTCCCGATTCCGAAACGAAGCCACAACAAGGTTGTTGGCGATATTTGTGATACCGCAACTTTGATGGCAGTAAAGGAACCGCCCCAAAAAAGTACAGCCAGAAGGGCTTCTATTCGAGCTCGTACATTAGGATTACATGTCACCATAGGCACCTTCGATAAGCAAGTTTATTTTTTGAGCGAAACGATTATCCAATTCCTGACGGTAAGAAAAAATTCCTCTCACGTACCTTTCACTCTTCCCACCATAGTACCTTGATAAAGCACGGATAATATCACCTTCTGAAGAGTTTAAATAACACGAAAAAATATATGTTCCTACCATAATGTTATTTTTGGGTTTCATCATATCTGAAAGAGTTTTTATATGGGAGAAGGCTTTCGCTATATTTTGTTTATGAACACGCCAGTTGATCTGCATCAAACCATAAGCGACTCTAGAACGAGCGCTGTGTCGGGCTTTTGACTCTTTTATAATAATGGCAGCGATAATAAAGGGATCGACACCAAATTGACTTCCTGCTTCTAATACATAGTGTGCATAATTTTCTGCACGATCTACTTCGAGATTTTTATTTTTTTCTCTAAAAAATTCGGCAATGGCTTCTTTTCGTACTTGAGTCTCCATCTCTTTTTGTTGCCGCTTCTCTTCTATTTCTTTTTCTTTGCTGAGTTCTTTATCTCTCTCTTGTTGTGCGTACATCTCCGAGGGAAGAGTTAAACACTGCCCCTCTGCCCAAACTGGAGAAGACAAGAAAAATCCTACGAAAAGAAGTGAAATGATAAGTGAAATGTTCTTGACATTTATTTTTGAAGTCAAACTACTCATTACCTGAGCCCCTTCCCTTTAGCATACATTTTATTAAAAAGATCGTCTGGCAAAAAAAGCCCTCCTGTAAGCCAGGCTATGTGCGTTCCTTCTGCTGGAATTTCTGGTGTAACCAACGGCCCTTTTATACTCGCAGCTCCAGAAGGTTCTATTCTTTTCTCTTCCGTATCATAAAGAAGGGCGAGAAGACGATAAAGTTCTTTATCTTCTATTGTATAGATTCCTTCTATCAAATTTCTTTCAAGCTTCATTACTAGTTTAGAGGGAGAACCAACAGCCAGACCATCAGCTTCAGTTACTCCATCAATACCACAATCTGAAACTCGAATAGAATCATCATTCTTAAGCATTCCAAGAAGCATACAGGGAGCATGAGTCGGCTCCACAAAATAGCAACGTACAGCATCGCCAAAAAGATGCTTCAACCCAAAAGCTATTCCACCTGGCGCGCCCCCAACACCACACGGTAAATAAACCTGAAGAGGGTGAAGATCGTCTACGACAATTCCATATTTCTTAAGCTGTTTTTCAAGTCGAAAAGCCGCTACAGCATATCCTAAGAAGAGATCCACCGAGTTTTCATCATCTACAAAGTAAGCTCTAGGATCTTTTGCGCACTCTTTTCTCCCTTCTTCCACGGCTTTCGAGTAATCGTCATCATATTCCTTGACTATAACTCCATGATTCCTCAAAAAGGACTTCTTCCATTCTTTCGCATCTCGAGACATATGCACTGTTACCTGAAAGCCAAGGGTGGCCGAAATAATTCCAATGCTCATTCCAAGATTCCCTGTCGAACCAACCGCCACTTTATATTGAGAAAAAAAGTGACGGAATCGTGGTTCATAAAAAACAGAATAATCGTCATCAGGAGAAAGTAATTTTTCTTCCAGAGCTAACTCTTCCGCATGTTTCAACACTTCATAAATGCCGCCCCGTGCCTTTATTGAACCAGCAACTTGAAGTTCACTATCGCACTTAACAAAAAATCGGCCATTTATTTTATGCTTGTAAAGAGTCTCCATCGCTTCTTTAAGATTGGGGGTTTCACACAGGGGAGATTCGATTATGCCATCTTCCGTTTCTGGAAAGGCTTTTTTTAAGAATGGAGCAAACCGTTGTAAACGATCGCCTGCATCCTTTATTTGCATAAATGAAATGGGAAGCGTTTCAAGAAGTTTTACTGCGTCCTCTTTTTGATTGTTAACCCATGATACAGGCTCCATTTTCAAGACACGCTGAAGCACAGTATTCGTCTTCTCCATAAAATCAACACCTCTTTTTCTTTGGAAAGAGTGTCGCCATAAAGTTTAATTAACAATAGGAGGTATTCTAATAGAATATTGAATCTTCATCAACCGCTATTATACCGAAGTCCTTCTATGAAGAATGGTGTAAATAGGTGGAATAGCAAAAAGTGCTAGTGTCCCCCCCGCTATAAGACCTCCTATAACCACTATGGCCATGGGAGCTCGATACGGTCCGCCTGCACCTAGCCCGAGCGCTAATGGAATCATGGCAATAATGGATGTTAAATCAGCCATAATAATAGGACGTAATCTGACAAGACAGGCCTGACGGATAGCCTCGCGGGGTGCAAGACCTCCTTTTCTGCTTTTTTCTGCATAGTCAATAATAACGATTGCATTATTAACAACAAGTCCCACAAGCATAACGACACCAAGCAAGCCGTAAAGGGAGACAGCCGTTCTTGTAAAATATAAGAAGGGTATAACTCCAATAGCTGAGAGAGGAAGAGTAATCATAATAACGAAGGCATAGAGATATGATTCAAGAATAGCAGCAATCATTAAAAATGTGAGAATTATAGCCATGCCAAAAGCAACGTATAGATAATAAAAGTTTTCTTGAATATCCTCCACTTCTCCTGCAAAAGAAAAGCGATAGCCAGTGGGCAAAGAAATTTCGTGGATTTTATCTTGTATTTCTTCAAAAGCACTTCCAACGCTACGTCCATTTACATCAGCTTCAATAGTTATGGCACGTATCCGATCAGATCGAAGAATACTCGTCGGACCAACACCATAGGTAAATTCAGCTAAAGAAGAAAGGGGGACAAAACCTGAAGGTGTAGCAATAGGGAATTCTTCAATTTTATTAAGAGAAGATCTACGCTGGAAATCAAGAAGTGAGACAATATCATACTCTTTCCCTTCAACTCTGAACACACCTGCTTTTTTCCCGGTAATATAGTTTCGAACCGTCTCTGTAACATCCCGAACAGAAATTCCTAAAAGCCCGAGCTTCCATGGTATCGGAAGAATTTGAAATTCAGGACGCCCCAACCGCCAATTCGTATCGACATCCACAACGCCTTGAGTCTGGCGCATCTTTTCCATAACTTGACCGGCAATTTTATTCAATTCACCTATATTTTCGCCTGAAATGAGAATCTGTATAGGTTTACCAGGTGATCCCCCTCCACTTACGGAGGCACTTATGCTTGCTGTAACATCTGGTATAACTGCAAAATATTCACGAAGACGTTCTGCTAATTCAAAGGAAGAAGGTCGCTTCGGATCGTCGGTCAAAACCACTTTGAGCCTGCTTCTATTCACGCCAACTTCTGAACGACTGCCGCCAACGGCAATTTCTATAGCCTTCACTCCCGACAAAGAACGAACGTATTTTTCAACTTTTTCTGTAACTTCCTCTGTATAGGCAAGGGATGAAGCAGATGGAAGTTCAAGAGATATTTCCATCAAACCTCTATCCACTCGCGGAATAAATTCAACACCTAAAAAAGGAACTAAAAAAAGCGAAGCCAAAAATGCAAGTGCAAAAAGGCCAAGAGTCAGATAGTTATGGTCAAGAGCTTTATCAACAAGAACATCGTGAGCTTTATCAAATTTAGAATAAAGCCAAGACCACCATGCTGTCGCCTTTCGACTGAAGTCAGATGGTTCAGTACCATAGGGCACTCTGGCAGCAACCATGGGTGTCAATGTCATAGCAACCCATAGAGAAAAAATAGTAGCAAAAACAATAGTGAGGGCAAAATCCTGTAAAAATTGTCCAGCTATCCCTTTCATAAAAGCTACTGGGATAAATACCCCTAAATTTGTAGCCGTAGTGGAAAAAACAGAAAGAGCAATATCTGCCGTTCCTTTCTCTGATGCTACAAATGCTTCCTCTCCCAAGTCTCTGAATCTGTAAATATTTTCAAGAACCAAAATAGAATTATTAACGAGAATTCCAACGGAAATAGCTAAACCAAGAGTACTCATCATATTCATAGTTATATCTGAAATATACATAGGAATAAATGTTGAGATAACAGCTGTAGGCATGGCAGCCGCCACAACGAAAGTCAGGGAAAAACGCTGCAAAAATAGAAAAAGGACGAGGCCTGTCAAAAGAATTCCAATTAGCATATCTCGGAAAACATTGCGTATCGCCTCTCGTATAAAGGTGGAGATATCATCAGTAATGGTAACTTCAAATCCTGTCGGCAAAAAGGGGATAATATCTTCCAATTCTGATCTGATCCTATCGCTAACCTCAACAACGTTACTCCCGGGAGTAGCTATGCAATCGATAAGTATGGCTTCTTTTCCCTCATATTTGGCATATCCTCGTGGTTCTTCTGTCGTATCAACAATCTGTCCTACGTCTCCAAGACGAATAGAGGTGGTTCCTTCAAGAGAGATTCTGATATCTTCGAGTTCATCCGGATCCTTCACTTCTCCTAACACACGAACGGAACGTTCTTTTCTACCCTGAATAATATGTCCAGAGGGATCGTTAACGTTATTCGCATTCAGAACCTGAATAATTTTCTCTGGGGATATTTTATATTGATAGAGTTTTACAGGATCTAGGTACACGTGAATTTCGCGCTGTAATCCACCAAGAATTTCAGCACTGGCAACTCCCTGTATCTGTGTCAATCTGCGCTGAACCTTATCTTCTACAATGTCATAAGCATATTCAGGAGGAAGATTTGACGAAATGGCAATGGTCATGAAGGGAAAGGCATTGATATCGAATTTTTCAGTAACAGGATCTTCCGAATCATCTGGCAGTGTGGCGCTTATAGCTTTGACACGGTTAGAAATATCCATAGTTGCTTCTGAAATATTCACGTTATACTCAAATTCAACAACAACAAAAGAAACACCTTCCAAGGAATAACTACGAATACGCTTCACTCCTTCGACCTTGGAAACCGCATCTTCAATAGGCTTACTCACCAAAAGTTCAATTTCAGAAGGGCCTGCTCCACTATAAGCCGTCATAACAGAGACAACGGGGATATCCACATCGGGAACGAGGGCTACACCAATATTAAAATAGCTATAGAGACCAAGAACAACTGCCAGTAAGACTGTTACGCTAGTAAAAACGGGACGTTCTATAAAGACTCTCAAGAATTTCATGGAGACACCTCTTCAAGAATGGGAGCCCCATCATAAACTTGATCTACACCTCGCCTGACTAAAATTTCTCCTTCTTCAAGCTCGCTTCTTACTTCTAAAAGACCATCTTGTGCACGACCTGGAACAATCTTCCTCTTAAATGCCTGATTCTCCTTAATTATAAAAACATAGACCTCATTACGTTCTCTCCTCAATAAATCATCTGGGATAACTATTGTATTCTTCCTCGAATCTAAACGTATCTGGATTTCCACAAACGTTCCGGGATAAAGATTAACCGGCCGCTCAAGAGAGATTACGGTTTTATACATACCTGTTTCAGACTGCGCTTCAGGATCAATTCTCTTAACAAATCCACGAGTTATGGTATTTCTGCATAAAATACGGCAGGGACTACCTACATCAAGAGTAACTGCATCGGAAGAAGCCAACATAACCTCTACTTCAAGCTTGTTTAAATCTGCTAAGCGAAAAAGTTCTATTCCCGGCTCTGCGACCTCTCCGACATCTATATCTTTAGAAATAACGACCCCTTCCATTGAAGACCGTATAGCTGTTCTGTGCATTGTTGTCTGAGCTTCCTGTAATCGAGCCCTCCTTTCATTAAGAAGAGCCAAAGCTTGCTCAACTTCCTTTTTTGAAATTCCACCAGCATCATAAAGACGCTTTTTTCGCTCTAAATCACGTTTTGCATTTTGAAAGTCTGTTAATTGAGATGCCAGTTCCGTCGTTTGAGTAATCTTTTCAAGCTCGCAAAGCACTTGACCAGCAGAAACTTTATCCCCCACATCTACATAGACCGCAGATACAAATTCTCGAACATAGGCAGTTATTGATTGCTCTGATACAGATCGAATTTTTCCGTAATATGTTTTCCAATAATCCCAATAGGAACGCTCAACAACATACGATGTAACTGGAATAGCCTGTATGCCAGCTACCGTTTTAATCTCTTCAGAATCTAGCTTTTTATTGTTTTTTTTATACGTGATCATAATCAATACAGAGAAAATTAATATGATAAGAAACAACATAAAACGTTTATTTGTCTTCATCATAGACACCTTTTCTAACTTTCTTTGTCTGGTCCGCTTTCAGGATGACTATACCCTCCAGCAACTCTTTTTAATTCCGCTAAGGATTTATACACATCCCGAATGGCTGCCAAATATTCCGTCTGGACTCTCTGGTTCTCTACTTGAGCACGTAAAAGATCAAGTTGATTGCCCATTCCCTCTTGGTACATCAACCTTGTAATAGCCAACTCTCGGGTACTCTGATCCAATTGCTGTTTTCTGCTTTTTTCCAAAGCTAGCGATTTTTCCCAATCATTTTGAGCTTCTACCACTTCTTGATATATAGAGGTTTCTTTAGCTTGTATATTGTAATGAGTCGATTGTATTAACTCTTCATATTGCTTCTGTTGCAATTTCGATTTTTGTCCATCAATAATAGGCACTGTCATTACTAACGAGAGACGGATATCACCTTCCAAAGACTCTTTTTGCTCGCTATCGGTAAGGGCTACATATCCTAAACTAGCTTCAAGCATTGGAGAAAGTCCTTTGGCTGCAAGAATGCGCGAGAGTTCCAGTTGTCTTAACGTCAAATTGAGTATGTTCAAATCATCTCTGTTGGCTAAAATTAGTTCAATAGTTGATGAATTTACAGATAGAACAGACGAGGTTGATATGCTCAACGAAGAAAGGGCTGTTTCTGGAATCATATTCAAATGTTGATTTGTCGCAAGAACATTCATGGAGGTCAAAGCATTTTGGAAAAAAGCTTCAGCTTCAGTCAAAAAGCTCCGGCTTTCTTCTACTTGTGTAGATGCTCTAATAACATCAAGTTCTGGAACCATTCCCTGCTTATATTTTTCTTGAGCTACTTTTAATAGTTCAAGTCTCTCATAAAGAATATTTTTTTGTAACTCTACATTTTCTTTAGCCCACGCAGCTTCCCAAAAGGCCTTTTCGGCCTGCGCAAGAATTTTATTTTTTTCATCTTTATATTGGAAAATAGATTTCTCATATTCAATAAGATAGTATTCTTCTTCAGGAAGATATTTTCCAGCAATATCTATTTTTTGAAGTACGTTTAAAGATAATGTCTGTTCATTTTTATTGCTTCCAGTAAAAACGATATTCTCTGTTTGAAGATTTATGGCAAGCCTCTGATGGGCAACTAAGGACTGAACTTCTGAGAATTTAGCTTTTGCTTGTTTCACAAGAGCTAAAAGAGTAGGATTCTGAGTATCCACTATTCTGAGATACTCCTCTCTATTTATGAGAGTAGAAGATAGAACAGGATTCGGCTGTAAAAAAAGACATAGGCATAAAAACGACAAAAGAAATATACATTTCCATCCTTTATTTTTCACTTTCATCTCCTCTTTATAAAACTCTAATTTTAAAAGTATAATATTCTAACAATTTCATTACTGTCAAGTCGCAGAGAGGTCTGGAAAGTAAACAAACTATAATAAGACTATTTTTGAATTTAGTTGACAAAGTTCAAAACTTCTGCATAATAGGAGAACACAAGAACGGGTATTTTAGATAGTGGCCCCCTCTTGAGGGTGGCCACTTTTTTATGCCCAATGAGAAACAGGAGGCATTTTTGTATTCATGAAACAAAACAACTTTGAGCAATACGAACTTCGGCCAGAACTTCTTAAAGCCCTTTCAGAGAGAGGTTTTTCTTCTCCAACCCCAGTGCAGGACCGAGTTCTTTCTGAAAATATCTGGGAGAAAGATGTTCTTGTCAGAGCAGAAACAGGTTCTGGTAAAACATTGGCGTTTCTTCTCCCTTTACTACAGAGAGTTACCCCTGGTGATAGAAAATCAAAAACGTTAATACTCTCACCTACCCGAGAGCTCTCTCAACAAATATGGAAAGAAGCCGATTGGCTCGGGAGATATCTTAATATCTCTACAGCATCTCTCGTCGGTGGAATGGACATGTCAAGGCAAATTCGTTCTCTGCGAGATGGTTCTTGCGTAGTAACGGGAACGCCTGGACGAGTTTTAGACCATATCAGAAGAGGAACTCTCGACACGTCAGGAATAGAGACTGTTGTTCTTGATGAAGGAGACCATATGCTTGATCTCGGCTTCAAAGAGGAACTAGAAGCCATTCTTGATAGTTTTCCAGATCGAAAGCAAATATGGCTTTTTTCTGCAACTATGCCTGCAGAAATCAAGAACCTTACAAAAAGATACCTTACAACTCCTCTCTTTATCGCTTTGAATAAAGAGGGCGAGGCCAATGAGGACATTGTTCATGAAGTATACCTGGTGCCATCTCGCCACAAAGAAGAAGGGCTTGTCAATACCCTTTTGTGGGAAAAACCAACGAGGGGAATTCTTTTCTGCCATACACGTGCGGAAACAGTAGAACTGGCACGAAAACTTCATGATGAGAATTTTCAGGCTGTCTGCCTTCATGGTGAAATGAGCCAGAGGGAAAGAAATATGGCTCTTTCTCAATTTAGAAGTGGACGTGTTCCTCTTCTTGTTGCTACAAACGTAGCTGCTCGAGGGCTGGATATTCAGGGAGTTTCTCACGTTATTCAGATGGGCTTGCCCGATAACAGAGAAACATTTGTACATAGAAGCGGAAGAACAGGACGAGCTGGTCATGAAGGACGAGATCTACTTGTACTTTCTCCCAAAGAAGCCGCAGCCTTCAAGAGTATGGTACGAACTTCGAATATCTCCATAACATGGAAAAATGTTCCCGACCCCAAGGATATCCGTAAGAAACAACGTATTCTTTATGAAGAAAAAATTTTTGCTGCTGAACATTATGAAACACAGGAGAATCTCGAGTGGGCAGACTCTCTTCTCGAGTGTCACGAAAGTCGTGCTCTAGCTTCGCGGCTACTTGGCCTTCTTTTTTCTCGTAAAAATGCTGGCTATGAACTCTCAGCAGACCTTGATCAAGAAATGAAACAAGGACGGACATCTAGAAGAAACAGGAAAAAAGAAAGCTTTGGCTCTGGTCACTCTCATAAAACCGTCATACGAATAGAGAGAGGCACTGATCACGGTTGGGATGTAGGGAAAATATTAAGAGTCATATGCTCAACTTTGAACATTAATAAGTCCGGAGTTGGCGCTATTCGCCTTAAAAATGATCATGCCCATGTAGAACTGTTACCAGCAGCAGAAAAAGACTTTGAACGATTGGGAAATCGCCTTATCGAGCGAGGTTTACTTGCCGAAGAAAAGAAACCACAACGTAAATCCAGTGAGAAATGGGGACATAAGGCCCCAAGACAACGTAAAAAACGATAGGAACATTAAATATAAAAGAGAGGAGCCTAGGCTCCTCTCTTTATTTTGACTAATGTCTATTTCAACGAATGTAAAGTATGATCGTAATTACATTTTCTGAACGTTAGCAGCCTGGGGCCCCTTATCCCCCTGAGTAACGTCAAAAGACACTCTCTGATTTTCACTTAGGGTCTTGAATCCGTCACCCATAATTGCACTATAATGCACGAAAACATCTTTACCCTCATCTGTTGTTATAAAACCGTAACCCTTGCTATCGTTAAACCATTTCACTGTGCCCTGAGCCATAAAAATGAATCCTCCTAATGCAGAATATAGAGCCGTTTATACACATTAATACGGCCATTAAACGATACCTGATCGAGTAAATACTGTCAAGCAATATTTAAGGTTTTATCATCCTGCACAATTCTTTTCATAAATATTTATACATTTTGTCTCGGGAATAAAAAATATACAAATAAAACTTAAGACTACCGCAACAAAACACGGAAGCAATGCCCGTTGGAAAAGGGGAATACTATCAAGAATACCAGCGTAACGATCAAGAATTTTCCCAATGAGTGTCGTAAAAAGCCCTATAGATAAAAAACAACCTGTATTCATTAAGGATATGGCAATACCTGTAAAGCGTGAGGGAGCCAACTCACGCGCAAGAGCCCATGACATTACATACGCAGTAGTTGACACCCCCATCACGAAATAGAGGGGTTTTAACAACCAAATCGGCGGATGTCCTCCATTATAGAAAACTAAAATACCCCATGTTGCAATGTTTAAAGAAACGAGCAAAAACATAGGCCATCTTCTTCGCCCCACTTTATCTGAAAACCAACCTGAAAAGAGGCTGCCAAGCATTAATCCCACCAATATAATTGCTATATACGAAGAAGCCACAGATGTAGGAAGAGCATAGACAGATTCCATAAAGGCAACGCCCCAAGCGCTGGTAAAAGAGAGACTTGCTCCCTGATTTAATGCGAAGAAGAGGATCACAGGCCATAAACGCCGAACTCGAAGAACCTGTTTAAACCCTTCTTTTAGGCTCTCTTTCTTCTCTATCTCTTTTTTTAGAACATCACTATTTGATATATCAACTTCGTTAATGGGAGGGAATCCCAAATCTTGAGGAGTATTACGAATTAAGAGATAGCATGCAACAGCTAAAAAGATGGAAAATATGCCTATTGCCAAAAAGGTGTTTCTCCATGTAAGAAGAGCAACAGCCCAGGCAAGAGGTGTTTGAGCCAAGAGGCCCCCTCCATTACCAATAAGAGACGTCATGCCAGAAACCGTAGCAAATTCACGTTCCCTAAACCATTTTGATTGTACCTTCAGTATAGATACAAAAACTGTGGCTACGCCTATTCCGACAAAAAAACGGCCTGAAAAAAGAACAAAAGTGGTAGGGGCAGACCCAAAAAGAAGAGCTCCTATTCCAGCTATAAAAATACCAACAGAAACTGTGATCCTTGCTCCCAGAGAATCAACTAAAAGACCAACAGGAATTTGCATAATCATATATGCATAAAAATAGAGAGAAGCTAATGTACCAAAAGCTGCGCCGCTCAAACCAAAGGAATCTACAAGATCACTGCGAACAACTCCTGCTGCAAGACGATGGAAAAAAACAACCATGTAGGCTAGAACCATAATTCCCCAAACAACCCAGCGATAATGTAATCCTTTGCTCATTCCACCCTTACTTTGCATTACAAATCCCTCCGATAAACGGTCAACTCTCTACAATCATCAGAAAATAGTATCATAGCATACACAAGAGGACTCTTCTTCTTTTATGTTTACATGGTATAATTCCTGCCGCAGAATAGGGATAAAAGGTGAGAAGAATGATTCAATTAATAAATATTACGCATTTCTTTGGGGAACAACAACTCTATAGCAATCTTAACTGGGCCATCAATATGGGCAGTAAAGTTGGGCTCGTAGGAAATAACGGAAGTGGGAAAACAACCCTTCTTAAAATCTTAATGGGGCTGATTGAGCCCAAAGAAGGAAATATAACCTTTCCCAGAAATTCGCGTATCGGATATCTTCCGCAAGATCTGGTAGAGATAGAAAATATCCCCCTTCTCAACTATCTGAAAAAACAGGCTGGAATAGATTCTTTGGAAAAAGAGCTCCGAATCATTGAAGAAAACGTTGCTCAAACAGCTCAAAACCAAGGGGAAGGATACAAAACTCTTTTAAAAAGACACGATCTTCTCGTTCACCAATATGAGCAACTGGGTGGATATGAATTTACGGCAATGGCACAAAAAGTACTGAAGGGGCTTGGTTTCGCAGAAGAAGATGGACAACGATATACAGGGGAGTTTTCTGGAGGATGGAAAATGCGAATCTCTCTGGCTGCCATTCTGCTCTCTTCCCCTAACGTTCTTCTTCTTGATGAACCTACGAACCATCTTGACACTGAAAGTATGGAATGGCTTGAAGACTGGCTCTCTCATTTTAGCGGAACGCTTATAACGATCTCACATGATAGACATTTTCTTGATAAAATCTGTTCTTCAATCGCAGAACTCTCTCATGAAAACATTACTGTATATAAAGGGAATTTTACATGGTATCTGGAAGAAAAAGCACGACGAGAAGAGGAGCTAGAACGAATAGCTCGCAAACAACGCTCTGAAATAGAGAAAGAAATGGCTTTTATAGAACGTTTTCGCTATAAAGCCACAAAGGCAACTCAAGTCCAAAGCAGAATAAAGAGACTTGAAAAGATGAATATTGTTGAAATCGATGACTCTCAAAAAGTTATTGGCATTCATTTTCCTCAATCTCCCCGTAGCGGGCATGAAGTTCTATCTGTAAAAGACGTGCAAAAGGATTACGGGAATCACACCGTTTTTCAACACATCTCCTTTACTGTTCATCGCGGGGAAAAAATTGCCCTTGTTGGTGTCAATGGCGCGGGGAAATCCACTCTATCTCGCCTTATTAGCTTGTCGGAACAACCTACATACGGAGAAGTATCTCTTGGTTACAATGTAAAAATGGGGTTCTTTTCTCAGGAAAGTGCTAAAAACCTAACCTATTCCCGTACAATCTGGGAAGAAATTTCACATACAGGATATCTTGGAACAGATATGGAAAAAAGAAGCCTTCTCGGGGCCTTCCTTTTTTCTGGGGATGATATATATAAATCTATCTCCGTTCTTTCCGGTGGCGAGAAATCGCGAGTAGCTCTGTTGAAACTTCTTTTAGAAGAAACCAATCTTCTTATCCTAGACGAACCTACAAACCATCTCGATATGCAAACTCGTGATGTTTTTCAACAAGCACTAACTGAATATGGAGGGACTGTCATTATCGTCTCTCACGACAGGTATTTTCTTGATAATCTTGTAACGAGAGTTATAGAAATTCGAGATGGGGAAATATTTGATTACCCCGGAAATTATTCATATTTCATAGAAAAAAGAGCTGAACGGCTTAACCAGCAAAAAGATATAGAAGCTAGCAAAGAAAAAGAAAACGTATCAAGCAAAAATGACGAAAAAGAAAGAAAACGCAAAGAAGCAGAACAAAGAAATCTGCTTTACAGGGAGAAGCAAAAAATCATGAAACATCTTTCTCCTCTTGAAGAAAAAATTGAGAAGACAGAAGAAGAAAAACAAGAGATTGAATCAATGCTCTGCGACCCCACTTTCTTGGAAAATTCTCAGGAAGTGCAAAAAATCATGGTTCGATATAACGAAATTAATGCTTTGTTGAGTCAATATATGAAAGAATGGGAAAGTCTTATGGAACAGATAGACTTCGTTGAAAAAGAAGTGATGCAAGAGACTTCATCATGAAAAAAGTTCAGGATCCTTTCAAAAGATTTGCTCATTTTTACGATTTTTTCATGATCGTCACAGGCCTTTATAAAACTAAACATATTTTAAAATTAGCCCCACTCAAGGCTAATCAACGCATTCTTGACATAGGAGGAGGAACCGGTTATCTGGCTCGCAAGCTCCTTGGAGAACAGCGAGAAATACATGTTATAGACACGAGTCCAGATATGATCCGTTATTTAGACGATTCCCCTGTAATAACTACTATTGGTGACGGCAAATCTACTCCATATAAAGATAACTATTTTCATGGAATAATCCTCTCTGACGCATATCATCATATAGAACAACAAGACGCTCTTCTTGAAGAAATTGACCGTATTCTCTCTCCTGATGGATTTTTACTCATTTACGAATTTAACAAAAGCTCTCTTCTTGCCACAATGATAGGCTGGCTTGAAGAAAAATTCATCTCTCCTGTTTTTTACGTTACTCCCCAAAAACTAAAAGAAAAAGTCTCTCAACGAAATTATATTTTGCAAAAAGAAATTAACAAAGGATATTGGTTTATCCATCTCTATCAAAAAAAGAATCTATTAATGATAAAATGACTTTAGGTCTATTTTATTTAATTCCTTAGGAGGGTATACAATGAGGCGAAACTCTCTTCTGTGCTTGCTTTCCATTATCCTCATATTTCATTCCGCTCCTCTTTGGGGGCAAGAAATATCAGCGCTGACTACAGGTCAACGTCTTCAACATCATTTCATTAAAGAACTTGATCCCGAAAAGATGACTATTGTTTTTGATGAAGAACCCAACGAAAATGGATATATTCGTGATATGTACATGGATATACAGGGGGCTATTATTGGTGGAGTTCGTATCAAAAGTCTTTCGCTTAGAGCCATGGGAGTACAACTCTCCCCCATAACTACATGGGGCGAAGAAGGCCCTCAAGTTAACTATATTATGAATATCCATGCTAAAGGTGTCATCTGTGAAGATGACATAAACAGAAACTTACTCCAAAAAGAATTTGGAGATGATGATCATTGGCATAATATACAATTAGATATTAGTCCCGATGGAATTTATGCTAAGGGATATTACCTTGTTCGTCTGCTTCTGAAACTCGACATCCTTATAGAAATTGAAAGCCGCCTAAAAATAGTAAACCAACAACAAATCTGGCTTGACGATTATAAAGTTCGGGTCAATCGAGTCGATGTTCCTGATTTTGTTACAGAAAAAGCTGTATCACAAATTCAACCTCTTCTAGATTTAAGCAAATTTGTTTTTCCGTTAAAGCTTACTTCTATAGCGTATGATGACACGTCTATTACGCTTTCCAGTGCAAAAGAACCTGAACCTTTTGACGGCATTATTTACCGTTATGAAAAAGAATCATTAAAACCAATTATGTGTTCAGCACCAGAGAGACACTGAAGAAAATAATAGATAGCGCCCCACAAGCCATTGGCCTCATTTCTGAGAAGATACACAGGGATCTGACCCAAAAGCTGGCTGTGTGAAAAGGAAAAATTAAACTCTTTTCTAAACATATTGTTATCTATGATCCACGGGTTGGAAATGGCTATGCCTCCTGTAATGAAAAGTCCTCTTGTGGGCAAAGTGTAGAGACATAAATCTCTGCATGCCCGCGCATAAAACGAAGAGAAAAGCATTGTAGTAAGTGAAGAACCGACAGTATTCGAAACAACTTCTGGCGGAGAAAGGTAGCGCCCCGTTAAAAATTCATGTAAAAGAGAAAGTCCCTTTCCAGAAACAACAATCTCTTTCGTTATATATGAAAGAGAAAGTCTTTTTTTTAAAAAAGACTCATATGAATGTTCTTCTTGAAGAAAAGAAAACGTCGAATGTCCTCCTTCTGATGGAAGGGGAATATATTTTTGAGAAGGTAAAGGAATTGCTGCACCATGCCCTAATCCAGTTCCTGCGCCAATGGCCGCAAGAACTCCGCCAGGATCAGGTTTCCCTTTCTGAATAATAATGCAATCCTCCTCTTTAAGAGCAAGACAACCGTATACTTGAGCAATAAAATCGTTAACGACATAAAAAGAAGTTTTGTTATATTGCTGCCGAAGGGCCCGTATAGGAACGGACCATGAAACATTTGTTAAAACAACGTCATTTTTACTGTTTACCGGACCAGGCAGCGCAAGAACACCACTCGATACACTGTCAAAAGAAAAGCTGGAATCTTCACTAGCAATCTCTTCCAAAATCTCAAAAAAAGATGCATACTCCTTTGTCTTTTTTTGTATTATTTTTTCGAGAGAAAGTTTCCCTTTCAATATGGAAAAAAGGGCAAAACGACTTGATGTTCCTCCAATATCAGCTGCTAATATCAGCATTATTTGCCTCCTCAGTTCGAAAAAAGACGAGCCAAGAAAATCTGAAGCCACGCAATACACGCTATAAAAAGGAGAATGAAACAAAGTCGCATTATTTTTTCTTTCATTCAAAATCTCCTTATTCTTTTTTTGAGGCAATTTCTTCTACAAAACCTTTGAGACTATTCAAAGTAAAGTATCGTTCTCGTGCCTGCTCTCCTGCTGTCAAAGATGAAAAAGATTTTAAGTTGCTATCTTTTTCTAATATTATATCCATTAATTCTTCGAGTGTTCCAGACTCTTTTTCAAGTATGCTTTTCCACAACCTCAACTGCGCTAACGCTCTAGAAAGAAACACTTCTGAATGCCGAACATATCCATAGTGTGCATAACATAAAAGAGACGATGCTCTTTCCATCAATTTCATAACAGAGCCTTCAGCTTTATCAAAGAAAAATCGAGGGGGCGTTGCAGGTCTCAAGTAGAAGTTTACTCCCTCTGCATCACCAATATATGTGCCCGCTGCCTCTCCAACAAAAAGCAAAGGAGCCTCCTCTTCAATATCATAAAAAATTGACTGGTGGTGAGGTGCATGGCCAGGCGTCATCATAAATGATATACCTTCTATCTGTTCCGGATCTATAAAAGCATCTGCAGGAACAGGCCTCATCCGTCCATAGGTCTCAGCCATTTCTCGCAATGTCTCTCTACTTGCTCTTTCAAGCCTGGAAGGATCTATAAGGTGCTTAATCCCATTGGAAGGAGCAACAATCTTTGCATCTGGGAAGGTTGCTAAGAAATCTCCCATTCCTCCTGCGTGATCCATATGAATATGAGTAAGTAATACATAATCTATGGTAGAAATACCGAGTTTTTCAAGTGAATCATAAAGCTGAGGCAAAGTTGACGTAGGACCTGGATCTACTAAAAGGATTCTCTTTCTTTTAGTGTCTCTGATTAGCCAGGTCGAAAGGAAATTTTCAAAGCCAGGGCGTGGCAAAGGCAAGTCGATAAGATGTAAAGAGCCACTAGAAAAGGTGGCTACGAGATGGAATAACGATTTTTTACAAAGTGTATGAACGTTCAACATTATTTTTCCCTCCATGGTCTATCTTTTTAAAGAAAAATCATGTATCTTCTTATACTTGATGTTTTAGGTTACTAGTGTAAGAAGAGTCTGACGAAGCTGTCAAGAATAACACTTTCTTTTCTTGTACAAAAAGCATCAAACCGTTACCATAAGTACAGATAAACTAAAATATTTATTGGAGGTGCTGCAGTGGAAACATCCCATCACTACGAATTTGATCTCTCACGATTTATGACGAGAGAACGATTCGAACGTATTAAGGAATTTGCGGCTGATAAAGAAACGCCGTGCCTTGTCGTTGACCTTGATGTCATCGAAAATCAATACGATTCTCTACAAAAAGGCATGCCTTTTGCAAAAATTTATTATGCCGTCAAAGCCAATCCGCTCGATGACGTGGTGAAACTGCTCGTAAAAAAGGGCAGCTGTTTTGATATCGCATCAGTCTATGAACTCAATCAAGTTCTAGCTCTGGGAGCTACACCAGATCGTGTAAGCTACGGCAACACGATAAAAAAAGCTAAAGATATTGCTTATGCCTATGAAAAGGGCGTTCGACTTTTCGCAACAGATTCGGAAAACGATCTTTACAAACTTTCGAAATATGCCCCTGGCTCGAAAGTTTTCTTCCGAATTCTTACTGATGGAAGTGGGGCAGACTGGCCACTTTCCAGAAAATTTGGGGCTCATCCCGACACAATTTACAAACTTATACTTATGGCCAAAGACCTCGGGCTTGATCCGTACGGAGTCTCTTTTCACGTAGGCTCTCAACAACGCGATATAGGACAATGGGATCACGCTATTTCTACATGCAAGTATCTTTTTGACTCGGCAGCAGAAAAAGGTATCCATCTCCAGATGATAAATCTCGGAGGAGGATTTCCTTCCCGTTATATTGACCCTACAGTGGGGCCGGATGTATATGGAACTGAAATCACACGATTCCTGAAAGAAGACTTTGGAGAAAATCTTCCTGACATTATTCTTGAGCCTGGACGTTATATGGCAGGTGACGCTGGTGTTTTAATCTCTGAAGTTGTTCTTATTTCAAGGAAATCAGAATTTAACCAGTACCGATGGGTCTATCTCGATGCAGGAAAATTTGGGGGACTTATCGAAACACTTGATGAATCAATAAAATACCCCATTTATGTTGAAAAGAAGGGGCTTGCACAAGACGTTATCATTGCAGGTCCTACATGTGACAGTATGGACATTCTCTATGAACAGTACAAGTACGAATTGCCATTAACTCTTGAGGAAGGGGACCGAATATACGTATTATCTACTGGAGCTTACACACAAAGTTATTCTTCTGTGTATTTTAATGGATTCCCCCCTCTATCGGCATATATTTTGCCACGAGAAAAATAAGTCAAAGGAGATGAGAAATATTGGAACGTCGAGCTAAAAGATTCAACGAGCTCTGGGTTACAGAGGAACAAACCCCCAATATGAAGCTCAGTCTTCGTATTAATCAAGTTCTTGTCAATAAGAAATCTGAGTATCAGGATATTACTCTCGTTGAGACTATGGAATACGGCCGCATGCTTATTCTTGATGGTGCAATACAAATTGCCGAACGAGATGAGTTTTGTTACTCGGAAATGATGGCACACACTGTTCTCTGCGCTCATCCAGACCCCAAACGAGTACTTATTGTTGGTGGAGGTGATGGCGGAGTTCTGCGAGAGGTATTACGTCATAAAAATGTCGAAAAAGCAACAATGATCGACATTGATAAAGACGTCATTGATGCAGCGAAAAAATATCTCCCGACACTGAGTTGTGCTATGGACGACCCAAGGGCAGATGTTCGAAGCATGGATGCTTTGGCCTATATTCGTTCAGTTTCTAACGAATTTGACGTAGCCATAGTTGATAGTACGGACCCAGTTGAATTCGCCGCAGGACTCTTTGAAGCTAATTTCTATGAAGATGTAAAGAATGCTCTGAAAGAAGACGGCATGATGTTAGCTCAGACCGAATCTCCTTTTTCCGATGCTAATGTTATGACAGGAGCTTACACGGAGATGAAAAAAGTCTACCCAGTCGTTTCTGTTTGTTGGGGGGCTATGCCCACTTACCCCACTGGGATGTGGACATATACTATAGGTTCTAAAAAACTAGATCCGTCTGTTCCCCGAAGCGCTATTCCAGAAGGAACGAAATATTATACAGAAGATATACATAGGTCCGCTTTTACATTGCCACCCTTCTTGAAAAATCTTCTCGATAACGCGTAAATAATGAATAAAGAAGCCCTCACTTTTGACAATGAAAAGTGAGGGCTTTTCCATTTCTGCTTCGTTATAAACTAAAAAGCAATGACACCGATCGTGTTCAAGAAAATGATGATAAGAAGTGCAGGTGAAACATAACGAACAACGAAAGAGAAAAAGGAAATATATGACTCGTTACATAATGTTCCATGATTGGATAATTCGTACTGAATATCGTCTTTCTTTATAAAGTAACCAACAAAAACAGCTATTAAAAAACCTCCGAGCGGCATAATTATATTAGCGGAAAGATGATCATAAAAATCAAAGAACCCATCTCCAAAGAATTTAATGCCACCTAAAAGGCTGGAACTATCAACAGACAGAGTTGCTGTGATTCCAACAAGACCGATAAAAAGGCAATTGAGAAATGTTGCTTTCTTCCTTGACACATTAAACTCTTCAGACCAAAAAGCAACGGGGACTTCCATCAAAGAAAGCAACGCTGTCGTTGCTGCAAAAGATGTGAGCAAAAAGAAAGCCGCAAGAAGCAGTGTTCCCAAAGGCATTTTGGAAAAGACCAAAGGAATGGTCATGAAAAGCAAACCAGGCCCCGCTGTGGGCTCCATGCCAAAAGAAAAGACTGTTGGGAATATGGCCAATCCGGCTAACATCGAAACAAGAGTATCAGAAAGAGCAACTTTCCCGGCCGTTTTAAACATGTGAACATCTTCTGTGAAGTATGAACCATACGTAATCATAATTCCCATAGCAAGAGACAGTTTGAAGAAAGCAAGTCCTAAAGCACTTAACATAACTGCTGGTGTAATTTTCGAAAAGTCTACATGGAATAAGAAATGAATACCCTGGCCTGCTCCAGGTAATGTAAGAGCTCTAATATCACAAATAATGATGAGGATGAAGAGTAGAGGCATGAGTGTTTTGGTAATTCGTTCAATTCCAGCTCGAACACCCATGGAAATACCTGTGCCCACAACACAAAGGACTATAACCTGCCAAAAAATCGGCGAAAGCACTTCTTTGGAGAAGAAAGACTGACCTGCTGTCCCAACTCCAATAACCTGACCGAAAAGCTCCTCTGCACTACTTGCTGTTACTGCGGCAAAAGCCCCCGTAAATGCCTTAAAGCAGTAAAAGTAAACCCACCCCGCAACACATGTATAGTAAAACATAATAAGATATGCGGATAAGACCCCCATAAAACCGATACCTTTCCATGGAGTTCCAGGTTTTAACGTCTCAAAAGCACCAATAGCATTTCGACGAGTACGACGACCTATATACCATTCACAGAGTAAAACAGGTATCCCTACAAACAAAATACATATAAAATAAACGAATAAAAAAGCCCCTCCACCATTTGAACCAGTCAAATATGGAAATTTCCAGATATTACCTAACCCTACAGCAGAACCTAAAGCTGCAAAAAAAACAGCTAACCCAGACGAAAAACCTTCTCTGGGTTTTGACGAACTTTCCACTATGAACCACTCCCTTTATATGATAATGTCTGACAAAACGCTAATAGCAATGTCTCCAAGAGTTAAAGTCATGTATACTGCGTACTCGGGAGAGAATTAAATTGTATTGAATTTTAAGATAGTTGGACTTTGGAGTCAACCGCTGAATTGTTTTGCTTTTGACAATACCTAAGATATTCATCATACTTTTATGATAACTTTATATTTTAGAGGTGACGTAGTATGGAAATAATGAGAGCCGGCGGCCCAATTATGTGGATTATATTTTTCCTCTCTATTATTGCTCTTGCTGTTTTTGTAGAACGACTTTTCTTTTTCCGGCGATCATCGACTGATCCCGAAAAACTTGAACTTTCTCTTTGTAAGGCTCTCTATGAAAATAATGCAGAACAGGCCACTAAAATTGTGCGCTCAGGAGATTCGTCTCTTCATCGTCTCTTTATAGCAGCCGTAACACACTGGCAAGTAGATACGGAAGCTTTTAAACTTTTGCTCGAACAGCAAATAAGAAGAGAACTCTTTCGATGGCTTAAAGGTCTCTCTCTTCTGGCAACGATTTCACGAGTAGCACCACTACTGGGATTACTGGGGACTGTTCTTGGCATGGTTCAAATCTTTCGAGACTTGCCCCAAGCAAATCAGGCTCCCATGATCGCTCTTTCAGGAGGAATTTGGCAAGCACTTTTAACGACTGTTGCGGGATTAAGTATCGCTGTACCTACTGTGTTAGCCTACACCTACCTTTCTGCAAAAATTGACGACCAGGAAGAGACCCTTTATCGCGGCGCTGACTTTTTGATTCGCGAAAAGCTAATGGGAACAACTGATCCGTCTTTATATAAACAAGGTGAGTAATCATGGCATTACGCCCAACAAGAAAACATTTGCCAGAAATAGACATTACACCACTAATTGATATCTTATTTATCTTGATCATTTTTTTTGTTTTGACCACCTCTTTTGGTCAAAGTCAGCTGCAAGTGCAACTTCCAGAAGGGAAAGCCGATGCCTTGCGATCAGAAGAAGCTATATATGTTACTCTTCAAATAGATGGATCTCTCCTTTGGGATAAGATTCCAGTATCAGAAGAAGAGCTTGCAATCAAAATAATGGAAGCGGAAAAAAGTAACACGCTTGTACTGCTTGCTGCAGACCGAAACGTTCCTTATGGAAAAGTTGCCACTCTCTTAAGCCGCCTTCACGAAAAGGGACTTGGGCAAATATCTCTTGCTCTTCAGGAGGAATAAGACATGAAACACTTTAGGCGTCCTTTTCTTTTAAGCCTTATCTTTCATGTCTTTATATTGCTATGTCTTTCTACACTACCCCACGAAGCAAAAACTAATATCGCTGCTCCCAAAGTAATGACTCTTCGTCTTGTCTCTCTTTCCTCTGAGGGGAAAGGCACATCAGCTTCATCTCCTGTTCCACAAAAAGAAAAGGGTGAAAACGCACAAACAGAAAAGAAAAAAGAGGTTCCAGTCACAAAGAAAAAAGATACCACACCGAAAAAAAAAGAGGCACCTGAACCTAAAACTTTCTCTAAAACCCGCAAAAATAACAAAGTATTGACCGAAGACAAGCAAAGTACGCAAGAAGGGAACATGCAGAGTACCAATATATCAACAAAATCTTCAACAACTTCTTTTAGTGAGCTATCTGGCGGAAACTCTGGACATGCTAGAAAACAAGCAAATACACTTTTCGATGTTTCTTCCCTTGTGGTGAAAAGGAAGGTTCACCCCCAATATCCTCTTTTAAGCCGTCGCAAAGGAGAAGAGGGGAAAATTATCTGCATAGCAGACGTTGAGAATGGGAAAGTTGTAGCGGTAAACACTGAACAAAGCAGCGGTTTTAATCGGTTGGACCGTGCCGCCACTCAGGCCCTTAAAGCATGGCTTTTTGAAGAGAGTTTTACAGGAAAAGTTAGAGTACCTATATCATTTTCTTTTAAGGAATAATGATTAAAAAGAACGAGATAAAGCAAAAAGCACGTCTTCAATAGAAGGAGCTATGATCTTCTCCCCTGAAGGGAAAGTAATCGACCAATGAATAGAATTTGATGAAACTTCAATTTCTATTAAGGTACAGCTCCCTTGACTTACAGAAACGAGAGTATATCCCTTCCTCTGCAAAGCTCTGCTTGTCCAAAAACTAGGAATGGTATCTCCTTCAACACAGACCCTAGCCCCCAAGTTCTCTTTGAGTTTCCACTCTCCTGTATCTTCTGAAAAATGGATTGTATCGGTAGAAAAAACCTCTCCGATCACACCAGAAAGAGCCAAATCTTCCGGCGTTCCTACAACAAAGGAGCCACTCGGATTCATTACCCACAGGCGATCTGCAAAACGCAAGGCCAAATCTATATCATGCAACGACATGAGAACCCCCTTACGTTTTTCCCAAGCGTATTGACGTAAGAGAGAGAGAAGCTCTACTTTCCGAGGTAAATCGAGAAAAGCCGTCGGTTCATCAAGCAGTAAAATTGGTGTGTCCTGGGCAAGGGCTCGGGCAATGAGCACCCGCTGACTTTCACCATCACTCAGCTCGGAAAAATCTCGTTCCATCAGATGTTGAACCTTAACATCTGAAAGTGCCTGAAGAACAGTTTTCTTGTCACTCTCTTGAAGCTCTCCTCTCCAATTTGTATAGGGGTAACGCCCTAAAGATGCAAGCTCAAAAACGGTAAAGCCCTGTACAAAAGGTCGGCCAGACAAAACAAAACTTAATGTTTGTGCTCGCTTGATAGGAGTAAGAGTCGAAATCTCAGTTTCCATCGCTTTACTCTTTCCTGCAAGAGGTTTTTGAGTTCCAGCAAGAGTTTTTAGGAGTGTTGTTTTACCAGCTCCATTTGGACCGACAAGACAGACAAGCTCTCCTTCATAAAGAGTCGCAGAAAGGTTCTGGGCTACAATTCGCCTTTTTCCACCTTTTCCATATCCTATAGAAAGATTCTCTGCAGAAAGAAGAAACGATTTTTGCTTCATGATACATTTCCTCCACGGCGACTTCGAAGCACTATCCATATCACTACGGGAGCCCCTACAAGAGACGTAACTGCATTAAGAGGCAAGACCATCGCGCTTCCTGGCATATGAGCTACAAAATCAGCTGTAAGGGCGAGAACGCCACCTGATAAAGCACATGCTGGAATTAAAATACGGTGGTCTCCTGTCTTCAAAGCTTGGCGACATAAATGAGGAACAGCAACCCCGAGGAAAGCGACAGGACCGCAAAAAGCAGTAACACTTCCAGCCAAAAGAGACGTTATTACAATTAAAGCCAGGCGTACTCTATATACAGAAACTCCCATAGTAGAGGCATACGCTTCCCCTAAAAGGAGGGCATTAAGCTGTTTGGCAAAGAAAAGCATGGCACAAAATCCGACACATGCTGCCGGGACAAGAAATAAAAGCTGACGCCAACTTACAGAAGAGAAGCTGCCAAAACTCCAAACTATAAATTGTTGAATTCGTTCTGGAGAACTAAAGTGAATTAAAACGTTCACAAAAGCGCTCACTCCATACCCAATCATAAGTCCCAGTATCAAAAGGGTTGTATTGTTTTTTACTTTGCCCGCCACTCCCATCATCACAATAAGAACGACAGTGCTTCCCAGCCACGAGGAAGTTGCGAGTCCTAAACTTGCCAAACTTCCCGCTAAAAGCGTTGCCAAGGCAACGCCTAGACTGGCACCTGCGTTAATGCCCAAAACAAAAGGCCCTGCGAGAGGATTTTGAAAAAGAGTCTGCATTCCAAGACCGGCAACAGAAAGAGCTCCTCCAGCTACTAATGATGTGCAAATTCGGGGCAGACGCAACTCAAAAAGAATTATTTTCCACCCATTTTCCACTCCTCCATCCCCCAAAAGTACGCGAATGACATCTCGTAGGGGGATGGATACAGATCCTAAGGAAAGAGAGAGAATAGCAACAATACAACCTGTAAAGAAGACACTTAAAAAAAAGATAGAAACAAAAGACGAACGTTTCATGGGAAAGAACGCTCCTCTAAATGGCGATAAAAATAGAGGCTATGAGTTGGTAAAAGATCTGGATGGAAAATAGAAATTAGATCTTTTAGAATTAAATCGGGGCGCATTATACCTTGTTGGTAGTAGTCATTTGCTCCTTCAGATGTAACTCGTGCATTATTGTTATATACCCTTTCTTCTTTAAAAGGGCGAAATATCGTATAACGAGAATCTTCATTCTCGCCTTCGGCAAGACTTTGCCATGTAGAAGTATTTATCCAGAAATTGCTATTCAGAGCCCTCTCCACCACCTTTTCAAAATCGATAGGAACACTTCCTCTCTTCTCGACTTCAGACCAAAGATAGCATGCTCCAGCATCTCGAATAAGATGAGCCGGCCAGCTTTGACCTCCAGAAACATACCACGTTCCACCTATGGCTGCATTAACCATGACAGTCGGCCTATCAGAACTCTGGCTTGCAAGGGATTTTAACGATATATAACTCTCGGCAATTTCTGAGAAGAAAGATTGAGCTTCTTTTTCTTTTCCCAGAAAAAGAGAGACAAATTTAATCCACTCTGCCACCCCAAGAGGTGTTTCTTCCAAATAATCAGAAGCAATAACAATCGGTATTCCTAATTTTCTCAAGCGATCAACCGATTCTTTTTCTGCTGCTGTATATGTATAGATAAAAACAACGTCAGGCTGAAGAGCTAAAAGTTTTTCTATATCAAGACGCAAACCAGATCCTGCATCTGACGCCACATCAGGAAGATCCATATTTCGTATTTTCTCTGAATAAACATAACGTTTACCACCGACAGCAACAAGAGCTTCTTGAGGGGCAAGCTTTTCTATAAAGGGGAGCATCGTCATTGATGCAGTAACAATTCGCTCTACTGGAATTTTTATAACGTGTAGATTCTTATACTCTAAGGGAATCGGCTTATCGCGATCTATCAATAGATACGATTCAGGTTCAACAGAATCTCCCCAGGGACGATATACAGTAACAACATAATAACCATTACCTTCTTCTACATTAAAACCACGTGCATAATCTAATTCAACTTGAGAAAACTCTGCACACGACACAGTAGCGCAAGAAAATAAAAGCAATACCACTATGAACAACAATTGTTTTATAGTTTTTATCATATTTTTTTCACCATATACCCCTTTAAAGAGAGAAAGAAAAGCAATTTTTAGAATTTAGTGAGGCTTAAAACTCTTGACTGAACATCAATTATCGCTATGATAACTCATAAAATCAAATAATAAAGATCGTTTTTTGATGTTGGGAATCTGGTGAAAGACCAGAACGGCCCCGCCACTGTAACAGGGACAATCTCGCTATAGCCACTGGGAAGACTGGGAAGGCGCGAGAAAGGATGAACTGGAGTCAGGAGACCGATTAAAAAACGATACATATCATTATCATGCGAGGGCGTGATGTGGTAACTGTCTTTGTCGCCCTATTTGTAGTGGCGAGGAGTGGTTATCGTATCGATCGTGCTCCTCGCCACTTATTTTTTATCTTTATTAGGGGGGACTACAGTGATTCACAATAGGAAACTCATAGTATGGTGCATGGTTATGTTGCTTGTCTCTTTCGCAACAGCAGCAGGAGCGGAACAAGTCTATACTGTTCCCGAAGAGACCGTTACTGGAAGTCGTTTGGCAACGAGTCTGGAAGAGGTTCCAGCTCCGACATATGTTATTACCCAAGAGCAAATTGAAAGAAGCGGATCTAGAGATTTAGCAACCATTCTTGAACAAAACGTTCCGGGGATGTATGTAAAACAAAAATCAGGTTTTTCCAATTCCTCACAAGTTACTATTAGAGGTTATGTAACAGAAATTCTAGTGCTCGTAGATGGTGTTCCATATTACAGATCTTCTCACGCAGCTGGAGCTGCCTCAGTAGATTTCCGAAACTTTCCCATTACAAACATAGAGAGAATAGAAGTTGTAAAGGGTGCTGGTTCTGCCATCTATGGTTCTATGGCTGCAGGTGGCGTTATTAATATTATTACTAAAAAAGCCACTCAGGGTGGAACAATAGAGGGGGAAATCGGCTCCAATGACTGGAGAAGATATTATGTTCGTGGAGAAGGTAGTGGAGAAGGTCTTAACGCCGGCATCTGGTACTCTCATAAAGAGGAAGGAGCACATCGCCTTCTAAAAAATACTTTCTCTAACAAAGATTTTAACGCTCTCAAATATAAAGAAGATGCCTACGGTCTCAATCTTTCTGGAAAAAACTGGTTCTTTAAAAGTGAAATAGGCGAATATAAAAATGACTATGAAACACCAGGTTGGCTAACCCCAATCGAAATGAACAAAGAAAAAGGAGAGTACCAACGACACACATTTCGTTTCAACGGAGACAGTTACTATATTTTAATGGGCTATGATGATCAAAAATATTTTATACTGCAAAATGATGACAATTATTACAAAGATCGTGCCTTTACAACTGAATTTGCAAAACGAAGCCAATGGGGATCAACCTTAGCTTCTTGGGGGCTTTATTTCAGACGAGAGGAATCAACCTTCCGTTCTTCCTTTTTTGATCCAGAAGTTGATCAAAAGCGAACAAACTATGCTCCTTTCGTAGAACTCTCCCGTCCGATAGGGGATATTATCGGAACACTTGGTCTCCGCTATGAAATCTGGAGACAAGATGATGCCGAAAATTATAATGAATTTATGCCCAAGCTAACCTTTCAATATCCTCTTGACAACGGAAGTATGTGGTATATAGCTGCAGGACGTTTCTTCGCCATGCCAAGTATCTACGAGCTGCATGCTCAGGGGCCATGGGGAACAGTTGGCAACCCCAATCTCAAACCAGAAAAAGGATGGAATTATGATTTAGGAATAAAGGGATCAGACGCAACGGGAAACTGGAATGTTGGTCTATTTTATTCAGACATGGAAGATAAAATCATCTGGCGTAATAATACCTATGAAAATGTCGACCAATTTAAGTCATATGGTTTGGAAATCATGAGACAATGGAACATCGCCCGTAATTGGACTTGGGGCCTTAGCGGGACATGGATGAAAGCACAAGAAAAGAAAAGTAATGAATGGGTCAACAGTTATGGCTTCCCTGAATGGCTCTTTAAAACATCCATTGAACATCATTCTGGTTCCTGGACATCTGGACTCGCTCTTTCTTATTTGGCAAATAGAAATGGTTATTCTTCTAGTGACGATTATTTCCAGACAGATATTTTTACGGAATGGAAATCTGGAGATCATACAGTTCGCTTAAGCTGCTATAACTTGTTTGATAAAGAATTTATCTATAGCTCTAGCACCTGGGACTACTACGGACCCGAACGAAGCATCTACCTTACATGGAGATATAGTTTTTAGGTCGGCTATAATAAGTAATTTGAAGGAAGCAAAAGGGACGGTTTGAAAACCGTCCCTTTTTTCCTACATATCTTCACTAGTGAAAAATTTATGCCCGTTCGATAAAGATAGGGTCTCCATTCTTCACCTTTTTTAATTCCTGAATATCTCCTTTGACCTTTCCTATAACCGTTACTGCACTAGCAGGTCGAATCTCATCTCCCTGACTTGCAGGTGTAGGCCCCAGAAAGATGCAAAAAGCGCTTCCTGTGGGCCAAAAAGCAAGATCTCCCGCTTCAACTACTTCTTTTCCGTCCTCTAAATCTGCAATAAGGGGAATTGTAAAATAAATTTCTTCTCCCCATGTATTAGCTCTACTTTTTATTGGCAATATTTTTGAGATACGAGAAGCAGTCTTTGTGTTATTGAGTGTTGCATCGATTTCAATTTCTCCTGAGCGTATTCTTATGTCCATTACTCATCGGCTCCTTCCATCTTCCATTTCTTCTTTACTCGTTCCTTCTATTAGAGGTACGAATCGGCAATAATCATACCGAGTATCAATCCAACCTTCTTTTGCTTTCAACAAAACGACTAAACGTTGAATACCAACGTCAACACTTAATGGAACAACAATACGTCCTCCAGATGAAAGTTGCTCTCTCCAAGTTTCTTCAATTACATCTGCAGCTGCAGTAACAATAATGCCATCGTAAGGAGCCTCTTTCTCGTAGCCTTCCCTACCATCAGCAGTAATAACATTAATATCGTAGCCAGAATTACATAACACATTTCTTGCCTTTTGCGCAAGAGAGGAAATGCGTTCTATAGAAAAAACTATGGCTCCCATCTCTGCTAGTACGGCAGCTTGATACCCCGAGCCTGTTCCTATCTCCAAAATTTTCATTCCAGGTTCAACACAAAGGAGCTCCGTCATCCTCGCTACCATATATGGCTGCGAGATTGTTTGATTTTCTCCAATAGGGAGAGGTGCGTCAATATATGCCAAAGCTTGATTTTCAAAAGAAACAAACAGATGTCGTGGAACATTTGCCATCGCTTTCAAAACCCGAACATCTCGTATTCCTCTGCTCTCGATTTGCGTCTTTACCATTAACGAAGCAAACTGTTTCCAACTATCGAATTCCATCGCTATAACACCTCCTCCATCTCTGCAAAAGCCTTATAATAAACAATGCAAAATGTTACACTTTCAGCCAGGAGGATAATTACCATGTATGAAGAATCATTACATATACGTTTTTTCGAAGTAGACGGCCATAGTATGCTTAAAATAGGGCCTATCTTTAACTACCTTCAGGATATGGCAGATAAAGATGCCTCTCGAATGGAGATGTCGATTCCTCAGCTCATGGAAAAAGGGTATACATGGGTTCTTCATCGTTATCATCTCTCTATGATCCGATATCCCAAACTTGATGAAGCTCTCTCAATCAGGACATGGCATTCCCCATACAAAAATCTTTATTCCCTTCGAGCCTTTGAAATGACAACTTCTTTCGGCGAGGTTTTAGCAAAAGCAACAACCTCTTGGATAATTATAAATTATTCTACAAAACGTCCTATGCGGCTAGACCGTCATGTAACATCCCAATATTATAAAGAAATTATTCCTTTTGAATTTGATTTTTCTTCCTTGTCTCCTTTAGAAAGAATAGACCTTGAAGATATTTACCCCGTTCGAATTAGAGACTTGGACATTAATAATCATGTGAATAACGCCGTTTATGTCGAATGGGCAGCAGAAACCGTTCCAACAAATATATTACAATCAATGCGTCCTTCTGAAATTGATGTCATTTTTAAGGAACAGCTTACATACGGCGAAAAGGCTGTTGTTCAGACACAAAAGGAAAAAACCGCATCTAACGTTTTCGATCACGTAATTTTAAGGGAGTCTGATGCCCGCGAAATAACGCGGATTCGTACGTCATGGAAAAATATGCCACTATAAAAAAAGAACTACTCTTTTGGTTTCAGTATAATAAACGAGATTTGCCTTGGCGTAAAACATATGCTCCTTACGACGTCTGGATTTCTGAGATAATGTTGCAACAAACTCAAATGGATCGCGTTGTTCCCTTTTTCAACCGCTGGATAGAATATTTTCCTAATCTCGAAGCTCTTTCAAAAGCAACAGAAGAAGAAGTTCTAAAATGCTGGGAAGGGCTTGGTTATTATCCTCGTGCTCGAAATATATTGAAAGCGGCCAAAGAACTACGAACTATGGGCTTTGAAACAGTACCACCCTATGAAGAGATACTGAAAAAGCTTCCTGGTATCGGGCCATACACTTCTGGAGCTATTTTAAGTATCGCCTATAATTTGCCATATACTGCTGTCGATGGGAATGTACGTAGAGTTTTTTCTCGACTATTCAATATAGAGAGCGCTATCTCAAAAAACAGCAGCCTTCAAAAAATTGAAAATTTTGCAAAAGACATGCTTGCCAAAGACACACCTCGTGATTTTAATCAAGCCCTTATGGAATTGGGAGCACTTATCTGCATACCCAAATTTCCACGTTGCAATGAATGTCCTCTTCAAAAAGTATGTAAAGCTTTTCAAGAAGGGGTACAGCATGAACGTCCCGTACAAAAAAAACGAGTTCGTATTGAAAAAAAGCAAGCGACTGCTGAAGTTCTTTATTATAACGGCAGTATATTAATTCGACAAAGAGATACAAATGGACCGTGGGCAAGCTTGTGGGAACTGCCATGGAGTTTTAACTCCGAAAACACATCAAAAGATGAACTTTTGATAACTGAAATAAATAACATTATCAATCATAAACTCTTAAAATTTAAGGAGATTGGTTCCGTAAATCATACAATAATGAATACACGTATTGACTTGTGCGGATACTTCGTTATTCTGCCCCACTATATTCATCTCGATTATCCTTACTTATGGGTTTCTTTACAAAATCTTCAAAAATACACCTTTCAAGCTGGAAGCCGAAAACTCTTGAACTTATTTTTATCAGAAAAAGATATCATCCCCCGAATCGAGGGATGATATCTTTCGAAAAAATTTTTAATCTTTGGCTAAATATCTATTGAAAAATTTTTTTGATCAAAAAAGATCTTCTCTCCATTTTCAAAACGAACTTTAGGCCCCTTTAAATGCTCCCCCTTAGCTCCAACTTGCTTCCTTATCTGCTCATTCTGCCAAGACGGTCTGAAGAAAGCACGCAATATCCCTGCCCAAGATACATTTTTCTCTCCTTTTGGCAGGCGTATCTGGACAAAAAAATGATGCTTATTAACATGTACTTTTATATCTTTTTTATTCCCTGGTTTACCATCAAATCCCGGGAAATGAAGCGCTAAATGTAACATGGCTCCTTCTGGAAGATCAACATCTCCTCGAATATGGAGTTTATGACCTTTAATCGCTATTTCTCGAATTTCAAAAATCGAAAAATCTGCTGCATTTCCTACCGTCGCTATACCTAAAACAAACACGGCTAACAATGCAAGGCATGTTATGATTTTCTTTTTCATGGCACTCTCCTCCTCTTACTCTACGCTCCTACTTGATTACGCCCCCTCTTTTTTGCTTTATAGAGAGCCGTATCGGAAGCAAATATAATCTCATCCACTCCTGATATTTTATCGTACTCTGCCACGCCTAAACTAGCAGAAAGCAAAATTTCCTTTTCTCCGAAGGTGGTTTTTACAATATTTTTTCGAACTCGCTCTGCAATTTTCAAAGCTTCTCCAAGTGCTACGCCTGGAAGAACTATTAAAAATTCTTCTCCTCCATAACGGCCAACTACATCATACTTACGCAGCTGGTCTTGTATCCGCAACGCCGTTTCTCTAAGTACATCATCCCCCGCGAGATGACCATATGTATCATTAACTTGCTTAAAGTGATCGACATCTAATATTGCCACACTCAAAGCACGGTTTTCACGCCTTGAACGAGCCATTTCATGATCAAGACGTTCAAATATTGCACGTCGATTTAAAAGCCCAGTAAGTGGATCGTGATCTGCGTAAAAACGAAGAGCCTCCTGTAAATCGACAATTCTCTTTCCTACACCAACACGCAAACGAAGTTCTTGGGCATCAAATGGCTTTGTAATATAGTCATCAGCTCCTGCCTCAAGCCCCGCCAAAATGTTCTCTTTCTCATCTCGAACAGTAAGCATTATGACATATGTATATGTAGAGTGCTTTTTCTCCTCTTCAAGCACCCTTAGCTTTTTACAAATATCCGGCCCTTCTAAGCCTGACATCATCCAATCTACAACAGCAAGTTTAGGAGCGTTTTCCTCGCGTAAAATATGCCAAGCTTCTTCGCCATTAGAAGCTGTTATAACATCGTACCCCCACTTCTCTAAAAGAGATTTGAGCATAAATCGTGATGTTACATCATCTTCCGCCACTAAAACTTTCATAGCTCCTCCTCATTTGAGTAAATAATCAGGCTCCTCTGTACCTTTCATAAAAATAAGTATCGCCTGATCCACTTCTAACCAGTTTTTTTTCACATCTTCCATAGAAAGGGATAACGCCTCATTTTTTTCTAATCTTTCAGCTTCATATGCAATTTCATCTGCACCTACATTAAGAGCGGCACCTCGCAACGTGTGAGCAACTCGAGAAATTTGCTGGCAATCTTCCTTATCTATAGCTTCTTTCAAAGACTTTTGAAGAGATGGAAGGTCTCTTCTGAACGACTTTATTATTTCAACTAACAAATTCTGGTCATTTGCTAGCCGTTCAAGTAACCTTTCTTTATGAAAAACAATCTTATCCTTTTGTCTCAAGTTTTTTCTCAAAACAGAGGATAACTCATGAAGCATTACTGGTTTAGTAAGATACCCGTCCATAAGCCCATCACGTAGGCAACGCTCTCTTTCACTTGCCTGCGCATTAGCAGTCATCGCTATTATAGGAATTTTTCTATATGTCCCATCATCAAACCCCATTCGTATTCTCTGAGTTGTCTCTATGCCATCCATTTCTGGCATTTGAATATCCATAAGTATTAAATCGTACGTTTTTTGGGAAAGAGCCTCAAGTGCTTCTTTTCCACTTTCTACTGCATCTGCATCACAGCCGATTTTATTTAAAAAACCAACTGCAACTCTTCTGTTTGTTTCTGAATCCTCTACGACTAGAATTTTAAACCGCTTGTCTAGCGGTTGCATCGGTAATACTTCGTCCGTAAAATGCTCCTCTTCTGTTACAAATTCGACACTTCCATCTTCGACCTGCTCAAAAGGTATAGTAAACCAAAATACAGAGCCTTTTCCCACCCGGCTCTCTACTCCGATCTCTCCTCCCATAAGCTCAATTAACTCTTTAGCAATTGCAAGCCCCAATCCCGTTCCTCCATATTTTCTGCTTGTAGAAGCATCAATCTGAGTAAAGGAATGGAATAGCTTGGAAAATTGATTCTCTGGGATGCCAACGCCGGTATCTTCTATTCTGAAAGCAAGCTTATGTGTAAATCCATTGTCTTCTGGCAAAGAAATACTAAGGGCAATATATCCTTTATGGGTAAATTTCAAAGCGTTACTGAGTAAGTTTGAAAGAACTTGACGAATACGACTCGGATCTCCTACACATATAGGAGGCACATCCTTATCTATAGACAAACGAAGATCGATACATTTTTGTTCCATAAGAGGCTGAATTCCCTTTAAGCTCTCTTTTACAAGTCTATTAACGCTGAAAGGAACTCGCTCCATCTCTATTTTTCCAGCCTCTATTTTCGAAAAATCAAGAATATCATTTATAAGATGAAGTAAACTCTCTGCTTCCTTAAAGATAATACGTGTCATTTCTTGAGGCTCTTCAGCAAGATTTGAATCAAGTAAAAGACGTGCCATGCCAAGAATCGCATTCATTGGGGTTCGAATTTCGTGACTTACATTTGCTAAAAAACGGTCTTTAGCGTGAACTGCCAATTCCAATTGCTGTTCAGACTGTTCCAGCTTAGCAACTTTTTGTTTAAGTTCTTCATTTAAATTTTGAATCAACCGATAATACTCAGCATCACGCAAGATACTTGCAGTGGAATTCAACGCTACCGTTAAGAACGCATATGATATATCTAAAATTTGAGATGGATCCTCATCAAGAATTCCAATCAATAAGCCTAAAGAACGCCCTTGGCTCATGATCGTATGAAGCAATATATGTTCTTCATTTTGAGATGACGAAAGTATTATGGGCCTGTTTCTGTCAATAGTCCATGCTATTGTATGATCTTCTATCAAAACCTCTTTTTCTCGCTCTATAAAGGGTAAAAATCTATCTGGATCACAATAATAACAAGGAAAATCGAGACCATCTTCTGAAAAAAGATAAAAAGCCACTCCCTTAATTCGAATAAAAGAACGAACTCGAGCTGCAGTCTGTTCAAGAATAGTTTTAATATCAATAGAACGACTTAATCCCGATGTAAAACCAGCAGAACTAACAGCAGCCTCAAGCACCTGCTGAACAGTGTTTCTTTCACTGGTAAGATCATTTATCTTCTTCTCTAAAGCTTTTATTTTGTCGTAGGGTGTCATTATTATTCCTTTCGTTTCCTTTACGCCACCAAAAATATTTTCATAATTTCTGCTATTTGTCTCTCTCCTTGTACGAGAATGCTTTCAAGAGATCCTTGCGAAAGTTCTAGTTGCTCCCACACGTCATGAGAAGGCGCAGGAACAACAAAGTTACCGCTTGTCCCAAGGCGAACTGCATTAGCCAAAACATCCGCAACACAAATGATAGAAGCCTCCTCTATGTTCTCTGCTTCAAGAGGACGGTGATGACTTCCTACCAGTACACGTATAGGTTCTGGGATATTCCATTGTTGAAGCAACATTCGTCCTAAATCGGCATGGTCAAAGCCAAGATATTTCCTCTCTGCTTCCAGAAGAGGTATTTTTTTCGTCCTGGCCTCCCTTATGGCAAATGTCATATGTTGCGGCAGTTTTGTATACAAAACGACGCGTCCTATATCATGTAATAATCCTGCAAGAAAAAAACGCTCTTCAGATGGCACTCGCTTCATATAAGCCAATAATCTAGAGAAAATTCCACACATTATAGAGTGCTTCCAAAAAGACTTCATATCAACAAGATCAGCTGGAATATGTTTAAAAACACTCATGGTAGAGATAGCAAGAGCAAGAGTGGTAAGTTCATTGGTTCCTACAATGGCAACAGCCCGAGAAACAGATTGAATCGGAGAAGGGAAACCATAAAAAGAGCTGTTCACCAGCCGTAAAAGTCGAACTGTCAGACTGGGATCTGTACCAACAACTTTAGCTATATGAATTGCCGAACTTACAGGAGAGTTAAGAACATCTCTAATTTTAAAATAGATATCGGGAAGAGAAAAAAGCCGAACCTGGCTTGTTAGTAATTCTTGTAGAGAAGGGCGAGACAAACTTAAATTATCGAAATCAAGGATAACTACTTCTGTCTTTTTTCCATATTCTTTTTCATACTCAGATGGGAAATCAAGTAAAGTAGATTCTCTGGACACACGTAAGTCAAAAAGCTCTCTCATCTCTGGTGTCCATAAATCTTCTTCAGGAAAATATGAACGGACTTCAAGCTCTGCCCTCTGTTGTTTTTCTTCTTCTACAACTCGCTTCAGAATAATTTCCTGATCGTCTACCCCATTGATATCTGCTTCGTTAACACCCCATATTTTAAACATCTTAATGTATTTAGCTCGGAGAACCGTCCCTTGACCAAGAATAAAACGACCGTTAGGAGCATATACATCATCTTTGAGAACCATTCCCTCTTCGAGATTACCAATACTCACGATCCCCATAAAAAAACGCTCCTTTTCTCGTTCTCTTCAATTAATATTATACAACACGTCGATTAGAACGTTGAATTTTCCTCCATTGTCTAACATTATCGACTGTAAACATCACTAAAGCAATCCATACACAGATAAAAGTAATGAACTGAGGCATAGTAAAAGGTTCTTTGTAAAGGAAATACCCCAACAAAAACGATAGTGTGGGAGGTATATATTGCATAATCCCCAAGAAGCTCAAAGGCAAACGACGCGCACCATAGGCAAAGCCAATAAGAGGTAAAGACGTTATAACGCCAGTCCCTATAAGCCATATATTCTGCATTGAAGTTTGACCTGCAAGAAAGGGAACATCAGAAAGATACACAAAAAGATAAAATGAAGCTGGCAGAATTAAAAACAAGGTTTCTATAAAAATCCCTACCAAAGATTCCACTTCTGCTATTTTGCGTATTAAGCCATAAAAACCGAAGGTAAAGGCAAGACTCAAAGCAGCAAGAGGAACTACACCGATATGAATAATTTGATAGAGAATGGCAGCTGTTGCAAGAAAAATTGCCATCCATTGAAGACTCCCCAGTTTTTCTTTAAGGAAAATTACTCCTAGAAATACGCTCACAAGAGGATTAACGTAATACCCCAAACTTGCTTCAATCACTCTATCAGAATTAACGGCCCAAATATAAACAAACCAATTTGCTCCAATCGTGAGTCCGCTTATCATAAGTAGCAAAATAAGTTTGGGAGATTTAAAGGTCTTGCGAACAGCCCCCCATTTCTTCTGCATTGTGATTATAAGCATAACAAAAAGAAGAGACCAGATAATACGATGACACAAAATCTGCAGGGGTACCAAACCTTCCAACTGTTTCCAATAAATAGGGAGCAATCCCCAAGATACAAGGGCTGCAAGTGCAGCTAAAAATCCCCGTTCAAAATCTATACGTCCCATTCTATATTCACTCCCTGAACAGATATTATCTCTCATCACTTAGTTTTATCTGCTATACTCTCTTTGCAATGGAAGACTATAGCAGACTTTTACATAATCTTCACGACAAAACTATTTTAGGAATTAATCCTCCAGTATTCGACTTTGCTTATTTCGATTTTTGGGCAAAGCCGCTGGGGCTTTTGTATATTTTGGAAACCCTCCGCAGACAAGATAATTCAGTCTACCTCATTGACTGTATTTACGAAGGCCGTCAAACACCTAAAACATACGGCAGATACAAACCTCTGCGAAAACAGGTAAAGAAACCACTTCCTTATGCTCATATACCGAGAAAATACTACCATTTTGGCATGACAAAAGAAGCTTTTATTCAGAGATTATCTCAAATCCCCACCCCTGATTTTATCTTTCTCACATCAGGAATGACATATTGGTATCCAGGAATTCAATGGTGCTTGAAACACATAAAAGAGATATTTCCACATTCCCCTGTAATACTTGGAGGTATATACGCCCAGCTTTGTTCTGAACACGCGCACTCTCTTGGAGCAGATGGAGTTCAAACAAAACCACTCCATATTGAATGTTCTTATCCAGCCCTCGACCTATATGACAAGCCTGAATACGGAGTCCTTATGACATCGTGGGGCTGCCCATTACAGTGTAAATATTGCGCATCGAAAATACTCTGGCCCAAGTACTATCAACGACCGGCAGAAGAGATTATACAGGAGATTTCTTATCAGGAAAGAATTCCTTCTGTTCATGATATGGCTTTTTACGACGATGCTCTTCTCATTAACAAAGAAGCTCATTTTTATCCGTTATGCAATGCCTTACGACATCATTTTCCTAACCTCCGTTTTCACACACCCAATGGGCTACACGTAAGAGAAATTGACGAAAAATGCGCAAAAATATTATTTGATACGGGATTTAAAACTATACGCTTAAGTCTAGAAAGCACTGACCCTGTTATACAAAAAGCTAGTTCAGGGAAAGTTTCAGAGCATCAATACGTCAAAGCTGTAGAAAACCTACTCAGGGCAGGATATACTCATGAAGATATTGAAACATATATTCTCATAGGTTTACCTGGACAACATTTTGAAAGTGTTAAAAAAGCCATAGATTTTGTACATTCCTTTGGGGCTGTTGCTAAAACGGCGGAATTCTCTCCTATTCCTGGAACAGCAATGTTCGAGATCAGCGCCAAAGAGCATCCTGAATTACAAGACGAACCTCTTTATCAAAATAATACAGCCTACTGCGGATACATTTCTAAGGATATAACTCCAGAGGAGCTTCAAATATTAAAGGACATGGCCCATCGAACACCTCTAGAGAAAAAATAAGAAAGAAGGTGAAATTATGGGAAAAGTTATTGCAGAACTGGTAGTCGTTCCCTTGGGAACAGGAACCCCCAGCGTAAGTCATTATGTTGCTGATGTGGAAAAGGTTCTTGCTACATTTAACTTAAAACGCCTTTTGACGCCGATGGGAACTATTCTTGAAGGAGACCTTGATGAGGTACTCAAAGCCGTACGAGCTGTACATGAAATTCCTTTCAAAAATGGGGCATTACGAGTCTCTACATCATTAAAAATAGATGAACGTCGGGACAAAGAACTCACTATGGAAGGTAAAATACAATCAGTAGAAGAAAAGTTAAAATAATCTCCCAAAAGGCAGAGGGAACATGGCTATACTCCCTGCTTTTTTGCAGAAAGAGAGGAGAACACATTGTTCAAATTCGTCAAGAAAAAAGAACCCTTGCAGCACATACGTTATGGCCCATACGTAGGAATGTGCATTTACTGCTTCCTGTTCATTGCTTTTGCTTTTATCACAACTTCCCCCAGCGACATATTCAAAGGCTTGCTTGCTATCATTCAAGATCCAGACTACCTCATAAGTGACTACATCGGTGTAGGGGGAATAGGCGCTGCCTTTTTTAACAGCGGTCTATTGACTTTATTCATGGTCGTTCTTCTTTTCTTGTCAGGCACCCAAATAACCGGAATTTCTATTGCTGCACTACTTACTGTATCAGGTTTTGCCCTATTCGGGAAAAACATACTGAATGTATGGCCAATATTGGCAGGGGTGTACCTTTTCTCAAAACATCAAAAGGAACCCTTCTCCAGATATATTTACATAGCGCTTTTTGGAACAGCATTGGCTCCCCTCGTGAGCCTTCTCTTATTTGGAGACTTGTTCTCAGCATTACCTATTCGTCTTATTGCAAGTATCTTAATAGGACTCTCCATAGGCATTATTCTCCCTCCTCTTTCCACTGCCTTTCTACGTTTTCACCAGGGGTACAACCTCTATAACGTAGGTTTTGTGGCAGGTGCTCTCGGAACAGTATATGTTTCTATTTTGCGCTCATATGGTCTTTTAGTTGAATCCCGAATTATATGGACTACTGGCAACAATCTTCTTTTTGGCAGCTTTCTCATCATACTTTTTTCAACGCTTATTATCTTTTCTTTCTTCTTACCCCGATGGAACAGAATAAAGTGGATTATGGGGTATAGTGGAAGAGCAGTTTCAGATTTTGTAATCCTAGAAGGATGGGGCTCCGCTCTTTTTAATATGGGCCTTATGGGGATAATAACAACTTTCTACATTATTGCTATCAGGGGAAATCTTAACGGCCCCACTATTGGGGGGATTCTTACAGTTGTAGGTTTTAGCGCTTTTGGGAAACACCCACGAAATACAATTCCCGTGCTTGCCGGAATTATTTTGGGTGCAGCAACGAAACATTGGAGCCTTGCTGAACCAGCTATACAACTTGCAGCTCTCTTTGGCACTACTCTTGCACCTATAAGCGGTGAATTCGGATGGAAATACGGACTTCTTGCCGGTTTTGTTCATTCATCTGTCGTTTTAAATGTCGGTATACTCCATTCTGGATTTAACCTTTACAATAATGGCTTTTCAGGTGGACTAGTTGCCGCTGTGCTACTTCCATTAATCGAAACCTTTGCCGGAGGTGAAAATAAAAATGAAACATGAACGGATACGAGTGACGAAGATGGCAGGGGAACTGATTAACGATTTTCTTACCTTCCTAAAATGTGAAAAGATTCAACTGGATATTCAAGAAGATCCGGATGCTTTCAGAATTCACATTACAGGAACATATCGTTACCTGCCAGATGAACGACTTGAGCGAGTAAAAAACTTGCTTTGCCAACCTCGGAACTACGAACTTGAGGAAATGTACTGGAGTCTATCAGGAGAGAGTGATACAGATGCTGAACTTCATCTTGTAGGAATTATGACAGATGAGGTAACAATTGAAAGAGACGTAGAAAACAGGCTTTTATCAATAAACTTGGTAAGAAAGAAATCGTAGGGAGATTAAGGGAAAAACTTACCTGGAAGAAAATATGATACTATGCTATTTCGTCTTTTAAAACTACTTGTTTTTATGGAAAGAGGTGCTCCATAGATTGTCTTTAACCGTAAGGGAAATATTATTTTTTCCTGAACTTAAGGGCGTTAAGGTTATTGCAGGAGAAAAAGGTCTCAATAGAGTCGTCACAAAAGTTACTGTTATGGATGCGCCTGATATCCTAAATTGGCTTCATGGTGGTGAACTGCTGATCACCAGTGGTTACGTTATCCGTGAAAACCCACTAAAGTTAAAACAACTGATACAAGATATGAATAGCGTAAATGCTGCTGCTTTTGGAATAAAAGTACATCGTTTTCTCAATGAAATTCCTGCAGAAGTTATTCAAAAAGCAGATGAACTTGACTTTCCGCTACTTCATATACCTGTCCAATTCACTTTTTGCGATGTCTTTAACCCTATAATATCGAAACTATTTCACAAAGAAGTGGATAATCTGCGCTACTCAGAAACCATACATCGATCATTTTTTGATCTCATCGCCCACGGAGGTGGCGTAGAAGAGATTTTGTCTGCTCTTGGGTATTTTTTACAAACGGATATTGCGTTTCACGAGGTTTCAGCAGGCATAACGAATATTTTCTCCAAAGATGAAGGTTTCAAACAAAACGTTCTAAACTCGTCATTATCGGAATTGCTTCGGATGTTTCCTAATGAAATTGTGGCATCGGAAGATAAAATATACGGATACATCTTACTCAACGCTGAAAAAGAAAAAATGAATTTTGATAATTATAAAGCTGCAATTGAAGACGCAAGGACAGCCCTTCTTCTCGCTATAAAGAAGAGAATTTCATCTCACGAAACAGAAAAACAATATAAAAGTGTATTTGTTCATGACCTTCTTTTTCACAATGTCAAATATGCCCATGAAGTTTGGAATAGAGCTAAAATTTTTGGATGGGACTTTTTGGGCTTTGTTAAGGTAATAGCGTTTGATATTGATAATTTCAATACTCTTCTAGATACTAAAGGAGAAAGCAAACATGAATCGCTAAGAGAACGTATTTTCAGCATTGCAATTGCTATGATGGAATCCAAATTTCCAAAGATTCCGTACGTTACAATGAGTGATTCTGTTGTTTTCTTATTATGCATTGGTGAAGACAAAAAAAGTTTTAATAAAGAGGAATTCTCTAAATTCCTCTCATCAATCCAAAAAAAGATAACAACCGAAAGCGGTACTACGGTCACCATAGGACTCGGATCTATAAAAGAAAGTGTTTTTCAATGTCATGAAAGTTTTGAAGAAGCCCGCAGTGCTGTCCAATTTGCTCGTAGCATTTCCCAGAAGGATAAAATCCTTTTTTGGGAGGATACTGGAATATACAGAGTACTTAATCCTATATATGACACTAATCCGGCAGTGGCATTCTATCAATCTCATTTAGGAAAACTTATCGATTATGATTTAAAAAACAAATCTTATCCCCTTTTACCAACGTTAAATTGTCTCGTAAAAAATAACTGGTCATTGAATAAGGCAGCACAGAAACTTCACATTCACTACAATACAATGAAATATCGAGTTGACAAAATACATGAACTTATCGATCTCGACATCGACAATCATGAACAAAGGGTTAATATTCTTTTCTCTTTAATCATTTACTATATGAACAATAACTTAAGTATATAAATCGAAAATTTAATATTACAAAGGCCTCCTTTATGGAACTTTTTCGAAGGAGGCCTTTAAACATTTATAATGCTACTTTCTTATTTTGAAGCATTATTCCAAATAAAACTGTTCCAAAGACACATAAGGGAATTGTGATCCATATAGGAAACCAACCAAGCTTAAGTGCAATAATACCTAAAACAAGTGCAATGACTCCAAGCTTAAAATCTCGAATGACAAAGCTTCCAAAAACCCCTCCAAAAATAGCCGGAAGAATATACTTAAATGCCTCTAATACAAGAGGTGGAAAACTAGCAACAAGCTTTGCACCTAAGCCAATTCCAATTGTTAGAATAAAAATGTTTATCAATATGGAAACCCCAATACCCAAGGTAGATAAAATAGCCCCTTCATAAGAACCCTCTTCCACTCCAGCTGCCTCTTGAGCAAGGGCAGAACAAGGAAGTCTGACATTGGAAATGTTACCAGAAAGGAAAGACATATAGGTTCCAGGAACCCCCAAAATAGGGAAATATGCCAAAGGTTCAACAAACCATAATGGACCAGAGTAAGCAAAAATTAAGGCAAAACCAGAGATTATGGCCTGCAACGGAGGCATAATATTATATTTTGCAAAAATATAAAGGGGAGGGGAAAAACTCAACAAAAAAGCAAACAGACATGTCAATATCCCCCAGAAAACAATTGGTTTTTGGAATTTTTCTAAGAAAATCTCTTTCTGTGACATTTTTGCTCACCTCTCCTAAAAAAGGACTGCGGAGAACATACCTAAAGCCATGGCGACACCTAAGGACCACTCTTTAAGCCATCTCTTACCCAATTTATCCGCAACTATCTGCATCACTACCATTGTCAAAGCAGCCACAATAGCAGCAATACTAGGACGACCGACAGTAACAAGAGCTTTTGACACCTGAAACCCAAAAGCACCCAAAATAGCACCTATCGATATTACGGGTAAAAGATCCTGTCTCTTCCCTACAATGCGAGACCTTAATCCATCTAGTTTGTGGGTAAAAAGCCCCGTAATTAACAACCATCCACAAGATCCCAAAGCAATAACCCATAATGAGTTTGCAAACTCTAGCACTCCGTATCCTTCAGACCCCACAGATGTACCTAACACCTGAGCTCCACATTCAGCAGCATAACCTTCATACATCACTGCTCCTATAACAGAAAGTCTCATCCATGCCATCGGAGCCCCTATAATAGCAATAAGAGCAACCATACCGATAAGAACAGCAAATGATGGACCTAATGATGAAATTACTGCCGAACGGAGTCCACTCTTCAGTTGCTCTGGTCTAAGCCCCATTTCCAAACCAGTAAACCATGCTTTTTTCATAAAAATAATGGATTGGAAAACAACGATACTAACCATAACAATACCAATAACCCAGAAACCCCATTCATTGGCTACTTCTAAATAATCTGGCATTATCAACATTCACCTCCCAAGAAAGAACAAACAAATCGCCATTAAGAAAGATAATCCAGAGCTAAAGCAATGTAGAACTTAGTGGCATCAATAACACTAGAAAGTTCAACGTATTCGTCAATCTTATGATTCCTTGTAAAATTCCCTGGGCCATAAATAATGACAGGTATTTCAGGATTAATTTCACGAAATGGCACTGCATCTGTGTAATACACAACACCTTGTAAATCTGGTTTTTTTGAAAAAAGCTGCTCATATGAATTCTCAGCACTTTTTACTAGAGGGTTGTTAGGATTTGTTTCAATAGGCAAGAGATTATGCAGAATTTCATACGTTATATCCATGTCTTTATTTTGCGATTTTAACTTTTCTATTATGGCATCAATTTGAGCAAGAAGTGCAGCATGATCATTCCCTGGAATTGTCCTTATATCAACTTTAGCTTCACATCTGTCAGGAATAATATTAGTGAGATCTCCAGCATGCATCGTTGTAAGGCTAAAAGTGGGGGCGGAAAGATAGGTATTTTCCATCTCCTTGAATTTAAGGTCTTTAAGCTGATTCATAAATTCAATCATATTTGTTAGTGCATTAACTCCTTGTTTAGGTTGTCCACCATGAGCCCTTTTCCCTTTTGAAATGAACTTGAGCCACAATGTACCTTTTTCAGCGACAAAAACAGTGCCATTACTTGCCTCACTTATAGCAATGGCATCGATGCCATCTGCTCCATATTTTTCTACATACGCTCTTGAGCCATAAAGGTCCACTTCTTCTCCAGACGTCCCCAATAAACTCAAAGAACCTTTTAATTCAATTCTAGCTTTTTTAAGAATACACATAGCTAAAGTCATCGCGGTAACACCAGCTTTCATGTCACTGGTTCCGCGGCCATACATTAAGTCTCCTTCTATTACTGCACCAAAAGGAGCATGCTTCCATCCTTCTCCAGCAGGAACAACATCATAATGCCCGCTATAAACAAGATTTGGACCATTAGAATTATTTCCAATTTTTGCCATTAAATTAGCGCGATTGCTTTGATTTAATTCCCATATTTCTGAACTTATCCCATAACTTTTTAGTTTCTCATGAACTTTGTAGGCTACGTTTATTTCATTGCCTGGAGGGTTAGAACTATTCACTTGAATTAATTCAGAAAGGAATTCAATGACCTCCTGCTCATCCAACAAAGATATACACTCATCATATTCTTTTTTTCTACTAAAAAGCATAACAAGTACCCCCTTATTACATTTAATAATTTGGACTATCCTCTTAGGGGGTAATGATAAACTTTTAACGGAAACAAAGAATCATTTCTTTTTTATATTTTTTTATAGCAAAATGCTTTTTTACTATAAAAAATTTTTACTTATTATTCTTTCTGCATAAAAAATATATTATTTTGGGGCTTTCTTGTTAGTTTTATACAGAGAGAGTAATCCATTTTCCAAATGAAACTTTTTTATAATATTTACTGAGATAAATGAAACTTTCTACTAACATATTAGGAAAGCTAGCAAGACCAAAGAGTGATGAAACATGATCAATAATAACAACCACTCCATATGGTGATATCTGGTAAGTCAAATCCATGATTTCCTCCTAAAACAGTTACCACATTACTCAACGCTCTCTTCCTTGCTTGCCTTTCTACAAAATTTAAATATTTTCTATTCGTATCAACTGCATACACTCTGCCATCTTCACCAACATTTGACTAGATTTGTATACTTGACTCTATTATCGATAATCTATAATATGATTAAATCAGAATATTTAAACAGGAGGTGTCTCTATGAGCAACGTATGGAATTCACAAGTAAGGTTTCGGCTAGTTCAATTCTATCTATTGGTATTGTTTGCTCTTCCTCTCTTATTCTGCAGTAAAACGGCTTATGCCACCTACCCAACGACAGAAAATCCAACACCTAATCTCAATCGAATAATAAAATCTGGCGTTCTTAAAGTAGGTACAATTCCAGACTACATCCCTTTTCAAATGGTACACAAAGATGGAGAGCTTTTTGGTTACAATATTGAACTCATGAAAAACATTGCTCAAGAACTAGGCGTAAAGTTAGAAATAAAGCAACCTGCATTCAACATGCTTATTCCCTCACTGCAAAATGGTGATATTGATATGCTTATTATGGGAATGGCGATTACCCCCAAAAGAGCCCTGGCCGTAGACTTTACTATTCCTTATTTCCATACCGGATACTGTTTATTGGCAAATATGAAACATAAAAACGAACTTCAATCTATAGCTGATTTCAATCAAAAGGACATCATTCTTGGCGCTATGATGGGAACTCCTACCGTCGAAAAAGCTCAGAAAGCGTGTCCCAACGCAATAGTAAAAGAGTTTAATCATCTAGGGACAGCTTTCATGGCTCTTTTAGCAGAGCAAATAGATGGCGTATTTGCCGACGAAGCCCTAGCAATGTATTTTTCTCTACTCCAGCCAGAAAAAACCTATCCCATCTACGAAAAACTTACAAATAACGGACATGGAATCGCCATTAAACAGGGACAACCAGACTTGCTTTTATGGCTGAACACATACTTACGTAATTATATGGATTCACCTGAATATAAAGAAAACTACGATAAATGGTTTACCAACCATTGGTGGTGGGAAGAATTATCCCCGTCCCTTAAAGGGCAATAATCGCAGGCCTCTTTCATGGTAAAACACTCTCTTTTAAGAGTAGAAAATATCTATAAATCCTTTGGGAAAGAAAGAGTTCTCAATGGAGTATCCTTCTCTCTTCAACAAGGAGAAATACTCTGCCTTGTCGGCCCCAGTGGCTGTGGAAAAAGCACTCTTCTGCGATGTATCAACGGCCTTGAAAAATGTGATACTGGGCAAATATATCTCTCTGGAGCTCCTCTCTGTGGAGTAAGCAGTGAAAAAACACGACATATTCGCGAAAAAATTGGCGTCGTGTTTCAGCATTTTAACCTCTTTTCCCATCTCAATATTATTGACAATATCGCTCTAGGACCTCTCAAGGTAAAGAAAGAATCGGAAAAAGAAGCATATACTCGTGCCAAAAAACTGCTTCAGTCTGTAGGGTTGGGTGAAAAGACAGAAGCGTATCCTTCAGAACTCTCTGGAGGGCAACAGCAACGTGTTGCTATAGCGAGAGCTCTTGCCATGGAGCCACAACTGCTTCTCTTCGATGAACCTACCTCAGCTCTTGATCCGGAAATGATCTGCGATGTGCTTGACGTTATCAAAAATATCGCAAAAAAGGGAGCAACGATGATCATTGTGACGCACGAAATGGCCTTTGCCAGACAAATCGCCCATCGAATGATCTTCCTCGAAAATGGAAAAATTTTAGCGGATTCCTCCCCTGCTCATTTCTTTGGAAATAACAGCCACACCAGAATCCAATGTTTTTTAAAAAGATTGCCAGACCATCACGATTTTTTTATTAATCATTATGAAAAAAAAGAACGGAGTGAGAAGGATGACATTTAATTTCACCGCCGTGCTGGCATATAGAGAACTCTTTTTTCTTGGATTGAAAAATACAATCCTTATTTCTTTAACGGCAATGATTTTCGCTCTTATTATAGGAACAATAGCTGCATTTTGCAGAATAAGCCATCTTCGTATTCCTCGATATCTGGCTATCTTCTATATCGAAATCATAAGGAATACACCAATCCTTATTCAAGTTTATTTTATGTACTTCGGAATAGGACAGCTTATTCGATATAAAACCATATTTTGGCCATCTGTAGCTATTCTTGCTTTTTTTTCAGGTTCATTTGTCGCCGAAATAATACGATCTGGAATTAATGCAGTTCCAAACGGACAAAAAGACGCGGCATTCTCCATTGGCATGAGTTCTATACAGGTAGCAAGATATGTAGTTTTTCCCCAGGCCTTAAGACGTGTTTTACCTGCCTTGGCTGGGCAATTGATCACCTTAATCAAAACATCATCTCTCGTATCTCTTCTTGCTTTGGAAGATCTCACATACGTTGCTCAACGGGTAAGTATGATGACATTTAGGGTATTGGAATCGTACATCATTGTAGCGGTGTTTTATTTCATCATAACTTCCACCCTTTCTCAGGGAATAGGCTTGCTTGAAAGGAAACTAGCGAGAAGTTCTAAATTGTGAGCATTTTCAAAAAGTATGAGCAAGGAGGAAACTACGATGCCAGCAAAGCCTGTTACGTATAAAGATTACGTAAAAGAGTTTCTAATGGGGAAAATATATGAAGGCAAATATAAACCTGGAGAGAAGATTACTGTCGTAGGGATTGCACAAGAACTTGACGTCAGCCAATCTGTTGTACGCGAAGCTTTGGCCGAATTAAAAGTGAAAAAAGTAATCGAATCCATACCATATAAAGAAACATATATTCGCAACCTATCTAAAGAGGAAGTACGAGACGCTATTCAAGTTCGCACAGAAATGGAAGAACTCGCTTTCAAATGGATTTTAGAGAACCAAACAAATCTCTCTCTACTTGTTAAAGATCTAGAAGAAATTTTAAAAGAAATGAGGAAATCATCATCAGATACAAATAGCAATACATACCGTGAAAACGACATCTCCTTTCATAGAAGAATATTTATAGAAGCACAAAGCCCAACAATGCTCTTCATATGGGATTTACTAGGTGACATTGGGTGGATATATTTGGGCCTTTATACATCTCAGACATTTCGTCAAAAAATGGGGGAAAAGGAATTTAGCGTGATATGTGATATATACCACGATATTATCGAATCTATCGAGAAGAGAGATCTTCCTAGATTCTCTTCTCTGTTAAGAAACACAAAACTGCGCGTTTAAAAGGAGAAAGCAAATGACAAAGTCTCAAGCCAAGTCACGAGAATATATTGACTGCCACATGCATCTATGGAGTCCATATCTTGAGTCGTGTTATCCCCAAAATGTCAAAAGCGCATTAGAGAAACTTATGAGGGAAAAGATAACACCACAAATAGAACTAGTTTCAGACAACAAACGAGAGAAGCAAGAATATGAGAAGCCAAAAGATGGAAACACCAAAACACTTGTACACGCTCTGGATCAGGCAAAATTTGCCAAAGGGGTTGCATTCTCAGGAGCATATTTTTGGGGTAGTCCGCTGCTTCCGCGAACAAACTTAGTGCATCGCGTGCAAGAAGAAAACAACTATGCTGCTTCTCAAGGAATCTTAGCCAAAGGCAGACTAATAGTTGTAGCGAGTATAAACCCTCTACTTGACTTTGCTCTTCAAGAGGTGGATCGATGCGCCTTAGAGCTACATATGAAAGGCTTAAAAGTACACTTCAATGTGGCACAAATCGAGGTAAAAAACGCAAAACATCGCCAAAGGCTAAAAGACCTCTTTCAAAAAGCTGCCACGCATAATATGCCTGTCGCTATTCACTACCATGCTTTAAACAAATCATACGACATAGAGAGCTTTTCCCTCTTTATGGACGATGTTATACTCCCCATCAGCAATCTGAAAGTCCAATTTGCTCACGTTCTTGGAACAGGCGGTTTCCCAAAAATGACACAGCGTATTATGCAAAAGCTTAAAGAGTACTGTGATCGAAATGCTGAACTTAAGCACAGAATATGGGTTGATATTTCAGGATCCATTATCGATGAGCCGACAGCTAAAGAATATGAAGGTTTTTTTACACGATCCACAAAGGAAGAGATACAAAACTTAGCCAAAACTCTTCGGGCTTTCGGCCTAAAAAACGTCTTGTTTGGAAGTGATTATGGCGGATCTGCCACTCTTCAACCTAAACCACACAGTGAACTTATGTGTAAAGAACTCGGTTTCAACAATGAAGAACTAGAAGAAATATTTTCTAATGAGGGACCTTGGTAAAACCTGTTGACTCCTTGCTTAAAACACCTATACTGGCGGAATGTTTTGCTTTAACATAAGCAAAATCGCAGGAGGAAAAACGTACATGAATCGTCTTATAAAAGACTACGGAGCATATCTACCCATGTTAAGTGCTACATTGCTATGGGCTGGAGCATATATCTGCGGTAAATTAGGTGTTGATGAATTCATACCTTTACATCTGCTTTTTTTCCGCTTTCTTATAGCTTCTATTTTTATTTTTATCGTCATTGCTTTGCGAAAAAAACAAGAATGGAAAATATCAGTACACGACATCCCCGTATTATTTATACTTGGTTTTACAGGCGTTTTTGCAAATAACCTTTTCTTTTTTCTTGCGTTACTCTACACATCAGTAACAAATGCTGCGATTATTTTTGCCACAACGCCGTTCATGACAGCTATTCTGGCTTTTATCTTTCTTAAAGAACCTTTAGGACTTAAAAATATATGTGCTCTGATAATAGCTCTTTCGGGGGTCATCTTTCTTATTACAAACGGAGACATTCACGCTCTGCTTCATATGAACTTCAACATTGGAGATCTTTATGAGGTTGGAGCTTCTTTTGCCCTGGCCGTTTTTACAATCATAAGTAGGAAGGTCGCCAATAATTATGCTCCAATAACTATGGTGGGCTACGAAAATCTCTTTTCTCTCATTATCACCATTCCGCTTTTGTTAATAACTGGTGCTCTTGACCTTCAAGTTACCCCCACATATAAGGGATGGCTCTCCATTCTGTATCTTGGAGTATTCGCATCTGCTCTAGGTTATATTTTCCAGCAAATCTCCATAAAAAGCATAGGGGCAAGTAAATCTGCTGCTTTCTTAAATCTAACTCCTTTTCTTTCTGTTCTACTTGGAATGATCTTCTTGGGAGAAAGTCTCTCCACTGTGAAAATTATCAGCGGGATGTTGATTTTAGCTGGAATATATCTCAACTCTTATTCAAATCGTCAGGCTGTTCCTTGCGTCGAAAAGTGTCATAATAACTAGATGCATAGAGAAATAAGCAACAGGAGGAATTTTAAATGTCAGGAAATATACGAAAAAATATAACTCCAGGTCTTCGAGTTAAAATCGTTCAAAAACCACATCAAAGAACGGGGCAGTTAACTGAAGGTATTGTTAAAGATATACTTACAAAAAGCCCGACGCATCCCCACGGGATAAAGGTTCGCCTAGAAAGTGGCATTGTAGGAAGAGTTCAAGAGATATTGGGATAAAAAGTAATCTTTTTATCTATTTCGCTCTTGCCAACCTGCTGGGGGAGTCTTCCATATGCCTATAGGTTCTTTTTTACAATTTGTACAGCCTTTATGACCTTCTGCTTGACCACATTTGTTTTCCCCATTATTCCCCTTACAAAGCATTTTACGTGGGTCAATATCTATAAATGCAATTTGAGCTTGAGGTTGACCGTGAAGATGTAATATTTGCCTGTAATAGTTTTTTTTATACGGCATATAAAAACTAGACCCGCCATATTTCCCATTATTAACAATAATTACTCCCTGATACATATGATAGTGTAAACTTTCTATCATTCTATCAAAGGTTCCAACATCTTCATTTAAAGCACATATTACATAAAGGTCTGAACGTGAAGTTAAGTCCGATGCTAAAGAAATGTCCGTAGAATCATAACAAATCGAAGCAGATATTCTTAACGGAGGTTCTTCCTCTTCGCTATTCCATTTATAATTTATTATCCATTGTGCCGGCCTCCAAGACTGAACTTCACTATGCTTTTCTTTCGATGTAAGATGGGCTTTCCCCTGTAAAATTTTACGAACATGCATGCCCAAAGTTTTATCCCATTCAGGAATAAGCCATATAGCAGTATTGATAAGGGGATTATCCCTTAAAATTTCTTCTTTATAAAAAACCAAACCAGCCAATACCATACATTTATGTTTTCTCACAAAGGGAATAAGAAGAGAATCTACATCCTGCAAGTGAATAGCGAGTTCAGGGAAAATTAAAAAATCCAACAACGTTTCTCCTTGTTTTTTCCCTTCCATATGAGTCTCTCTAACCCTCAGCATTTGTTCCACACCTTCAAGTATTGCAACAAGATGTTGACGGTGTCTCTTCCTAAAAACAGCATCTGATAAAGTTATGTCTTTATCGAAATCCCCGCTTTTCGGTATTATACTTTGCACGATACCTATTCTAAGAGATCGCTGCCATTTATTATCAAACGAATTATAAGGAAGTAAAGCTTCTTGCTCTAGAAAAAGGACATTAGATGAGTCCCCTCGCAATTTTTGTATTTCCTTTAAATGGTTGGTAATATCTGCACTTATTTCCAGAAAATTCTTTGGCTCAGTAAGCATTCCACAACCAGGCCAGCGCAAAAGTTCAAACAACAGCTTTTCTGTAAAAGAAGAGATTGCAACCCATTCAGGAGCAAAAGCTTCTCTGCCATTATATCCACTTGATCGAAGCTTTTCCCAATGGGATATTGGAGGAACGTATGATAAATTCTTACGTTGTTTTATTCGAGATCTAGAATTGTAAAAATCAATGTTGCCTCGTAGAGCGAAACGTAAAAGTTGTCCTAATTTATAACGTTTTTTGCTATCTTCATCATCTATCCAATCTGGAGTTTTCAATACGTTTGGCATTTCCTTGCTAAAAGAAACTATGCATATTTTTTTAATTTTTATTTTTTTAAAATTATCAATCTCATATTCACATTCGATTTGCCAAGGAGATTTTAATTTATCTATTTTCTCTGCTTCTCGACTATCCCCTAAATCTTTGGATATGTTTATCTTACCTTTTGAAAATTGTTCACAAATACCACTTGCAAGTAATAACAAATTTTCTTCTTCCCAAAAAGGATTGGGGATTGCAAAAGATAAATTGGGTAACGGGAGAACAGATTCATTATTAATATTTATTGAATTGTTAACTATCAACCCTAATTGACTAGCAATATCTTTATATTTTTCTCCTTCTCCCTTTTCTTGCAACATTTCCCAATAACTAAAAGCAACGGAGGGGGCGATATAAAACATTCCTTCTATGTATTCTTCTATATTTTTCTCTTGTTTTTCTAATATTTTTTTATTGTTAAAAGCTGAAATAGCTAATATTGAAAACAAACATTTTTCATTAAAATTTTTGTAGTTTCCCCCTCTCAAAAAATTAATAAATTTTAAATAAAGAGAAAAAGAAGTATCATATTTCATCCTTTTTTTGTTTAACTCAATATCTTCAATTTCATTCCTAGAAATTAAATATAGAAAGACCTGTTGCATTAAATACCAAGGGAAATTAGAAGTCGGCTTTTCTTCTTCAAAAAAACCTTCTAAAATTTGTTTTGCTTCTTTTATCAAACGGAGATGATATTTTTCTAAATTTACCCCAAATGGGATACAATCGTCATCAGCAACCATTCCTGTTTCTATTGCTCCTGCATGAAATATCTCTGCTAAGCAGTATTGTTTAATCGCTCTAGATTCAAATACGGAACAATTTTTTCCCCATCCATCCTCAAGAATCTTTAAAATTTTATTTAAAAAAATTTCGCTAGTATAAACATCTAAAGCAATGCGCAATAACCGAACATTAGAAGGGTCAGTTACCCACTCTTCAATAAGCATAGCGGAAAACAGCCAAGCACGTTCATCCAATTGTTGTTTCGATAACACAAGCGAAAAAGGACCATCACTTGATTCTCGCCCTGACAAAGAAGGCGTATCAGTCAACATCGGGCGCAATGATCTAAATACGCGTCGAAATTTTCCTGCAGCGAAACGAGCAGCAGTACCATCTTTTAAATCTGAGGATTTTATAATTAATCCTGTCTGCTTACCTTCTACATTTTTCTCAGAAGAATACCTTTTTTGGGTATAAAAAAAGCCTTCAATAGCATTTATTAATTCTGAACCATGAACCATATCAAATATACCAGATACTTTATGCTGAATAGAATTCGCCCTTTTTGACTGAGGAACAAAAAAGTATTCTTCTGCATCTATCTTTGTGACACTAGTTTTATCTTTCTGGACAATTAAACCATCAGCTTTTTTCTCTAATAAATTTTGAAGCCATTCAATAACAATTTTTTTAATATCTTCTATTTTTAGTTCTGATGAAACTGTGAAAACTAATCGTAGATCATCTACATATCGACAAGCATCTTGCAAAAAGATGTTTTGATCATTTATTTTTCTCCCAAAAAAGTCACGAAGACCTTGGTCAAAATCTAACAAAAATAAATTAGCAAAAAAGCCAGAAGCGACTAGCCCTTGAGGTAATGCTATCTTATTAAAATTTTTTATCTTATTAAAATTTGCATATTCCACTGCCCAATCTCTGTCGTTGCCTTCTGCCCACTCCCAACTTAAGAAATTTTCTAAGAATTTTAGCCAGATTGCCTTTTTTTTAGAATCATCAAAAAGTAAATGTAATTCTATTTTTTTCACCAAATACTCTGGGCGAACTCTATCGTAAAATTTTGATAAATCACTTTGAACAATTACGATGCTGTCTTTTGAGTATCCTTTTTGTTTTAATTGTTCTACCACAACTTCTGGGCGCTTAAGAAAAGTTTGATAATCAGCAAAATACTGGCGATATAATTTATTGTTACCCCAACGAAAATATAGTTCTCCATCTACACTGTCACAAAAAAGTCGATTCCCGTAGTTTATTATTTTTTTCCTATTCTCAGTTGTGTCGATAGAAAGAGAAGGATCTCCCTGAAGGTTTTCTATTTGATCAGCCATACATAAAAGGACGGCAGTTGCAACAACTTGGTCCACTAAATCTACGTGAGCAAGCGGACGAAGTATTCCGTAAACGTTTTGAGGCTGATTAGGACTCCACTCATTATTTTCAAACTTCCATTTTTGAGATTTAGGGGCAGGTACTACCTTTAACGGAGTAGGAAACCATTCAGGAGCTTTTTTTAATCGATACTGGATTTCATGAAGAAAACTAGGTAAACGTAATGCTTGATAATCAAGTTCAAGGACATCTGTATACCAATTATGATAGCGCATATATTTCGATGTTTTTTTCCAAGCCTGCATTAAAACGCATTCAAGTTTTAGATCATCCATAGTAGGAGACAAAAATTTCTTCATTGGGAATCCCCTTTAATATTTAAATTATAGATGAAAAAAACGAAGAAAATCAATATAAACGTTTTGCATATCAAGACTTTAAATTAACTAAAATTTCAAAAGTAATTTTACATAAAATCAAAAAATATTTATTAAATACGTCCTCTGAATTTAAAATTCAAACATACTTTTATCAGGATGTCCTAAATCTATATATTAATTTCGTTGCAACAATTGAGTAGGTGATGAAACTATCTCTTCAATAGATCCCAATCAAGATTAGGTTATTAAGCAGTATATCCACCAGAAAAGAACTTAATAAGCCGTATTAAGTAAGGCATCTACAAATACTCGTTAAGCTAAATTCGGCATGAGGATATCATGTTTATCACAGTCGAAGAATTTGTCCAAATCTATAGCCCCTACACAGGCATCATAATTTTAAGGAGCAGGTTGTTGTATGAGACTATCTACTATGGAGAAAATTCTTCATAAGTGAACGCTGCTTTTAGACTTGAGGATTTTCACTCAGTCAACTGACATTGGTCTGTAGGTTCTCTCTTTTAAGTTAAGGCCTCTCTGTTTCTGCCCGTGCTTATCCAAGATTACCGCAACAAAATCAAATACATCAACTAACCAACAAAACTATCCACTCTCCTAATCATTATTACAAATAAATTTGATATTGCCATATATATTCTTAACTTTTTAAAAAAATGCTCATTAGAATAGTTGACAAAAGCAAAGTTTATGCTGCATATATTTTACCTGTAGCAAAGCTCTTCTATCTCTTTACACCAATCTTTTATTTGATGGATTTTTTCTTGGCCCTTGAGATACGCTGCAAGATGGCTTGGATTCAACAAATAAATTAAGCACAAAACTCCCCTGGCAGTCCTAACTTTTTCTTCTTCTGAAATAAATGAATAAGGGCCTACCCCCTGCCCACTTTTAACCCTATTTTCATAGTGGCTTTCACCATGTAATACCAATCTAGTTACAAAATTACCGAAATATTCTTTATAATATCTTTTATCCAATTGTCCCATGATCTGTTCGTCATTAACAATTTGGTCAAAACCCGTTTTATACTCAAACGTTGTAAAAGCTTCAAGAACCCTTCGCATTTCATTTCCAATAGCTAAATCATTAGAGGTTGTGTCCTTTGCATAAGCATAAATATTATCAAGCAGCTTAGAATATTCATTCCTTTCCTCTACCTTGAAATTCCTAATTTTCTGTGAACTCAATTCCGAAACAAAAACTGTATTACAACCGAGTAGTGTTTTTAAATCCCTATTGAGCTTTGAAAAAGCTTGAATTGCTTCCAAATCATGAGACATCAGCAGTATCTTGCTGGAAGAATTACCTTTTAAGACTCTTACTATTTCATATTTCAAATAAGAATGAATACCTACCTTATTCTCAAAATCAAAGCTTGAAACGGGGTCATCAAGAACAAGTAACATAGGTTTAGAATATATATCATTTTCATTAAAGTTGTTAAAAATTTCCGAAAAAAAATAACAAAGAGCTAATATATTCCTCTCTCCACAAGATATTTTTTCGGGACTAAGCATTTTACCACATACTTTTAACAAATATGCATTATTTTCTCCAAGTTCAACAATCATACGTTTTCTTGAAAAAAACACATAAGCTAAACTATTATTTATATAATCCAAAGCAATTTTTATATTACTTTTTTGCTGTTGTAATTTTTTTATAGAATCCTGTTCATTTTTTATTAACTTCTCGGATTTTGCAATCCGCTCCTCAATACTTTTCATTTCCTCTAATTGCCTTTGATAATTAAGCCAATCCTCCCTAACTCTATAAGAAGCTATATCTTTATTCATTACAATCAATTCATCCTTAAGAGCGTTGATGTCGTTAATATTTGCATTATAATCTTCCCTTTCAACCTCTAACTCTTTTAACTTTAAATTCAACTGATTAATATTATTCTCTAAATGACGATCAATAATATTAATAGGAGAATAAATATTCTCAACTTTTTGATCTATCGATTTGCTATAACTATCGATAATCTCGTTGCAATATTGCAATTTTTCTTCAATTTCGCCCAGCAGGCGTTCAGATAATTTTTGATATAAATTCACATCAAAAACTATTCGTTCAGGTTCTAATTCTCTCAAGTCCCTTTTATGCTCTTCAACATCTTTATTAAGGACTTTTTCAAAACAACCCAACAAACTTTTTCTATATCCATCTGTTAATGACTGGAAACAAAATGGGCACACTAATGCATTTTTATCAGAAAATTGTATTCGTGCTTCTTCTATCCTTTTTTGGTGGCCATCAATCAAGGATTTAAAAATCAATTTTTCACGTTCCGTTAAAATCGGTTCTTTAATTTGCACTGACAATGCCTCGCTAACCTTTTTATCAATATCTGGTTTTACAGTTACGGACAATATTGGATCATTCATCAATGATCCACCTTGTTTGAGTTTTTTAAACTTATCCAACTTTCTTTCAAAATCACTCTTTAAAGCCTCTCGCTCTTCTACAGGATTGCGAAGTCCGATTTCTTCTATTAAACTATCAGTTACTGAGGTAGCTATTTTATTCCCCTTTATTTCTTTATCAAGATTGGCCCAGCCATTTTCCTCCTTCAGAGATTTTTCTATTTTGCCTTTGTAATAAGATGGAGCTTGGACACTACCATTTTCCTTGTAATTTTTTAATTTTTCCCTATCTTTGTCTAGGTTTTCGCTAATTTTTTGTACATTTTCTTTTTTGGAGCCTATTTCTTTATCTATTTTAATTTGTTCTCCGAACATAACAATAGAATCAAGGCCTTCTGTTTTAATTTTGATCTTCTTATCAACATAATTTTCGTTAAAAATCTTAATTTGAAATTGGTTATCGCCAAAAGTCAAAAATTCTCCATCATTATTAATAAAATTTTTAGTTTCAAAATTTAACAGATCTCTAGATTCCTCTTCTTCTGAATGAGCAAGAGAATATATTGCTCTTGATATAGAACTTTTTCCACTTCCATTTTTCCCATAAAGGATTGCCAATCTCTTTTCTGGGGGGAAAAATTTTAAAACTTTTTCTTCCGAGAAAAATTGACCTTTTACTCTTATTCCAGAAAGCTCTTCAAGCATTTCTTCACCTTCTATACGATATCTATTATTAATTAAAATAATTATTTATTTTTAAAAAAATTTACAAAATATACACTATAATTATTTTGGGGAAAATTTATAAATAAAAAAACAAAAATTTAAAGTAAAATAACACTATTAAAATAAATTATATCACCTTTGTTAAGCATATTTTTTAAGATATTTGTTATGACTTTATTCTTACTAATAAGGGAAGCATTCTATTGAACCTTACCGTAAAGTTCCTAAGTATTAATCATGAAAATTTTGCAAATACTCCATTTCCCCCAATAAGTTTCTCTAGTATGTCTACATAGGAGAATAGCTCATCGATTTTAAAATCATCATTTGAAGGGCAAGTCACAATTGCACAATTAAAATACCGCTTTAAATATAAGAACGTGTAGCATACAATATTTTACAAGCAGCATCTACAACACTTTGATCTCCACCAGCAAATCTGCTACAAACAAAAGGAGGAGTATCATGAAAAGAATGGAGTTAGCAAGGATTCTGCGAAAACCCGGAGAAAGCATACCTATAAAATTTGGTGATCCTCATCATGACCAATGGATTTTTGACATGTATGGTGGCGAACAAATCGTTAAAGAAAAATTGCCTGTTCTCTATAATGCTTTACGAACAACGGCATTGATTTCCCAAGGGGAAGTTAAGGAGAAAGAGACAGAAGGATTCGAAGATGGAGCTGAAATAGGAATCATCAAATGGGATAAGGAAAGCCACTCTCTCGTAATCAAAGCATCAACATCTCTCGTTTCAAAAGCTCTTTATATAGACGAAAAAATCGAAGTACGCACGTCAAAAGATGAACATGTAGCTACCTTTGCCCAAACGACTGAGGAGACAGATCACACGAAACTGGTACTCTGTTCTGATTTCGATCCTGCGGACTATGCCTCAAACGTACTGGAAATAGACTATACTTCCCATTGGGCAGAAGCGACAAATGGACAACTTAAAGGATTTCTGAGCAGCCGCAATATAGAGTCGCAAATATATCTATCTGGCGAAGTAAAAGAAGTACACTTACTAAAACCCGTCAAAAAGGATTCCACCCAAGAGAGCCCCATCAATATTTGCTACAACCGCAGACCTGTTGCCGAAGAGGAAATTGATTACATCTATGAGGAAAGCTTCGATCCTGCTACTGGAAAACAACGTCTCTTCGCGCCTCTCTCCGCATGGGTGGAGTTCGAAGATGACAGTGATCCTTTTAGATGTATTGATCTTAGTACCTTTGATCTGAAACTAGACTGCCAAAATGGTATTGCACGCTACACGAAGACAGACAGAGAAATTCCGCTGCAAGACAGGTTCGTTAAAGGTCAGGATGCACCGGCAAAGTACACAAATGGTTTTTTCTTCGATCTTGATCCAGACTGGAAGACAAATGTTCCTTCTAACCGATTACCTCAAAAAGACAAAGTCGACATCTACTTCACTGTTCAATATGTAAGAGAGAGCGGTGATAGAGGCAGCATACAGATCAGTAGCACGCTGGCCCCCCCTATACCTTCTAATGCCACCCTTTCCAGATGCCTGCATATTCTGTGGGGATGCTTGTCTAAGGGAACTAAAATTCTCATGGCTGATGGATGTGAACGCCCTATCGAAACTATAAAGATCGGTGACTTAGTACAGATGAACACCAACGGTTATACTGCTGTAGTAACACAATGTATTAGGGGTAATGAAAAAGATGACATGATCCACTTCCACACACTAAACGGTCTTGACCTTGTCTGCACTAAAGACCATCCGATTGTTACTGACAAGGGAGCTATGAGAGCATCAGAAGTAACTGGCAACTGCCACTTTATACATCAAACTGGAGAAATCCTTAAACTTACAGGCATATGGAAAGTGCCCGGCGACGAGGTTTATAACTTGGAACTATGCCCCCAAGAAAATGATCCTTCCTCAAAAGAAGGCTGTACTTTTTTCGCTGAAGGTATCCTTGTAGGAGACAACAATATGCAAGCACTAGTAAAAGCACCTACGAATGAGATATTCGACAATCCCCACAGAGATAGCGCCGCAGTCAAGCAAACTCTGTGGGAGGCAATGAAATGAGCCATCAGAGAAGAAGTTTTTTCTCTCTGAAATGCAACCCTCCCGACTGTGCCATCATAAATGATCCCCCACTCATATCCCTATGCGGCAGTACTCCTTTCACCCTTAGCGCAAGATTCTATATCTCTAGCCGGGAATCAAATGCCACGATAATCACCCAAGAAGGCGTTTTTTCCTTAGAAATAGTAAAGGGTGCTCTTCGTTTTTTCTCAAAGGGACTAGGAACCTTCACTCTTGACATCGCTAAAGACCCTCTTGCAGAAAGGGACTGGAACAAAGTTGACATCGTCTACGACAAAACCAACGTCATAATATATTTACAAGGTTTTCCCGCACTGTCAGCCAAAACATCTTCCTCTCAATCTTCTTTCATCGACAAGAATACTCCATGGAAAATGGGCCTTATGGAGGGCTATTTACAAGATGTGGAGTTCTACTCCCAAGCTCTAGATAAAGATGAAGTACAAAAACTCTTCTTCTCCAATCATCATATTTCCCGAGATAAGATTGAATTATGGGCCGATTTTGGGGAGTACGAACCGCTTGACCGCAGTTCCCGTAAACATAAGCTACAGCTGACGGGAGGTTGCGACATAGTGAATCTGGTATATGGTATTACGCCGGGGAAAGAAGGTTGTATTGTTCCTATAGGAACCGCTCCCGTCAACCCAGGAAGTAAAGAGTGTTCAACGTTCACATTATTAGCTAAAGTGTATCTTGGCATTACGACAGAGGATAATGACACATATATCTTTTGTAACGGCACACCTGAAAAACCAGGATCCGTATGTTTGGGTTTATCCGATAAACAGACTCGCCCATTTTTTTCATTGGGAGAGAAACGTTTTACCTTCGACAGAGAGATCAAAGCTCAGAGATGGATAGACCTAACCGCGACTGTCTCTAGTACCTCAGTAAGCCTTTACATAGATGGATCCCCCGCTGGGAGCCATACCATCTCAACGTCCCCAGCAAGAACAGAAGGAGCCGAAATATACTTGGGCAACTGTCAGAAGGGAAGAACTTTCAACAACGGCCTCCAAGGACATCTGGATAGTATCTGTATCTTTTCCTCTGCCTTGACAGCAGAGAAGCTAACAGAATACGCTGATGTAGCACCTTACTACTTCGCCCCCGATCTAAAGGCTCTATGGATATTTTCTCAAGAAGGCAACGGCGCAGAGATCCTCCATGGTGGGAACCTCGCATATTCGAAAACAGAAGTAACCCTTATTGAAAATACTGTCTTAGACAGAGAACTACCTCCGTTCGAATTCGCCATGCCCGATAATGAAACAGGATTTAGCAACATGGAAGAATGGCAAAATCGTTTCGCCGCTGAAGTCTTCCTGCAAATATTGCATTCCGTAACAGGTCTTGAAGCTACGAGGGGATTTAAAGACGAGGAGAAACAGAAACTCAACGGTTCAATGTCGCTACTACTGAGGAATTGCTTAACTTCTGATCCTTCACTATCGAATCTAATGATAGAAGACGAGCCAGATTCTAAAGATATTCTCGAGTTTATTCTTGCCATATACGGGTGCTTTGAACTGAGCGTTATACTATACTCGTTTTATTGTGCTTGGATCACACATAACCCCTTTGGGACAAGACCCTTCATGGTACGATTCCTCTATTGTGTAAGCAAATGCATAAAAAGTCCGGAATATCTTGCAGCAAATGGAGCCTTTATCCTGGCTGTCAGTAGAGGAATAAAGGGATACAGGGAAATACACCATTTTCCCAACACCGATCCATCTCAACCTACTGGTAGCGAAGAGTGCACCCTTTTAGTTAAATCCATCGCCTTCTACGATGAAACACTTATCGATGCAGGAGCGCTGTTAGGGAGACCTGATTTCGACCATGATCCTGTGCTTCCTGAATGGAATTCTTCGGAACTTAAGAACGCATCGATTCTCTATCATAATCAGGGAGAAAAGACAGAAAACATATTCGTCAAGGCAACCCTCAACTGCAACAATTTCACCAATGAGAAAATTGTTGTCACTATAGGTGCCAGGACACCTGAGAAATCCCTTTTAGGAAGAATCCCAGAGATAAACTTTACAGTTACGAAAAGCGGAAACTATACTGTTAAACTTCCTTTGAAGGATAATACTCTTTCTGGAGCACATTCCCAATGTTACACTCAACAATGGGAATGGTATTTCAAGGTAAAAGGAAAAGTCGAACCGCTGGGAACCACAGAACATAAAATCTACGTCATCTTAGGAAAGCCCTTATCTCCATGGACAACAGAGAAAGATACTGCCAACTTGCCTGTCTACCCCATGATAGACTTATGCAACGAAGTGACCAAACAGGAGTGTACGGAGACTGCAAAAGATAGAAAATTTGCGTCTCAGTTCGTAAAATGGTTCAGAAGCTGCGGGAAATTTGCTTCCAGAGAAAGGCTAGATAGCCCACAGAATGCAAGATGGACCAATTTCCACCGCATCCTTACCATAGACGGCAAAGCTATCTTGACATCTATTCAAAACTTCGAAAAAACCCAAAAAACCGAGAACAAGGCCGCTTTCAACGATTTGGAAACAGCTTGTTTCCACTGCCTACTTGCCCGATTGGAAGGAGTGGAAGGCATAAAGATTCTGGAACTTTCTCCAGGACATAATGTATCAGGATTCTTGCTTAGAGGCGGTAAAGGACCTGACGGCATCGTTATGGAAAAAGGAATAAGGGGAACCTATTCCGTCTGCGGAATCTATCCTGGAAGTGGCAAAATTCCACAAATTTGGGATGCTTTCCTGCAGTTGAAGGGCTCCGACAACAAATGGATAACCGCAACCGGTATAGCCTTTGGAGCTGGTGATAGGAAAAGTGATTTAGTAGGAACAAAAGATGATAAACAATATCGCTCTCTTTTATGTATGCCGTTCAACACTTGCCAAGTGGGATTAAAAATAAATGTTCTTAAAATGAACACACTCCCTCTCACAAAGATAACGTCAGGGAATCCAGTTTTGGATATAACTCCGGGCAGACTAGATTTTGACAAATCGGTACAAGAGGGAATAAAACTCAACCCATTTCAAGTTAGATGCCATGCAATAAGTTACGAGTCAATAGAGAAAGCTATCGTTCTCTGCATCAACACAGCAAACGAGAATGCCTCACACATTGCCAAAGAAGATTATGTTAATCTACTTGAAAATTTATGCAGAGCGGTGACGCTTACCCCTGAAGGAGAGGTCCCCCTCTCAACAACAATGGAAGGCTCGACATTTCTTGAACTTGCATTTCTGGAAGAAGATTTTAACTTTCCTCTTGACGATGAAGGCAAGAAAGACATTGTGGAATATTGTAATCAACTTCTCTATTCATTGAATAGCTGTCTACCTAATCTTCGAACAGGGATGTCCGACTGGAACTCTTCAATTGGAGCTAATCTAGACTTGGAAGAATGGATCCATGTAACTGGAGATGGAGAACAGTGTTATGTAGACTGTGCCTGGGATAATCCGGATATCTTTGAAATTCTGGAAAATACTATTTTGTCAGGGCTGCCTGTTCCTCCAAACGTAGGTTTTTATATCAGAAACACAAAGGATTGCCACCGTCTCTTCCATTTGAGGGAATTCCTTCTCGGTATTCGCAATAAAGGTGCTTCTCCATTAAAACAAAATCCATTCATATTACGTATGGCCCATGTAGATCTATATAACGAACTTCTTCAAGATAAAATCAGTGACCCAAGAAAAAGGATACTCTCTTCTTCCAACAACAATTGGCGTTTAAACGATTATATTCGGCATAACATGTCATCATCTTATCCGCAAGAAGAGCCTATTTACTTCTTGGCTAAAGATAGTAATGGTAATCTATTTTGGCTACAATGGCCTAACGCACAATACATGTATAATATTCCATTACCTGCTAATAATTAACATACATTTTCGTACGTTAATACTCAGAAGCACCAAAAGGACAAAAAAGAATCCCTTGCGATTGCAAGGGATTCTTATATGTAAAAACATCTTGAATTCTAAAATTTGGCTCCTCGGGCAGGACTCGAACCTGCAACCTAGTGGTTAACAGCCACCCGCTCTGCCGATTGAGCTACCGAGGAATATCAAAACTCGTTTATTAAACACCTAATATACTCTTTTGGCAAGTCCCTTTAAGGAAGAAACTGTAGATGGGCCAGAGTTTCGTTCCGTTTACTTAGGTAAAGTGAAAGAGATAATGAAAAAGGCGGGCACCTCTCCTTTATACTGGTGTTGCTCAAACAACCAAAATAAAGGATATAGGAGGTAAACCCGCCATGACATC